>CAIKVZ010000221.1 GCA_903830985.1 uncultured beta proteobacterium
AGGTGGCAGTGAGTTGCCGCGTCGGCACAAAAGTGGCCAGGGACGTCAATGAATAAGGCCCGTAATGCTGCGCGCCCACCAAAACGTGAAACTCCAACGCGGCAACGGGGACCGGCGGTGGCAACGTGCCAGTCCAGGGCGGTGGGCAACTGCCGGTACCAGGCTGACGTTCAGGGTCGGTTGCGGCCGGGGACCAGCCTTGTTGCAGCACTTCGCGCTTGAGAGCCCGCTTGTTCTGCATCGTCAATTTGTTGACCTCGTCGGGGTAAGGGTCGCTGTTCGACCCGGTGATCTCAACGCTGCATTGTTCCAGGGCTTTGCGGGCAACTTCGAGCAACTGCATGGCCTGGGCCGCGCCGACCTTTTCCATTAAGCGACCGCTATAGGTTTCTGCCAACTGCTCACAGGCCACGGTCGGCAAATGCTTCTCTTCCACTGCGCAGCCGTCAAGCGCCCTGAGCACTGTCGGATAGACCATGTCACGGTAGTGCTCCAGCAGCGCCACCCACATCGCCATCTGGTCCGCTGACTCCAGTCTGTTCAGGGCTTCAGTGACTTCCTCCTGCAGAACCGCACGGTGACGACCCAAGCCACCCAGACGCAGCGTGCGCTCGAAGGTAGCCGAACGGGCCACACCCCTGACCTTCAGCGTGTACACGTCAGCGTCCTGACCGGTGCCGTTGCGCTTCAGAATACCCAGTGCCACGCTTTGCACAAACAGCTTGAAGTCTTCCATCCACGAGCTCAGTTCTTCGGCTGTGAACTCGCGCGGATGTACAAAGGTGCGGGTACGGCGGTGGGTGTTAACCGGAATCGTCCTCTGATCAATATCGAGGTAGGCTCGGTACCAATCGTCCAATGCCTTCAGCGAGAGCAGAGGCAGTCCGATGAGCTCCGTATGGCAAATCAGCTTGCCGGGCGTGTCAATTTCCACAAATTCGACGGTCATCGCGATCATCTTCGACGGAGGAAACACGCGGCTTCTGAGTTCATTGCCATAGCGGGCCTCGAATCCCCTGCGGTCCCTGACCCCGACCAGGCAAATGTACTGATCTTCAGGACCTGAACCCTTGAGGCACTTGTCCAGATTGGCCGCCACCCAAGGCATTGCGCGCTGCAAGAGGTCGGCGAACAGTTGGCCCCGGTTCGGGTGCGCCTCCAGCGCTGCAAACAGTGGGTTTTCCTCTTTGGCATTGGCGCCACGGCCACCGATGAGGGCCAGGGTACGGTTGCCCAGCTTGCTGAGCAACTCGGCGCGTCCGCTGTCCTCCTTGAGCATGACCAACAGCTGCTGCATGCCGCCGAAATCTTCAAAGGCCTGTTCAGCCCAGTCGCGAGCCCCTTGTGGCGACTGCATTTCCAGTTCGTCAATGTTGCTGCGCGGCGCAGGCAGCACAAATGACATGGAACTGCCCTGTTTCATCGCCTCGGAGTTCAGCTTGATCTGGCTCTCCAACTGCAGGATGGTGGCTCGAACCACGGCGCGAGCGTCCTCCAGCGTGCCGATGAAGCCACTCCAGGTCGGGTTGCCATCTGCATCCGCGCCGGCCTTTTCACCCAGGTTTTCGGACAACTCGTGCACCAGCACAGCGGCTTCGCGGCAGGCCTCGCCGTAGATTTGGTAGCGAATGTGCAGCCCCACCGCGCTGGAAATCTGCTTGAGATGGGCTTTGGCCTGGGACTCGTCGCACAGCAGCGTGCCGACGGACTGCTGCAATCGTTCCTGCAGAGTGCCGGCCTCAAGCGTGTGCAGGTGTTCCGACAGGCCGGTGAACCATCTGGCGTTTTCTTCGAGCGCCCTGACCAGTCCGGTGTTATTGTTTTCCAGCCGGTCCTTGAGTTGAACGATCAACTCAATGGTGTGCTCCAGTCCGCCGCGCTCCTTGTTCTCCACGCGTGACCACAGGGCCGCGATCAGTCCGTCCTTTCGCTCGGGAGACAGCATTTCGGCCAACAGTTCGACGCACCGGCGTTGGATGGCGTCTTCGTGCGAGCCAGAGGCAGATTCAATGGCTTTGAAGGAGTCGAGGTTGATCTGCCTGATGGCATCGGCAATCTTTTTCGGCCATTCCCGGATGTTTCCACTCTGCCCGATTTGCTCAAAGGTGTGGCGAATTTTGGTTTCAATGGCGTCCAGGCGCGAAACACCATTGACCCGCAGCAGTTCCCGCATAACCGTACAGGTGGCGCGCACGGCACCCTTGCAGTAATCCTCGGTTGGCTGCACGAAATCGTAATCGATGATTTCATTGTCAACCCCGAGGAACAGGCCCTTGGCAAGCCACTCGTCGCGTTCCTGGTCGGTCGATCGGCCGGACTTGATGTCTGCACTGTCATCTTCAGAGTGAACGCCGAAAAAGGACTTGAGCATGCCAATGACTTGGCGGTACACCACAATATTTTTCCTCTGCTCCAGATGGGTGTCTATGGTCGCCCGACCTAAACTGGAGTAGCCGCGCGAAAAGCTCAGCTTCATGTCGCCGTAGATTTGCGGGTCGACGTGCGACAAATAGGGTTGCAGCTTGTACCGATTTCGAAAATCCAACATTGCGCGCTTTTTGCTGGCTAATTCGGTGCACGAAAGATCCTCGAACAGCGCGCTGGCCAGCATGTTGTGAATATCCTTGATGTTGCAAGTCTGCGCGCCTGCCAGGTTGGTGGTATCGGCGAGGTAGATATTGCTGTAGGGTGCTTCCGGCATATCCCGGATGGTCTCGTTCTCGGCCCACGCTTTGATGTACCTGCAGCCTGGGCGCATGGAAGTCTCCAACTCCATCAAACTGCCATAGGTATTCGCCTGGTTCACGGCTGAGCCGTGCCCTTGAAGCCCCGATGGAAAAATCAGTACAAGATTGGTGGTGACGCCCTGTCTGGCGAGTTCCTGGCCAAGGATCGTGGCGATATAGCCTATATCGATGAAAGTACCGGAACCGGTGCCGCCTACCGTGGAGGCGATGACCACAACCTTTATCGGGGTGTGGGAATACGCCTCGAGACCCAGTCTGCGTCCGGCCTCTGATGGAGACACGTTGGACAGCAGACGTTCCATCTTGGTGCGTATGGCACTCTTGATTTCGGAATACTGGTCAAAGAGATACAGACGCCCGTAGGAGCGAATCTGTCCAGCGCCACAGACTGGGTCGATATTCAATTCATCCAGTTTGGAACGCGTCAGCGGAAACCAGTCCTGAATCAACGGGTATTTTGACAAATCCTCATCGGAATTGATGTACTTGCCGATGTCGAACTTCCTGATGACCTTTTCTTCTTCCTTGAACTTGACCTTCTCGATCAGCCCATCTGCTTTACCCGCGGGAGATGCCTCGCTGCAACCCAAGTCCATGTCGACATGCAGGAATTCCGCAAACGGAAACTCGCTGAGCTGTTCCAGCCTGACAGGCGGCGCCGCACCCGCATCCCAAAGCGTGTTGAGAATACGCCGGCGGATGCACCAAAGCACTTCTGCCCCTGTTCCGCCCAATGCAATGAACAAAGTTGGTTCAACAAGTTTGATGGCGAAATCAAATTTCTCTTCAGCAGGATCTTTAGCCATCTCGGATATCCATTAAGTGCGGCGAGCCGCTTGAGTTGAATTCGAAGTTGCCTTCGAGGCTGGCGCCATGTATTCCATCACAGCTCCCAAGTGCTCCGCCGCCGCCTCGCGGCTATTGGCAATTATTCGCGATCGCTGGCAGCGGCTACGCCGACAGCTTGTCCTGGTGCTTGCCGGCCAGACCGAGGTAGGCTTCGATGACGCGCGGATCGCGCGCCAGTTCACTGGCCTCGCCCTGCATGCTGATGCTGCCGGTTTCCAGCACATAGCCGTAGTCGGCCACCTGCAGCGCGGCGCGCGCGTTCTGCTCCACCAGCAGGATGGACACACCCTGTTCGCGCAGCGTGGCGATGATGCGAAAGATCTCGCGCACGATCAGCGGCGCCAGGCCCAGGCTGGGTTCGTCCAGCATCAGCAGGCGCGGCCTGGCCATCAGCGCGCGGCCTATGGCCAGCATCTGGCGCTCGCCGCCTGAGAGCGTTGCGGCGAACTGCTCGCGTCGCTCCTTGAGCCTCGGAAACAGTGTGAACACCTCTTCCAGCACCTGCGCCTGGTCGCGCTTGCCGCGGCGGTAGCGGTCGAAGGCGCCGAGCTCCAGGTTGTCCTGCACGCTCATGGCGGCGAACAGCTCGCGTTTTTCCGGCACCAGCGTCATGCCGGCGCGCACCATCTGCTCGACCTCGGGGGAGCGGTGCACCTCGCCTTCAAAGGCGATCTCGCCGCGCGAGGGCAACACGCCCATGATGGCCGAGAGCAGCGTGGTCTTGCCCGCGCCGTTGGGGCCAATGACGGTGACGATCTGGCCTGCGCCCACCGTCAGGCTGGTGTCCACCAGCGCGTCGACCAGGCCGTACGACACGGTCAGATTGCGCACCTCCAGCACGCTCTTGTCGGGCCGGTTCATGGCGCCACCCCGCCCAGATAGGCTTCCAGCACGGCCGGGTTTTGCTGCACCTCGTGCGGCAGGCCCTCGACGATCTTCTGACCGAAGTCCATCACCACCACCCGATCCACCAGCCCCATGACAAAGTCCATATCGTGTTCCACCAGAAGTATCGCCATGCCCTCGGCGCGCAGCTTGCTCAGCAACTCGCCCAGCGCCTGTTTCTCGCGCAGGCGCAAACCCGCAGCGGGCTCGTCCAGCAGCAGCACGCAGGGGTCGCTGGCCAGGGCGCGGGCGATCTCCAGCGTGCGCTGCTGTCCCAGCGCCAGGGAGCCGGCCTCGGCAAACATGTGCTCTTGCAAGCCCACGCGCTCCACCTGGTGCGCGGCCTCGGCCAGCAGGCGCGCCTCCTCGGCGCGATCGAGCCGCCACGCCGCCGAGAACACGCTGCTTTTTCCCCGCAGGTGCGCGCCGATGGCAACGTTCTCCAGCACGCTCATGGCCGGCAGCAGGCGCACATGCTGAAAGCTGCGGCTCAGTCCCATGCGCGCGATGGCGCGCGAGCCCCGTCCCGCGACAGACTGGCCGCGCAGCAGCACCTGGCCTGAGGTGGGAGTGTCCACGCCCGAGAGCTGGTTGAACATCGTGCTCTTGCCTGCGCCGTTGGGTCCGATCAGCGCCAGGATTTCGCCGGCGTGCACCTGCAGGCTCAGGTCGTTGTTCGCCACCAGGCCGCCAAAGCGCCGGGTCACGTTCTTGGCCTCCAGCACCACCTCGCCGCGCTGCGGCATGGGCCGCCGGGGCAGGGCCTGCGCCTGCGGGAGGGCGCGCGGCTTGGCCCGGGTCTTGGGCAGCCAGCGCGCCGCAGCGCGCGCCACCAGGCCCCACAAGCCGTTGCGCGAGCGCTGCAGCAGCAGGATCAGCAGGGCGCCAAAGACGATCATCTCGAAGTTGCCGGTGCGCCCCAGCAGTTGCGGCAACAGGTCTTGCAGCCACTGCTTGGACACGGTGATGACGGTGGCGCCAAGCAGCGCGCCCCAGACCTGGCCCGCACCGCCCACCACCGCCATGAACAGGTAGTCGATGCCGTATTGCAGGCCGAAGGGCGAGGGGTTCACAAAGCGCTGCAGGTGCGCGTACAGCCAGCCCGAGGCGCTGGCCTGCAGCGAGGCGATGACGAAGATCACCATGCGCGAGCGCGCCGTGTCCACGCCCATGGCCTCGGCCATCACCACGCCGCCGCGCAGCGCGCGGATGGCGCGGCCCTGGCGCGAATCGAGCAGGTTTTGCGTGGTCAAGGCGGCGATCAGCACAAAGGCCCAGATCAGGTAGTACATCTCTCGCGCCGTGACCAGCGGGTGGCCGAACAGCTCGATCGCCGGGATGCCCGACATGCCGGTCTGCCCGCCCAACTGCTCGAAGGTGCCGAAGAAGTAGTACAGGCTGATGCCCCAGGCGATGGTGCCCAGCGGCAGGTAGTGGCCCGACAGGCGCAGCGTCATGGAGCCCAGCGCGATCGCGACGACGAAAGTGAGCAGCAGGCCCGCTGCCAGCGCAATCCAGGGTGAGTGCTGGGTCCAGGCCAGTGCCGCGGGCAGCTCGATCACGCCGGTGGACAAAGCCGCCGTGGTGTAGGCGCCGATGCCGACAAAGGCGGCCTGGCCGAAGCTGGTCAGGCCACCCACGCCGGTGAGCAGCAGCAGGCCCAGGGCCACCAGGCTGTACAGGCCGATGTAGTTGAGCAGCGTGAGGTAGAAGGCCGGCAGCGCAAAGGGCGCAAGCAGCAGCAGAACCACGAAACCAGCGAGCGCCTTCATTCCTCATCCTCCATCGCGTGGCTGTGCAGGGAGCGCCACAACAGCACGGGAATGATCAGCGTGAAGACGATGATCTCCTTGTACCCACTCGCATAAAAAGCCGAGAAGGCCTCGATCAGACCGACCAGCAGCGCGCCTGCCGCCGCCACCGGGTAGCTCACGAGGCCGCCGATGATGGAGCCGACAAAGCCTTTGAGGCTGATGAGAAAGCCCGAGTCGTAATAGATCGTCGTCATGGGCGCGATCAGCACGCCCGACATCACGCCGATGAGTGCGGCCAGGAAGAAGGTGGCCTTGCCGGCGAGCACGGGCGAGATGCCCATGAGGCGCGCGCCCATGCGGTTCATGGCGGCGGAACGCAGCGCCTTGCCGTAGAGCGTACGGCCGAACAGCAGATACAGCGCACCGATCAGCGCCAGCGCCACGGCCAGCACGCACAGCGCCTGGGCCTTGATGCGGATGTTGCCGAATTCGAAGGTTTCGTCGATCAGCGGCGTGGTGCTGGCGCCGCCCGGGCCGAACACCAGCAGACCGAAACCCACCATGGAGACATGCAGGGCGATGGACACGATCAGCAGCACCAGCGAGGGCGCGTCGGCGATGGGCTGGTACACCAGGCGGTACAGCAGCGGGCCTAGCGGCACCAGCAGGGCCAGCGTGAGTGCGATCTGCCAGGGCATGGCCAGCGTGGCCAGCGGCAGCTTGTAGACCAGCAGCGCCAGCAGCGCCGGGTAGATCAGCTTGGCGGCAAACAGCCAGCGCAGCTTGGGGGCTCGCGCCTGGCCGCGCAGCTTCTGATAGAGGTCGACCGCGGCCGAGGCCAGGCACAGGCCCACCAGCAGCCAGACCACGGCGCTGGGCTGGCCCGCCTGCATGGACGCCATGGTCAGCGCGCCGTAGGCGACGAACTCGCCCTGCGGGATCAGCAGCACCCGGGTGACGGTAAAGACCAGCACGATGGACAGCGCCAGCAGCGCGTAAATGGCGCCGTTGGTGATGCCATCCTGGCCCAGGAGTGCAGCGATCTGGAGGTTCATGCGAGGAGGGGAGTTTGCGAAACAGTGGAGAGAGAAAGACGCGCCACCACGGTCGGTGGCGCAGGATCTGAATTACTTCAGCAGTTTCCAGGTGCCGTCCTTGACGACGATGAGCACGCGGCCGCGGTCGTCAAAGCCGCTGTGGTCGGCGGCCGTCATGTTGTACACGCCCTGCGTCGCGACCAGTTCCTTGGTCTGCTCGAGCGCGTCGCGCAGCGCGGCGCGGAATTCCTTGGTGCCGGGCTTGGCCTTGGCGGCAGCGATCGGAATCGCTTTTTGCAGCAGCAGACCGGCGTCGAACACATTGGCGCCGAAGGTCGCGGGCTTGGCGCCGTTGAGCTTCTCGTAGGCGGCGATGTAGTCGCTGGCCATCTTCTTGGACGGGTTGCTGTCGGCGATTTCCGGCAGCACCAGCATCAGGCTCGCGGCCAGGATCGCGCCTTCGACGCGCTTGCCGCCGAGCTTCAGGAAGTCGGGCAGGGCCGCGCCGTGCGTCTGGTAGATCTGGCCTTTGTAGCCCTGATCGACCAGTGTCACATGGGGCAGCACCGTGGGTCCGCCGGCGGCGGCAACCAGCACGGCGTCGGGGCTGGCGGCCAGCACCTTCAGGCTTTGCGCCGTGACCGAGGTGTCGGTGCGCAGGAAGCGCTCGCTGGCCACGATCTTGATGTTGTGCTGAGCGGCCAGACCGGTCACCACCTTGGCCCAGTTCTCGCCGTAGGGGTCGTTCAGTGCGATGAAGCCCAGGGTCTTGACCTTGGCCTTTGCCATGTGTTCGAACAGCGCGCGCGCAATGATGTCGTCGTTCTGCGTGGTCTTGAAGACCCACTTCTTGGCTTCCGTCATCGGCAGCACCACGGCGGCCGTGCCTACGGGCGCGAGCATGGGTACACCGGCTTCGGCGACGAACTGGATCACGCCCATGGCGTTGGGCGAGCCGCTGGGGCCGATCAGCGCGTCGATGTTCTGCTCGCTGATGAGCTTCTTGATTTCCGTGACCGAATTCGTCGGGTCGCTCGCGTCGTCGCGCGAGAAGTACTCGACCGTCAGGTTGCCGATCTTGGTGGGCAGCAAGGGCACGGTGTTCTTCTGCGAGATGCCGACCAGGGCCGTCGGTCCCGTGGAGGAACTGACGACGCCGATCTTCACCTGGGCGTAGGCCGAACCGACGGCGGCGGCAAGCAGGGCGATGCTGCAAAGCAGCTTGGGGGAACGCAGAGCGGAACGGGACATAGATGACTCCAGGTTGAGGGAAAGGGTGGGTTGGGACGCGGGAAGATTACAGGGAAATGCTGCCGATGCTGCTGCCGCCGCAGACGTACAGCACCTGGCCCGTGACAAAACTGTTGGCCGGATCGGCGAAGAAGCGCACGGCGCGCGCCACGTCGACCGCCTCGCCCAGGCGCTTGACCGGAATCGCTGCGGCCAGGGCGGTTTCACGCTCGCTGCCGGCCGGCACCACGGCGTGGAACATGTCGGTGCGGATCGGTCCCGGCGCCACCACGTTCACCGTGATGCCGTCGGCCGCGAGCTCCAGCGCCCAGGTCCGGGCCATGCCCAACATGGCGGACTTGGTGGCCGAGTAGCTGGTGCGCGTGACCACGCCCAGGGCGGCGCGCGAGGACAGCAGCACGACCCGGCCCAAGCGCGCGGCGCGCATGGCGGGCAGGGCGCCCTGCAGCAGCTGGATGGCGCAGCCCAGGTGCAGGTTCACCAGGGCGTCGAGGTCTTCCAGTTGCACATCGGCCAGCAGCGCCGGGCGGATCACGCCAGCGTTGTGCACCAGCGTCGTGATGGCGAAGCGCTGCGTCAGTTCGGCGATCAGTTGCGCCGTAGCGGCGCGCTCGGTGAGGTCGATCTCGAAGGCGTGCAGGCGCGCATGGGTGAGCGTGCCGGGCTGAAGATCAAGGGACAGGACTTCGCAGCCCTGCTCCAGCAGCTGCTCGACGATGGCGCGGCCGATGCCGGCGCTGCCGCCGGTGACGAGTGCGGCTGGACGGAGCAGACTCATTTGCGCTCCACCAGCGCCAGCACGCGCAAGGGGCTGCCGCTGCCCTGTTCGATCTTCAGCGGGGCGCTCAGCAGCAGTGCGCCGGTGGCGGGCAGCTGGTCCAGATTCGTCAGGCACTGCAGGCCGTAGCGCCCGGCGCCGTGCATCAGGCTGTGGCAGGGGTAAGGCGGGCGCAGGTGGTAGCCCTGACCCGCGTCGGTTCCGATGGCCTCCGAGCCAAAGCCCAGCACGCCGCGCTGCTCCACCAGGAAGCGCACCGCCTCGGTGCTGGGGCCGGGGGTGTGCTGACCGGCAGCGTCGAAGTTCTGGTAAGCCTGGGCGTCCTTGTTTTGCGACCAACGCTTGGACCAGTCGGTGCGCATCAGCACCCAGGCGCCGGCGGGAATGGTTCCATGCTCGGCCTCGAAGGCTTCGATGTCGGCCACGGTCATCAGGTAGTCGGGGTCGGCCGCAGACTGCGTGCTGCAGTCGATGACGCAGACCCCTGCGACGAAGTGCTGCACGGGGATGGTGTCGACCGCGTTGTTCGGCAAGTCACGGCCCGAGATCCAGTGGATGGGCGCGTCAAAGTGCGTGCCGGTGTGCTCGCCGCAGCTGAAGTTGTTCCAGTACCAGCCCGGGCCGCGCTCGTCGTAGCGCGACACCTGCTCGATGCGAAACGGCGCGCACTGGCCCATCTCGGGCGGCAGGGCGATCTGCGGGAATTCGGGCGTCAGGGTCTGCGTCAGGTCGATGACCTGGATCTGGCCGCTGGCCAGCGCCGCCGCCAGGCTTTGCAGTAGGGTAGGTGTTGTCATGTTGCGCAATCTTGTGGGTTTCAGCTGCCGCCGGCCGCGAGTTCGCGTTCCAGCACCTTGGGGTTGTCGCGCCAGCGCTGCAGCCACTCCTGCGCGATGTCGCCCGGGTAGATGTCTTCCACGCCACTCTGCAGCGCCTTCACGATGGCGCTGGCCAGGGCCTGGGGCTTGAGCTTGGGTTGCGGCATCTGCTGGTTCCAGGTCTCGTCAATGGGCCCGGGGAAGACGTTGAGAACGCGGATACCGGCCCCGCGCATCTCGGCGCGCAGGCACTGCGCCAGCGAATGCGCCGCCGCCTTGCTGGCCGAGAAGGTGCCATGCGAAGGGTAGTTCGCCAGGGCGTAGACCGACAGCAGGTTCACCCAGGCCGTGGCGTGCGTAGCGCCGTCGGCGGCGCGGCCCTTGAGCGCGGGCCCGAAGGCCTGGGCCAGGCGCAGCAGGCCGAAGTAGTTGACCTCCATCTCGAGCTTGGCGATGTCGGTGCCGCGGCGTGCGCTGATGCCGTAGGCGCGGTGCACTTCGGCGGTGTTGATCAGGATGTCGACCTTGCCGCCGATCTGCCCGGCGAGTTCGGTCACGGAGCGTTCGTTGCTCAGGTCCAGCGGCACCAGCGTGACCTGGGGCAGGGCGGCCAGCGCGTCCAGCGCAGGCACCTTCTTCCAGGGCTCGGCCTGTCCCACCCAGATCAGGTCGGCGCCGGCGGCGATCAGGGCTTGCACCATGGCCTGGCCCACTTCGCTCTTGCCGTCGGTGACCAGCACCTTGCGGAACTTCGGGTCGCTGCCGAATTCGCGCAGCATTTTTTCGTCAGCCATGTCAGCCCTCGCTTCTTCAGGAAATGCTATCAATACCGCCTGGCCTGCGCGGTCCAGTTTGGCCACCACCTTCACACGGAGCGGCGCCGCGCCCACGCCTTCGGTCAGGTAGACCATGAGCGAAGGCCCGGCGTCGAGCTGCACCATGCCCAGGCGCCAGGGCAGGCGCTCGCTGAAGTACAGGTCGTTGCTGTGCCCCAGCGTGGTCGTGGCCAGCAGCTGGCCCGCGCCCGATTGCTCGCGCCAGGACAGGCGTGGCGACAGGCAGTGGCCGCAGGCTTCGCGCGGTGGGTATTGCACGCGGGCGCATTCCTGGCACACCTGCAGCTCGAAGCGCCCCAGCGCTGCGGCGGCGGTGATGCCCAAAGCGACGCGGCCGCGCGCGTTCGGCGGCAGGTTGAACTGCGGCGTGTGCAGCAGCGGGTTCTTCGGCCCCGGCTTGGTGAAGGAATTGCTCATGCCGACCTCCCAAGGATGACGGCGCCGGTGCACAGGCAGCGGTCGTAGGTCACCATGCCGAAGCCGGCAACGAGTCCCAGTTTCGCGTCGGGCACAGCGCGCGCGCCGGCCTCGTCGGTGAGCTGGCGCAACGCCTCCACCATGCCGAGAAAGCCGCCGGCGGCACCGGCCTGGCCCACGGAGAGCTGGCCGCCGCTGGTGTTGTTCGGGAAGCTGCCGTCGTGCGTCAGGCTGTGGGCGCGCACAAAGGCCGGGCCCTCGCCTTTCTCGCAAAAGCCCAGGTCTTCGAACTGCATCATCACGATCACCGGATAGTCGTCATAGGTCTGGATGAAGTCGATGGCCTCGGGGCGCACGCCGGCCTGCGCGTACAGCTCGTCGCGATCCATCCGCCAGCCGCCGCGCATCATCACCGGGTCCGCCGCATAGGCGTTGTGCCGTTCGATGGCGCCGTGCAGCAGCACGTGCTTCAGGCCCAGTTCGCGCGCCTTGGCTTCGCTCATCACCAGAAAGGCGTCGGCGCCGGCGCAGGGCATGACGCAGTCGAACAAATGGATGGGCGCGCTGATGGCCTTGGCGTCCATGTAGTCCTGCAGGCTCAGCGGCTTCTTCATCAGCGCGTTCGGGTTCAGCAAGGCGTTGGCGCGCTGCGCCACGGCGATGCGGCCGAAGTCCTCGCGCTGCGCGCCGCAGCTTTGCATGTAGTGCGCGGTGATCATGGCGAACACCGAGTTCGGGCCGCCCGCGCCGTAGGGGTAGGTGGCGTCGCGCGCGAAGTCGCTGAAGGATCCCAGGGTCTGGCGGAAGGAGTCCACGTGGTTGGTGTCGGCGCCAATGCAGGCCACGATGCTGGCGTCACCCGCTTGCACGGCGCGCGCCGCGCGGCGCAAGGCCATGACGCCGCTGGCGCCTCCCGTGGGGATGTGGTCCAGCCAGCGCGGGCTCAGGCCCAGGTGCTGGGTCACGCCCACGGCCGTGTCCGGCGCCATGGAAAAGCTGCTCACGGTGAGGCCGTCGATCTGCTCCTTGGCGATGCCGCTGCTTTTCAGCAGCGCGTGCAAGGCCTGGGCTATGAACCAGTGCGCGCCATGGGTTGAGTAGCGCTGGTACGGCACCGTCACGGGGACGGCAACGGCCACACCTTCGTAGGAGGAACGTTTGCTCATGTTCAGCCCTGGCGCTTTTTCAGCGCCGTGGTGTCGAAGCTGGCCCCGGCGGCGATCAGCTTGGTGCTCAGCGGGCGCAGCTCGCCGCGCTGGATCTTTTGGGACGCGGTCATGGGCAATGCCTCCACAAAGGCCACGTGGCCCGGCGCCTTGTAGTAGGCCAGTCGCGCCAGGCACCAGGCCACCAATTCTTCGGCGAGCGCGCGCTTAGCCGCAGGCTCAGCAATGACCGAAGGCGCGACGATGCAGGCAAAGACCTCGTCGCCGCGCACCGCGTCGGGCACGGCGGACACGGCGGCGGCGCGCACCAGCGGGTGCTGCAGCAGCACGCTTTCCACTTCGACGGCCGAGATGTTCTCGCCGCTGCGCCGGATCACGTTCTTGCGCCGGTCGATGAAGTGCAGCGAGCCATTGGGGCCGCGCTGCACGATGTCGCCGGTGTGAAACCAATCCCCGGCCCAGGCCTCGGCCGTGGCGGCGTCGTCCTTCAGGTAGTGCGAGAAGAAGCCGTAGCGCGCATCGGCGCCGGCGTGGCGCACCAGCAGCTCGCCGGGCTCGTTCACGCCAGGCGTGCTGCCGTCGTCGGCCACGAGTTTGACTTCAACGTCCGCGCCTTCGCGGCCAAAGCAGCTCGTGCCCGGCCAGCGCGGCTCCTGGCTGGCCATCACCACGGCGCCGGCGCCGGTCTCGGTCATGGCCCAGGCTTCGAGCAGGGCAAAGCCGAAGCGTTCTTCAAAGGGGGTATGCAGGCTGCGGTCGATGCCGGCGCCAAAACCGAAGCGCACGGCGTGGGCCCGGTCCAGTTCCGTGGCGGGCGCCTTCATCAGCATGGCGGGCATCACGCCCAGGTAGTGCACGACGCTGGCGCGCGAAGCGCGCACGCTGTCCCACCAGCTGCCCGGATGGAAGCGGTCCAGCGGGATCAGGCAGCCGCCGGTCAGCACCATGGCCAGGGTCGAGTAGGCCATGGCGTTCATGTGCACCAGGGGCAGGGGCGTCAGCATGCGCTCTTTGCCCGGCTGCAGCGCGGCGAGTCCGCCGACGCTGGCGTACCAGCGACCGGACTGCAGGAAGTAGCGGTTCTGCAGCACGCAGCCCTTAGGGCGACCGGTCGTGCCCGAGGTGTAGAGCAGGGCGCATTCGCTGAGTTCGCCCACCGGCTGCCCGGCCAGAGGCGCGGGCGCAGATGTCGGTGGAATGGCGTCGCCATGCTGTATCACAGCAAGCTGGCAGGCGGCAGCTTTGGCAGCGGCGAGCAGATCCGCATGGCGCGTCGGCAGGGCCACGACCAGCAGGATTTCGGAATGGGCAATCAGGTATTCGAGCTCGGCCGCGCGCAAGTCGGCGTTGATCGGCACCACCGACACGCCCAGGACGTTGAGCGCAAACCAGTGCAAAAAGAAAGCCGGGCGGTTCTCCAGCAGCAGGCCCACGCGATGGCCGTGGCCGTAGCCGCCTTGCGCATAGGCCGCGCGCAGCGCCAGCACCTGCGCCTGGACTTCGGCATAGCTCAGCTCGCCGGCCGGCACGCCGTAGATGGCGGCGGTCTCGGGCAGGACGCACAGAAAGGGATGTTCGCCCCAGGTCGCTGCCGCCTGGTCAAAGGCCGCAGCAACGGTGGGCGTGTTGGAAAAGGGCATGGGGCTCACATGAACAGGTTGATGTTGGCAAAGGCGCTGTCGCAGTTCACCAGGTCGACGCGCTTGAGCTGCATGCGCAGCACGCCGTCCACGGCGACCAGTTCATGCCGGAACCAGCCGGCGTACAGGGTTTGCACGTCGCGGCGCGTTTCGACATAGTGAAAGGCCGTGCGCAGCACCCAGCGCCCGGCGACCGGGTCGGCGGATTCGAGGGTGGGCTGCTGCAGCAGGTGGTGGCAGCGGCTGGCGGGCTGCTGCGAGAAGGTGCGCGCGCCGGCCAGGCGTTCCACGCGCACGCGCAGCAGCAGCTTGTCCTCGTACATCAGCGAGCAGTGCAGGCGCGCGTCAGTCTGGCCCGGCTCCAGCGGTATCCAATAGTGGCCGTCCTCGGTGAACAGGTTCAGCCATTCGGCGTAGCGCGCCTCGTCGAGCATGCGCGCCTCGGCGTAGACAAAATCGGTCAACTGGCGTTCGGTGAAGGCACTCATGCTGCTGGCTCCTGTTTGGCTTCGCTGACGGGCGCGGCCATGAACTTGGCCCAGGCGCGGTACTGGTTGCGCATCTGCAGTTCGTTCGTGCCGTTGGTCACGACATGGGTCTGGCCATGCTCGGCCGGATCGTAGAGGCGCGACACGTTGATCCAGTCGCGCCCCATGGACTGCAGGCCTTCCTGGGCGCGCTCGTACATCTCCAGGTCGTCGTGGCCCACGACCGAGGTCGGGGCGTTGATCAGGCGGTTGTACATCAGCGTGCGTTCCAGCAGGGTGTCGGGCGCGCCCACCAGGCGGAAGGTCCAGCTCTCCACCAGGGTCCGGTTGGCGGCGATGGGCTTGAACAGGCGCAGCGTCTGCACCGGACCTTTCACCATGATGTTGGGGAAGTAGACGGTGTTGTGCCGCACGTCGCCCAGGATGGTTTTGGCGCGCTCCGGACCGTAGGCCTGGTCCATCTGCTCCTGGTAGCCGGGAACGGCCGAGTAGTCGGCGTGGATCGAGTCGGCGACGCCGGTGTGGCCGTGGCCGTTGTCCCAGACGCGGATGCCCATGCCCTCGAAAAATTCGTAGGAGCTCATGAAGGGAGCGAACAGCTCCACGGCCATGGGCTTGGGCGTGCCGGGCGGGGCCTGCTTCCAGACGTTGACGGCCGTGCCGGCGGAAGACTCGTGCGCCACCATGGGGTGGCAGGTGTCGGTCTGGTTGTCCACCAGCATTTTCCAGTTGCAGTTGTGCATGTAGCGCAGCACGCCGCCGGCGATCTCAAGCCGCCCTTCAGGCGAGCGTTCCACCATGTTGTCGATGGTGGAGAGCGATTCGCCGAAGTACTCTTCGAAGCTGATGCCCTGCGGGTTCAGGCGGCAGAAGACGAAGTCGCGGTACACGTGCACGGCCTGCACCGCGGCCATGCCCTCGCTGGCCTCGCAGCTGTCGAAGCCGGTGTCGGTATAACCTTTTTTGAGCGGTATCGACAGCAGCTTGCCGTCGGTCTTGAAGGTCCAGGCGTGGTAGGGGCAGCGGAAAAACTTGCCGGTGTTGCCGCAGTCCTCGCCCGCCACCTTCACGCCCTTGTGTGGGCAGCGGTTGTGCAACACCTTGATGCTGGCATCGGCCTGGCGCACCATCACCACGGGCTGCGTGCCCACCGTGGTGGTGATGAAGTCTCCCGCCTTGGGGATCTGGCTGGCGTGGCCCACGTAGACCCAGGTGTTGGCGAAGAGCTGGGTCATCTCCAGCTCGAACAGCTCCTGGTCGATGTACAAGTCCTTGTGCGCCTGCGCGTCCTGCACAAGGCCGGCGATTTTGATCGCCACTTCCTCGGGGCTTCCCTGGTATTTGCTCATTTTGGTCTCCTTGATCCGGGCTGGGTGTCTGGTGTGTCGCCGCGCTTCCCCTGGTGGCTGCGCAGCGCTCGAAGTTGCGACTCTGGCCCGCCCACGGTCCGGGTACCGAGGTCGTCATTGCGAGCACAGCGAAGCAATCCATGTTGCCGCGTCGGCAAGCCTCCTCGCAATGACGGAATCGATGGAATGGATTGCCACGGCCCTTCGGGCCTCGCAGTGACGGACCACGCCGTGGCGCCTCGCAAAGACGAGTCGGTGACGGATGCCTTGCAGTGACGGGTGGCTAGTGCGCGCATTTTTGAAGTTGTGATTGGTCTACAGGTCCAGCACCAGGCGCGAGCCCTTGGCGCGGGACACGCAGGTGTGCATCACGTTGCCCAGGCTCTTCTCGCGCGCGCTCAGCACGTAGTCGCGGTGCTCGATTTCGCCGTCCAGCACGGCCACGGCGCAGACGCCGCATTCGCCGCGCTGGCAGTCGAACATCGGGTCGCATCCGGCGGCTATCAGCACCTCCAGGATGCTCTTGTGGGACGGCACGGTGAGGGTGCGTCCGCTTTGCTCCAGCACGATCTCGAAGGCGTGGTCGCCTTCAACCAGGGCGGGCGCAGCAAACAGCTCGAAGTGCACGCGTCCGGGCGGCCAGCCCAGCGCCTGGGTTTGCGCCAGCACGGCATCGAGCATGGGCTGGGGGCCGCACAGGTAGAGCTTGTCTTGCGGCGCGCAAGCAGCCAGCAGGGCGGGGATGTCGAGCGCGCCCGCTTCGTCGTCGATGTGCAACTGCAGGTCCTGGCCCAGCAGCGCCTGCAGCTCGGGCAGAAAGGCCATCAGGGAGCGGCTGCGCCCGGCGTAATGCAGGCGCACCGGCAGGCCCGCTGCGCGCCGCTCTGCCGCCATGCTGGCCAGGGGCGTGACGCCGATGCCGCCGGCGAGCAGCACCGTGCTGCCTGCGCCTTCCTTGAGCGGGAAATCGTTGCGCGGTGCCTGCACGGCCAGCGTGGCGCCTTCGAGCAGCGCGTGCATGCAGCGCGAGCCGCCGCGCCCGGCGTCGTCACGGCGCACGGCGATGCAGTACTCCGTGGGCGCCGCAGTCGCATCGGCAGTGGTCGAGAAATTGATCAGCGAGTAGGCGCGCCAGTCGGTCTTGCCATCGGGCAGCGTGACCTGGACCTGCACATGGGCGCCGGCGCTGTAGCCCGGCAGCACGCCGCCGTCGGCGCGCGCCAGGCGCAGCAGTCGCACCAGGGGATTGAGCGTTTGCGCTTGCGTGACCCGCAGCGCCATGGGTTCGGTGGTGGTCGTCATGGTTTAAGCCAGTGCGTGGCGGCGCAGCGCGGTCTGCAACTGCTTGCCGTGTTCGTCGGCCAGGGCCGCATCGCGCAGTTCGCGCAGCGTGGCCGCGGCCAGGCGCGATCCGGCGCGCTGCACCGCTGCCATCAGCGTCGTGTAGTTCGCCAGGCCCCGGCTGTGCGTGTCGCCATAGCCCTTGACCAGGCGCTGGCACTGCGCCACTTCCACGCCCAGCGCCGGATTCATGGCGGCGGCCGTGGCGATGGACGCCAGCCACTGCTCAATGCGCGCCGTCTCCAGCTGAAAGCGCAGCGTGGCGCGGCGCCAGCGGCGCAGGCGTGACAGGCCGTAGAGCAGCAGAAAGCCGCCGGTGGAACTGGTGGAGACGACGCGGCCTTTTTGCGCGAAGCCTGCCACCAGGCGGTGCGCCCAGTTCGGTTGCGCCAGCCAGCGCCCCAGCGCGGCGGGCAGGGTGTCGCAGATTTCCTCGACGCGCGGGTGCATGAACTCGCGGATCGCCAGCTGCTGATCCGCCTTCACGCCAACCTCGCCCTGCACACGCGCAAAGCGGCTGGAACGGGTCTTGAGGTCGGCCACGCGTATCGTGTCCTCGTACGACATCCACAGCGCCAGATGGCGCGCGCAATCACGCAGCAGCAGCGCGCCGCCGTCGCAGGGCAGGGCGCGCACGGGCAGCAGACGGTCCAGGTACAGCGCGGCATAGGCCGGGTCCTGGTAGTCCAGCAGACGCCGCACGCCCTCGATCAGCAGCGGCCGGGCCGCGACGGGGAATTCGGCGCTGACGCGCGCCAGCAGGGCTGCGACTTGCGGGTCGCGGGGCTGCGGCGCAGGCAGCGGCGCCGGTGCAGGCACCTCGTCGCGCGGCGCGTAGGCCGAGGCAAAGGCCAGAAGGCTGGACTTGACGCCGACGCCGCCGCGCGCCACCGTGGCTTCGAACTGGGCCCGGGAAAAGGGCAGCACGCCGGAGGCCGAGAGCGCGCCGAACAGCACGGCGCTGATCATGCTGCCCGACTGCGCCGCGGCCTGCGCCATGTCGAAGCGCAGAAAGGTCTTGGCGGCGCGGGCCGCGTGCGCGATGAGCTCGTTGCTGTCGACGCGGCCCTCGCCCATGGCGATTTTTTCCGAGATCGCGTAGACGCGGTGCGTGGACGCTATCAGCGTCGTGCGCTGCGGTGTCACCAGGCCGCGCTGCACGGCGCGGCCCGCTTCCATCAGCTCGGAGGCCAGCACCACGTCGACGTCGCCGGGCAGCGGCATCAGCGCCAGCACGGGTTGGCCGCCATCAAGCTCGGCCTGCGCCTGCGGATAAAGCTCCACGTAGTAGATGGTGGCGCCGGTGCGCTGGGCCACGCCCGGCACCGAGGTGGTCTGGGCTATCCAGCCGTTGTGTTCGCCCAGGTCGACCAGCCAGTCGGCGAGCACGCCTCCGCCTTCGCCGCCCATGGCCAGGATGGCGATCTTCAGGGGTTGAATGGGGGTACTCATTGGATGGATTCGCTGTGCTTTTCAGGAACACTCAAGGAAACGTGAGCATGCGTCGTCACGTCAAGCGGCTGGTGTGCGGCAGGCGGCCGATTTGTGCGCGTTTGGCACCATGAGGACGCACGCCGTACACCGGCCGCGCAGCCACGAAAAAGAACGTCATTGCGAGGAGGGGAGCCGACGCGGCAAATGGATTGCCACGCCGCAGAAGCGGCTCGCAATGACGATTTCTGCAGCGCCGGTTCACGGAACAAGTGCCGTATCGGCCTTGATGCCGGCGGCAACGCAATGACCAGGGGGGTGTTCATGGCGTTCTCAGAAGGCATGGCGATCGCGGCGGCGCTGGTCGCGCGCCTGCAGGTGGCCGATGACCGCGCCGCGCACGCGCTGGCGCAGACGATCCCAGCGGCTCGGGTTACTGACGATCTCGGCGCGGTAGAAGGAGGGGCACAGCACGGCGGCGTGCGCCACCTCGCCGCACAGGCCGCAGCCGACGCAGCTGTCGAGCACCGTGGCCACGGGATCGAGGCGCAGCGCATCGGGGTTGGTGCGGATGGAGAGCGATGGGCAGCCCGACAGGCGGATGCAGGAATGATCTCCCGTGCAGGTGTCGGGGTCGATGCCAAAGCGTTCGCGCACCACGCGCTGGCCTGCGGCGACGCGCTCGCGCACCAGGGGCTTCTCGCGGCGCTGGCGGTTCAGCATGCATTCGCTTTGGGCGATCAGCACCTTCGGGCCTTTTTCTGTCGTGGTGAGGGCCTCGCGCAGCGTGGCGATCATGGTCTTGAGGTCGTAGGTGCGCGTCACCACTTTCACCCACTGCACGCCGACGCCGCGCGCCGCCTTTTCGATCGCCTGGTTCGTGATCCGCGTGTCGTTGTGCGCCGTGGACGACAGGATGTCCTGCCCGCCGGTGGCCGCGGTGTAACTGTTGTCCACCACGATGGTGAGGTTGTCGCTGCGGTTGAACACCGCGTTGGCGATGCCGCTGGTCAGGCCGTTGTGCCAGAAGCCGCCGTCGCCCATGACCGAGATCGCGCGCTTGCCCGAGGGCACATTCAGCGCGGCCGCCCCCGCAGCGCCAAGGCCGTAGCCCATGGTGGTGTTGCCCAGGTTGAAGGGCGGCAGGATGGAGAACAGATGGCAGCCGATGTCGGCGCTGATGTGGTGCTCGCCCAGCTCGCGCTCCAGCAGCTTGACCGCTGTGAAGATGGGCCGCTCCGGACAGCCGGTGCAAAAGCTCGGCGGGCGTCCGTGCACGTTGTCGGCCAGCGCTTGTTTCGGTTCAGCCAGCAGGGGGATCACGCGCTGCACCGTTGGCGCAGCGGCCTCGGCCTCCAGGCGCCCATAGCTGCGAAGGAAACTGCCGACGCCCTTGAGCACGGCGGCCGTGGTGTATTCGCCGGCCACGGGCAGCAAGTCCTTGCCGTGCAGCGCCGCCTGGCAGCCGGCCGCGCGCAGGATGGCCGCAATGTTCTGCTCCACGAAGTTGGGCTGGCCTTCTTCCACCAGCAGCACGGCGCGTTTGCCCGCGCAAAAGCGCAGCAGCTCGGCGTCGATCAACGGGTAGGCGACGTTCATCACGTACAGCGCCACGCGGGTGTTGCCGTAGACGTCGGCCAGACCGAGTTGGCCCAGGGCGCGGATCAGGGTGTTGTAGCAGCCGCCCTGCACCACGATGCCGATGTCGTCGGCCTCGTCGCCGAAGAATTCGTTCAGGCCGCGCTCCGTGATGAAGCGCACGGCGTCGGGCCAGCGCTGCGTGACCTTCTCCTGCTCGTGCAGAAAGCTGGCCGGTGGCAGCACGATGCGGCTCACGTCGCGCTGCGGGTTCTCCATGGCCTGCGCCAGCGTGAAGCTGGGCGCCACGTTGTCGGCAGCGATGAACTGGCCGTGCACATGGCAGGAGCGGATGCGCAGCTGCAGCATCACCGGCGTGTGGCTGGCCTCGGACAGCTCGAAGCCGTCTTTCACCGCCTGCACGATGCTGGGCAGATTGGGTCGCGGGTCGAGCAGCCACATCTGCGACTTCATGGCGAACGCGTGGCTGCGCTCCTGCATGATGGACGAGCCTTCGCCGTAGTCCTCGCCCACGATGATCAGCGCGCCGCCGGTGACGCCGCCGGAGGCCAGATTGGCCAGCGCGTCCGACGCCACGTTGGTGCCGACCGTGGCCTTGAAGGTCACTGCGCCGCGCAGCGGGTAATTCACCGAGGCGGCCAGCGTCGCTGCGGCCGTGGCCTCGCTGGCGCTGTTCTCGAAGCGTATGCCCTGCTCGGCCAGGATGTCCTGGGCGTCGGCCAGCACGTCCATGAGGTGGGAGATGGGCGAGCCCTGGTAGCCGGCCACGTAGGCCACGCCGGACTCGAGCAAGGCCTTGGTCACGGCCAGGATGCCCTCGCCGGCAAAGACCTCGCCGGCCCCGAGTCGCAGCTTCTTCACTTCTTCCTTGAACGAACGCTCAGCCATGATGAGGTCTCTCGCTGCCGGTTATTTCAACGGCTGCACCGTCCGTCATTGCGAGGAGCGCCAGCGACGTGGCAATCCATTGCTGGCATTCCACGATGGATTGCCACGGCCCTTTGGGCCTCGCAATGACGCTGGTGTAAAAGTTGGCTGTCATGAGTTCCCGAATAGTTGTCGCTGTCAGTTGTCAAACCAGATTCCATGATTCCGGATGAAGTTTACTTGTGAACTATTTCCAAGTAAACATATTCGAAATCATCGTTTACCCTATCATGCAAGATGCAGGCCAAAAGCTAAACTGAAGCCAACAGCTACGAGATCAAGCTCACCATGCCCAACACCGCCGAACTGCCCTTCGTCGACGACTACCTGCCGGCTCTGCTGGCGCAGGCGAGCACGCTGATTTCCACGGAATTTCACGCCATCGTGCTGGCCAGCGGTTTCTCGGTCTCCGAGTGGCGCATCCTGGCTACGCTCACCGGCAGCGAGGGCATGAGCATCGGCGGCCTGGCGCAGGTTTCACTGACCAAGCAACCCACGGTGACGCGCCTGCTCGACCGCATGGAAACCCGGGACTGCGTGCAGCGCTATGCCCACGAAAGCGACCGGCGCATCACCATGGTGCGTATCACGCACCACGGGCGGCAGATCGTCGGCGACCTGATCGCCCAGGCCAAGGCGCACGAGCAGCGCGTGCTCAAGCCCTTCGGTGTCAAACAAGCGGCAGCGCTGAAGGCCACGCTGCGCAGCATCATTGAGTTGCACCGTCCCGCAGGTTGAGCTGACGCGACTGCCGCTCAGGCAGGGGCATGTTCCAGGTCCGGCGCTTCGATCGCCACGGCCTCGGGCAGCCAGACCGTGATCGTCGTACCCTGGCCCGGGGTGCTTTGCAGGTCAATGCGCCCGCCATGCAGATCCATGATTTCCTTGACGATGCACAGACCCAGCCCGGTGCCCGGAATGTTGCCCGTCACATTGGCGCGGTAGAAACGTTCGAAGCAACGCGCCTGCTGCTGTGACGACATGCCAATACCCTTGTCGCGAATTTCAACGCCCAGCAGACGCTTGTCGCCGTTCAATTCCTCGGAATAGTCAACGCTCACCTCGCCGCCGCCGGGGGAGTATTTGTAGGCGTTGGAGATCAGGTTGGTGATGACCTGGCCGAGCTTTCTGCGGTCGCCGCTGACGCGCAGCAGGGTGTCGGTCCGGCGCAGCACGGGCTGCTCGCGACCCGCCGCCGGCTTGTAGGCGGCTACAGCGACTTCGACCACCTCCGACAAGACCAGGTTTTCCACCGTGAAGTCCTGCCCGCGCTGCGCATCAATGCGCACCAGATCGAGCAACTCGTTGATGATGGAGGTGACCACCTGGGACTGGCGGTAAATTGTCCCCAGCATCTCGCGCTGGGTTTCGGCATCAAAGTCCTGCGCGAGCAGCACTTCGGCATAGCCCAGCACGCTGGTCAGCGGCGTGCGCAGTTCATGCGCCGCCATTTCCAGAAACTGGCTTTTCATGCGGTCGATCTCGGCTTCCCGTGTCACATCGCGCAGGTACAGCACCTGCGACATGAACTCGGCATCACTGAGCCGCAACGCCACCTCGACCACCCGGCCCTTGGGAATCTTCAATTCGATGGTGTCCCAAACCAGTTCCATCTGGGTGCTAGCCCTGAGTTTGAGCCGCTCCGCCATTTCCTGCGTGCCGCGGTAGCGCGCGCTCGGAATGCACAGTCCCGCCAGCGTCGCCGTGAAGTCGGCGTCATGCAAGCCGATGACAGCCACCTCGCTCAGTCCGGTCATGCGGGTGAAGGACGGCGACACCTGCTTGACGCAAAGCGCCCGGTCAAAGGTGACGAAGGCGTCGGGCGAGAGCGCGAAGATGGCGGCGAGCTGCGCCATGTGGTCCTGCAACTGCTCCGTGCGCTGATTCAGTGCACGGCGGGTGAATTCGCGCTCGCGCACCAGTGTCGCTGACTGATTGACCATGTCCACCAGCCGCTGGATTTCGATCGGTGCATGGTCGATGACCAGGGTTGCGGTGTTCGCCGCGTCGGTGCCCAGGGTCTCCACCATTTCGCGCAAACGCACCAGGCCGCCCAGCCAGCGGCCCAGCGCAAAGCGAATCAGCGCCAGGCCGAAGATCAGGCTGGTCAGGCCACCGCCCAGGGCGAACAGGGTCAGTGTCCACAGCTCGGCCGCCACCGCGGGCGCATCGAACTCCAGGCGCAGGACCCCGTAGTCCCTGCCGCCAACGGTCACCGTGCGGTTCACGTCGTCGAGTGAATCCTGGACCCAGCGCACCAGCCAGGCCGGCGCGCCCTGGCCCGCGCGCGTCTTGTTTTCGGCGTGCAGCATGCCACCGCCTGTTGCAATGAAACTGGCCGAGGAAAATTGAGACCCGAGTACGCCCTTGTTGAGAATTTTCTGCATGGCGTCGAAATCGCCGACCACCACGCTGTCCTGCACCGACTGGGCCACCACCTCGATCAGCATCACCGACGCCAGTTCCTTCTCGTCGACCTGCCGCTGGAACTGGGTTTTCAGGAACAGGCCCAGCCCACCGCCGACAAACACCAGCAGCGTGATGGCGTACAGGCCGAACACCCGATTCGTGAGCGAGGACGGCAGCAGGCGCGCGAAAAAATTCATTGTTCGAAGACCCGTATTGCTGGCCATTTCAGCGCAAGCTGGCGGGCACCGTCTGGTAGAAATTGCGGTAAGCCGTGTAGTCGGCGCCGCTGGACGGAACGAAGGCAGTGCTGGGTGGCAACTTGACCAGTTCCGAGGCGCTGGCCAGCACCTTTTGTCCCACCGGGTCCTTGCCCATTTCGAGGAAGGCCTTGCTCACCGCCGCCAGATCATTCGCGTCCACGTTCTTCGACGCCATCAGGGCCAGGTCATTCAGCGGCTCGGATTCCCACAAGACCCGCAGAGACTGGTTCTCGCGTTTCGACCAGCCGGTGTTGAGCTGCGAAGTGGTACCGACGGCCTTGACCTTGCCGCTCACGAGTTGGGCATATGCCCCGTCCATGTTGCCGGCAAAAACCACTTGCACGGGGATCTTCTGGTTCAGCAAGTGGGCATAGGAAAACTTGTAGGCCACAGTCGCTTCCGGGCCGGGAAAGGCCACAGTTTCGTTGGCCAACTGTTCCAGCTTTTTGATGGGTGAAACCGCCAGCACCACGATCTGGCTGCGAATCGGCGCCGTGGCGCGCCGGCCAAAGACCTTCCACCCCAGGTTGTCCCGGTCCGGGCTGAACAGGTGGTTGGAGAAGATGAATTCCACTTCATTGGCCAGCACATAGGCCGTGGTGTCGGCCGAGGTGCGGCCGATCTTGAGCAGCAGCTTCACGCCGCTTTTGCGCGACACGTAGTCAACGATGGGGTTCCAGTAGCGGGCTGTCAGCTCGAGGCCGTATTGGTTGACCGGTGAAAATTTGTACACATGGCCGTCCTGTGCCTTGGCCGACGTTGAGCCGGTCATGGCGCCGGCCAGCGCCGCCGCCGCGCAAAGACCTCTGAGCAGTCGGTCAAGTGGGCGATTCAGGATGTTCATGGGCGGGTCGTTTCATGCAGGTAGCTGCTAAACGGGCATTCTAAGCAGTGCGCCCGGCATCG
Organism: uncultured beta proteobacterium; assembly: GCA_903830985.1. GTDB lineage: Bacteria > Pseudomonadota > Gammaproteobacteria > Burkholderiales > Burkholderiaceae_C > CAIKVZ01. The sequence continues at coordinate 24,889 of CAIKVZ010000221.1, forward strand.
GGCTGCAATGACGAGCCTGGCCGATTTCAGAACGCCGCGATCCCTGTCTGGGCCCGTCCCAGGATGAGCGCATGAATGTCGTGCGTGCCTTCGTAGGTGTTCACCACTTCCAGGTTCACCAGGTGCCGCGCCACGCCGAATTCGTCGCTGATGCCGTTGCCGCCCATCATGTCGCGGGCCAGTCGCGCCACGTCCAGCGCCTTGCCGCAGGAGTTGCGTTTGAGCAGCGAGGTGAGTTCCACCGACGCCGTGCCTTCGTCCTTCATGCGGCCCAGGCGCAGGCAGCCTTGCAGGCCTAAAGCGATCTCGGTCTGCATGTCGGCCAGCTTCTTCTGGATCAGCTGGTTCGCCGCCAGGGGACGGCCGAACTGCTTGCGGTCCAGCACGTATTGGCGCGCCCGGTGCCAGCAGTCTTCAGCCGCACCGAGCGCGCCCCAGGCGATGCCGTAGCGCGCCGAGTTCAGACAGGTGAACGGACCTTTCAATCCCTGGACCTCGGGGAAGGCGTTTTCCTCCGGGCAGAACACGCCGTCCATGACGATCTCTCCGGTGATGGAGGCACGCAGCCCCACCTTGCCGTGGATCGCCGGTGCGCTGAGACCCGCCATGCCTTTTTCCAGCACGAAGCCGCGAATCGGACCCAGCTGACCGCCGGCACTGACCTCTTTCGCCCAGACCACGAACACGTCGGCGATCGGGCTGTTGGAGATCCACATCTTGGAGCCCGAGAGCTTGTAGCCGCCAGCAACCCGGTGCGCGCGACAGGCCATGGAGCCTGGATCCGAGCCATGGTCGGGTTCGGTCAGGCCGAAGCAACCGATCCATTCTCCCGTGGCCAGTTTGGGCAGGTATTTCTGACGCTGGCCCTCGGTGCCGAATTCGAAGATCGGCACCATCACCAGCGAACTCTGCACGCTCATCATGGAGCGGTAGCCCGAGTCGACGCGCTCGACTTCGCGCGCGATCAGGCCGTAGGCCACGTAGTTCAGACCCGGGCCGCCATAGGCTTCGGGAATGGTCGGGCCCAAGAGGCCCAGCTCGCCCATTTCACGGAAGATGGAGGCGTCTGTCTGCTCGTTGCGAAAGGCCTGCAGCACGCGCGGCTGCAGCTTGTCCTGACAGTAGGCCTGCGCCGCCTCGCGCACCATGCGCTCCTCGTCGCTCAGTTGTTGTTCCAGCAGGAACGGGTCCTGCCATTGAAATGCTGCGTGC
>CAIKVZ010000222.1 GCA_903830985.1 uncultured beta proteobacterium
AGAAAATTGGGCCGGATCAGGTTGGTGGTGCCGGCCAGGGCGCCGACGATCTGTCCCTGCGCCCCCCGAATCGGCACGGCCATGCTGAACACCGGGGCCTGCAGCGCCGCCGCCAAGAAGGGGTGGCCGATCAGCGCTTGCCCGTTGCGCAGCACGTCATCGCTGGTCGCGCTGTCGGGCACGGGTTCCTGCCCTGGCGGCACGCCGACCTGGGCCAGATGCCCGCCTTTGGCGTCGAGTACCACCACGCCCTGGTTGAACAGCGCCGGGAGCATCAGCTGCGAGTCCAATAGCGTATGGAGCTCGGTGGGGTGCGTGAGCAGCGCCGGCGTCACCTGTTGGGCAATGGCTGTTAAAGCCCGCAGGCTTTCGCTCAGCTCGTGATCGGCTTCCTGCGCCAGCAAGGAGGCGGTGGAGAACTGCTGTTCACCGGAGGAATGCTGCATGTCCTGGCGCAGCATTCGACTGGCGTACCAGGACAGTGACCAAAGGCCGAGCAGAAAGATGCAAAGGGTGAGGAGCGTGACGCGTGTCTGCAGCGAACTGGGAGCGCGCAGCAACTTCATGCGACCTGCAGACCTGCGGCTTGACGCGGGTTGACACGAGACGGCGGCTGGTGCGAGGCGCGCAAGGGGTGGATGAATTTGGTCAGCATGCGTTAACTTTATCACTTACGTAAAACATAAGTGTAAAGACTCCGCGACACTGGCGTTCAAGAGTGATTCCGCCGCCGCTCGGCTGCAGCCCGAAGGGCCCTGGAACCTTTGCCTAACTCGACAAGGTCTGCGCCGGCTTGAGGAAATCCAGCAGCGCGTCGAGCACACCATCCGGACACTCGGTCATGAGCGAATGGCCGGAGTCCAGCAGCACGACCTTGCCGTGCGGCGCCGCCGCCATGAGGCTACGCGCTGCCTTGGGCGGCGCCATCTGGTCATTTTTGCCCAGCACAAACAGCACCGGACATTTCACGTTGGCCATGGCCGCATCGCCGCCGGTGTAGCCGTCACAGGCCTGAAAGCCGCGGTGAAAAATGTTCACTTTCGGGTTGCTGGCCAGCACGCGACGCATCAGCGCGCGTGCGCCGCCATACAGCCAGGTGCCCGGGCCCAGGGCCGAAGGCGGCGGCGCGAGCGAGGCGTGGGAAAAAACGTTCACCATGGCGATGGCCTTCTCCGGCTGGTGCAGCGAGGCCTCGAGCAGGGCCGGTGACACCTTCATGGGGTAGGCAGCGCCGACCAGCACGAGTTGGCTGACCCGGTCCGGCGCCAGGGCCGCGGTCTGCAGCGCGATGAGCGCGCCCAAGCTGTGGCCCACCAGCGCGGCCTGATGCACGCCCAATGCGTCAAGCAGGGCGACGATGAACCGCGCCGCTTCATCCACGCTGGCCGGTGGCTCACCGGCGCTACGGCATTGCCCCGGCAGGTCCAGCGCCAGCACGTTCCAGTGGTGGTGTGCCAGGTAGCGGGTCTGCAGTATCCACACACTGTGGTCGTTGAGTACGCCGTGAATGAACAGCACCGTGGGTTGTGCCGGGTTGAAGGCTTTGCCGCCGGTGTAGCAGTAGGTCGGGGCGCCGTTGACGTCGATGTACATGGTGATCTCGCTCAATGGATGGGAGTCTGCTCAGTTGAGGACAGAGCACGCGCACTGCGTGTCGCTTTGGTCTGTCCCGCAAGGCCTCAGGATTTCTCCGCCGCTTTGAGCGCGCGCTTCAGGTCATCGATCAGGTCCTCGGGGTCTTCCAGTCCGATGGACAGGCGTATCGTTCCCTGGGTGATGCCGGCGCGCTGCAGTGCCTCGTCGTCCATGCGGAGGTGCGTCGTGCTCGCCGGGTGAATCACCAGGCTGCGGCAGTCGCCCACGTTGGCCAGATGGCTGAACACCTTGAGCGCTTCCACAAAGGCCTTGCCCTGGTCGCGGCTGCCTTTGAGGTCGAAGCTGAATACCGAGCCCGCGCCGCGCGGCAGCAGGCGCTGCGCCAGAGCGTGGCTGGGGTGGGACTCGAGCATGGGGTGGCCCACGCGCGCGACGAAGCTGTGGGCCGCGAGGAATTCCACTACTTTTTGCGTGTTGCTCATGTGCCGCGCCATGCGCAGCGGCAGGGTCTCCACGCCCTGCAGGATCAGCCAGGCCGTGTGCGGACTCATGCAGGCGCCAAAGTCGCGCAGCCCTTCGCGGCGCGCGCGCAGCAGGAATGCGCCGACGGTGGATTCCTCGGTGAACACCATGTTGTGAAAGCCGTCGTAGGGCGCGCTCAGCTCGGGGAATTTGCCATCCTTCTCCCAGTCGAAACTGCCGCCATCGACCATGATGCCGCCCACCACGGTGCCGTGGCCGCTCAGGAATTTTGTCGCCGAGTGATACACGATGTCGGCCCCGTGCTCGAGGGGGCGCATCAGCCAGGGCGAGGTCAGGGTGGAGTCCACCAGCAGCGGCACCCCGGCTTCGTGCGCCAGCGTGCTGATCAGCGGGATGTCGAGCACCTCGAGTCCGGGGTTGCCCACGGTTTCACCGAAAAAAAGTTTGGTGTTCGGTTGCACCGCCGCGCGCCAGCCGTCGATGTCGCCGGGTTGCACAAAAGTCGTCGCTATGCCGAAGCGGCGCAGCGTGTAGTGCAGCAGATTTTGCGAGCCGCCGTAGAGCGCGGTGCTGGCCACGATGTGCGCGCCCGCGCCCAGGATCGTGACGATCGCCAGGTGCAGCGCCGCCTGACCACTGGCCGTGGTGACCGCGCCGATGCCGCCTTCGAGCGCCGCCACGCGCTGCTCCAGCACCGCGTTCGTGGGGTTGCTGATGCGCGAATAGACGTGACCGGCGCGTTCCAGGTTGAACAGCGCCGCGGCGTGGTCGCTGGACTCAAAGACAAACGAGGTCGTGAGATGGATGGGCACGGCGCGCGCGCCTGTGCTCGGGTCAGGCGCGGCACCGGCGTGCAGCGCCAGGGTGTCGAAACCGGGGTCTGAATAACCTGGCATGGTTGCTTTCGCAGACGGATAAAAGTTGAGGATTCAGGGTTTACCCACCAGGGACCGGCGGGTGCATGCCTGCCATTGTGGGCTATATTGGCGCCCTGCACCATCGCGCAAGCCCAGCCGCCAAAACGCGATCAGACGAAGTCGCTGGCCTGCCCCTCAAACCATTTGGAGAAGTACCCATGAAAGTCCACGACATCCTGCGCGTCAAGGGCAGCACGCTTTACACCGCCCAGCCGGACGAGACCCTGGTCAGCGCCGTGAACCTGATGGCCGAGCGCGACATCGGCTCGCTGGTGGTGATGGAACACGGCGATCTGGTCGGCATGCTGACCTTTCGCGAGGTGATCCAGACCCTGGTGAAGAACGGCG
>CAIKVZ010000223.1 GCA_903830985.1 uncultured beta proteobacterium
AGAGACCATCAACTACCGCACCTTCAAGCCGGAACGCGACGGCCTGTTTTGCGCCAAGATCTTTGGCCCCATCAAGGACTACGAATGCCTGTGCGGCAAGTACAAACGCCTCAAGCACCGCGGCGTGATCTGCGAGAAGTGCGGCGTTGAAGTCACACAGACCAAGGTGCGCCGCGAACGCATGGGCCACATCGATCTGGCCGCACCCTGCGCCCACATCTGGTTCCTGAAGTCGCTGCCCTCACGTCTGGGCATGGTGCTTGACATGACGCTGCGCGACATCGAACGCGTGCTGTACTTTGAAGCCTATGTCGTGACCGACCCTGGCATGACGCCGCTGAAAAAATACAGCATCATGACCGAGGACGACTACGACGCCAAGGTCAAGGAATACGGCGACGAGTTCACCGCCAAGATGGGCGCTGAGGGCATTCGCGATCTGCTGCACAGCATTGACATCGACCTGTCGATCGAGCGCCTGCGCGGCGATCTGACCGGCTCCGAAGTCAAGATCAAGAAGAACGCCAAGCGCCTCAAGCTGCTCGAAGCGTTCAAGAAGTCCGGCATCAAGCCCGAGTGGATGGTGCTGGAAGTGCTGCCCGTGCTGCCGCCGGACCTGCGTCCGCTCGTTCCCCTGGACGGTGGCCGTTTCGCCACCTCGGACCTGAACGACCTGTATCGCCGCGTCATCAACCGCAACAGCCGTCTGCGCCGTTTGCTGGAACTCAAGGCGCCTGAAATCATCGCGCGCAATGAAAAGCGCATGTTGCAGGAAGCGGTCGATTCGCTCCTGGACAACGGTCGCCGCGGCAAGGCCATGACGGGCGCCAACAAGCGCGCGCTCAAGTCCCTGGCCGACATGATCAAGGGCAAGAGCGGTCGTTTCCGTCAGAATTTGCTGGGCAAACGCGTCGACTATTCCGGCCGCTCGGTGATTGTGGTGGGACCGACGCTCAAACTGCACCAGTGCGGTTTGCCCAAGCTGATGGCGCTGGAACTGTTCAAGCCCTTTATCTTTGCCCAGCTCGAAGTGCGTGGCATCGCCACCACCATCAAGGCCGCGAAGAAGGAAGTTGAAACCGGCACGCCGGTGGTGTGGGACATCCTGGAAGAGGTGATCAAAGAGCACCCCATCATGCTCAACCGTGCGCCTACGCTGCACCGTCTGGGCATCCAGGCTTTCGAGCCCATTCTGATCGAAGGCAAGGCGATCCAACTGCACCCCCTCGTTTGCGCGGCCTTCAACGCCGACTTCGACGGTGACCAGATGGCCGTGCACGTGCCGCTGTCGGTGGAAGCGCAGGTCGAAGCCCGCACACTGATGCTGGCCTCGAACAACGTGCTGTTCCCGGCCAACGGCGAGCCCTCCATCGTCCCTTCGCAAGACGTGGTGCTGGGCCTGTACTACACGACGCGTGAACGCACCAACGCCAAGGGCGAAGGCCTGATCTTCTCCGACACCGGCGAAGTGCAGCGCGCGTTTGACGCGGGTGAAGTGGCGCTCACGGCCAAGATCAATGTGCGGCTGACCGAGTACACCAAGGACAAGGAAACGGGCGAGTTTGTGCCGTCGACCAAGATGTGGGAAACCACGGCCGGTCGTGCCCTGCTGTCGGAAATCCTGCCCAAGGGCCTGCCGTTCTCCAACATGAACAAGGCGCTGAAGAAGAAGGAAATCTCGCGCCTCATCAACGTCTCCTTCCGCAAGTGCGGACTCAAGGAAACCGTGGTGTTTGCAGACCGCTTGCTGCAATACGGTTTCCGTCTGGCGACCAAGGCCGGCATTTCGATCTGCATCGACGACATGCTGGTGCCCAAGGAAAAGCACGGCATCATTGCGCGCTCGGAAAAAGAGGTCAAGGAGATCGAACAGCAGTACGTCTCCGGTCTGGTGACCGCGGGCGAGCGCTACAACAAGGTGGTGGACATCTGGGGCAAGGCCGGCGACGAAGTCTCCAAGGTCATGATGGCCCAGTTGGCCAAGGAAAAGGTCATCGACCGCCACGGCAATGAAGTCGATCAGGAGTCCTTCAACTCGATCTACATGATGGCCGACTCCGGCGCCCGCGGCTCTGCGGCGCAGATTCGGCAGTTGGCAGGCATGCGCGGTTTGATGGCCAAGCCTGACGGCTCGATCATCGAGACGCCCATCACGGCCAATTTCCGTGAAGGCCTGAACGTGTTGCAGTACTTCATCTCCACCCACGGTGCGCGTAAGGGCCTGGCGGATACGGCCTTGAAGACGGCGAACTCGGGTTACCTGACACGTCGACTGGTCGACGTGACGCAGGATCTGGTGGTGATCGAAGTCGATTGCGGCACCGTGGACGGGTCGCAAATGCGCGCCATCGTCGAGGGCGGCGAAGTGATCGAGTCCTTGCGCGACCGCATTCTGGGCCGCACCGCGGCCGACGACGTGCTGCACCCCGAGAACCGGGCTGTGCTGGTGACGGCCGGCGACATGCTGGACGAAGACGTGATCGAAGTGCTGGAAGCCGCTGGCGTGGACGAGGTCAAGGTGCGCACGGCGCTGACCTGTGAGACGCGTTTCGGCATCTGTGCCAAGTGCTATGGCCGTGATCTGGGTCGCGGCGGTCTGGTGCACACCGGTGAAGCGGTCGGCGTGATTGCCGCCCAGTCCATCGGCGAGCCCGGCACGCAGCTGACCATGCGGACCTTCCACATCGGCGGCGCGGCTTCGCGTGCGGCGATTGCATCCAGCGTGGAAGCCAAGTCGGGTGGTTCCATCGGCTTCAACGCCACGATGCGCTACGTGACCAATGCAAAGAAGGATCTGGTGGTGATTTCCCGTTCCGGTGAAATCGTCATCAGCGAACACGGCCGTGAGCGTGAGCGTCACAAGGTGCCGTATGGCGCAACGCTGACCATCAAGGCCGACCAGGTCATCAAGGCCGGTGCCATTCTGGCCAACTGGGATCCGCTGACGCGCCCCATCATCACCGAGTTCGCCGGTCAGGTGAAGTTCGAGAACGTGGAAGAAGGCCTGACCGTGGCGCGCCAGGTGGACGAGGTCACGGGCCTGTCCACCATGGTGGTGATCGACCCGAAGCGCCGCGGCGCTGCCAAGGTGATCCGTCCCCAGGTCAAGCTGCTCGACGCCACCGGCAACGAGGTGAAGATCCCCGGCACCGACCACTCGTTCACCGTGGGCTTTCCCGTGGGCTCGCTGGTGCAGGTGCGTGACAGCCAGGACGTGGGTCCGGGCGAAGTGCTGGCGCGCATCCCGATCGAAGGTCAGAAGACGCGCGACATTACCGGCGGTCTGCCACGCGTGGCCGAACTGTTCGAAGCGCGTACGCCGAAAGACAAGGGTGTGCTGGCTGAGCTGACGGGCACCGTCTCCTTCGGCAAGGAAACCAAGGGCAAGGTGCGCCTGCAGATCACCGATCCCGAAGGCCAGGTCTGGGAAGAACTCGTGCCCAAGGAAAAGAACATCCTGGTGCACGAAGGCCAGGTCGTGAACAAGGGCGAGTCCGTGGTCGACGGCCCGGCAGATCCGCAGGACATCCTGCGTCTGCTCGGCTCCGAAGAACTGGCGCGCTACATCGTTGACGAAGTGCAGGACGTGTACCGTCTGCAGGGCGTGAAGATCAACGACAAGCACATTGAAGTGATCGTGCGCCAGATGCTGCGCCGGGTTGTGGTGGACAACGTGGGCGACTCCAGCTACATCGCGGGCGAACAGGTGGAGCGCTCGGAGATGCTCGACAAGAACGACGCACTGCGCGCCGAGGGCAAGACCACGGTGGCGTTCAGCAACCTGTTGCTGGGTATCACCAAGGCCTCCCTGTCCACCGATTCGTTCATCTCGGCGGCGTCCTTCCAGGAAACCACGCGCGTGCTGACCGAAGCGGCCATCATGGGCAAGCGCGACGAATTGCGCGGCCTGAAGGAAAACGTCATCGTTGGTCGCCTGATTCCCGCCGGCACCGGCATGGCCTACCACCGTGCCCGCAAGGTCAAGGAAGAGATGGACGACGTGGAACGCCGCGCCATCGCCGAAGCCGAAGCACTGGAGCTGGCCGGCAACGAGGAGTCCACTGCGGACGTCCAGGGCGGTGAAGGCGCTGCCAGCGAGTAAGCGTTATTGCTATTGGGGTCAGACACCCATTTCGCTGCAGCGCATAGCGCTGCACCCTACGGGGCGCGCAATGCCCGGCGAATTGGGGCTCTGACCCCAAAAACAAGGGCCCCACGACTGTCCAACAGGCGTGGGGCCATTTTTTTGCCGCCCATTTTTACAAGCACAACACCCACCATGAGTGAGCTGACATGAACACCACGTCCACCGGCGCCATACCCTTGTGGCAGCAATTGCAGGCTGCATCCGGCGTCCTCATGGCGATACAGTCCGGGCAGTCCGGAACGGCTGCCATGGACGCGGTGAAGGGGCCGTTGCGCCCGGGCGTTCAGGCGCTGGTCTATCACGCATTGCGTCAGTGGGGGCGGGCCCAGTCCCTGCGTTCGCTGCTGGCGCAGCGGCCCCCGCCGCCGCCGGCTGACGCCCTGCTGTGCCTGGCGCTGGCGCTGGGCTGGCAGGAGGAGGGTGCGCCCTATGAAGTCTTTACCCTGGTGGACCAGGCCGTGGAGGCCGCCAAGCGCGGTCCGGCCAAGGCCCAGGCCAGCTTTCTCAACGCCTGCCTGAGACGTTTCCTGCGCGAGCGCGCCGCGCTGGTGGCGCGCAGCGACGCCGACCCGGTGGCGCTGTGGAACCATCCGCGCTGGTGGATTGCGCGACTGCAACGCGACTATCCGAAAAGCTGGCAAAACCTGCTGCAGGCCAATAACCTGCAAGCACCGATGAGCCTGCGCGTGAACCTGCGCCAGAACAGCCTGCCCCAGTACCAGCAGGCATTGGCCGCGGTGGGCAGGACCGCCAGCACCGTAGGCGCATGTGGACTGGTGCTGGACCAAGCCTGTGGCGTAGGCGCCTTGCCCGGCTTTGAGCAGGGCCTGGTGTCGGTACAGGACGTGGCGGCACAAATGGCAGCGCCCTTGCTGCTGCAAGGCCTGGACCTTGGCGCACCCCTGCGCGTGCTGGACGCTTGCGCTGCGCCCGGCGGCAAGACCGCACATCTGCTGGAGTTGTCGAATGCGCGCGTCACCGCGCTGGATGTCGACCCGCTGCGCTGCGAACGCATTCACCAGACCCTGCAGCGACTGGGCCTGAGCGCGCAGGTCATCGCCGCCGATGCGGCACAGCCAGCCACCTGGTGGGCGCAGCACTGCCAGAGCGAGCCCTTCGACGCGATCCTGCTGGACGCGCCGTGTACCGCTTCGGGCATCGTGCGCCGGCATCCGGACGTGCGCTGGTTGCGGCGCGAGACCGACATCGCGCAGCTCTGCGCGCAGCAGGCCCGGCTGCTGGCAGCACTGTGGCCGCTGCTGAAACCGGGTGGGCGTCTGCTGTACTGCACCTGCTCGGTTTTCCCGGCAGAGGGGCGCGATCAGATCGAAACGTTTCTTGGGCGCCACAGCGACGCCGTGCTGAGGCCCTCGCCGGGGCATTTGCCACCGCAAAACAGGGAGAATCCTGCTTCTGTCCCGGACAATGCGCAGGGTGATCACGATGGCTTCTTTTACGCACTGCTGGAAAAACGCGCGCCTTAGCCTGGCGCTCGCGGTGCTGGCGTTGTTTTTACAGGCCCTGCCGACACTGGCCCAGACGTCTACTGCGCCCGCTGAAATCGCACAACTGCGGCTGGAACGCTCCGACGAGGGTATTTTCCTGAACGCTCAGCTCCGATTCGAATTGTCGGCGGCGGTCCAGGACGCCTTGCGCAAAGGCATACCCGTGTATTTCGTCGCGCAAGCACACCTGCTGCAGGACCGCTGGTACTGGTCGGACAAGAAGCTGGCCAGCGCGACGCGGCAGTTGCGCCTGTCCTTCCACCCCCTGACGCGGCGCTGGCGCCTGAGCGTGACTCAGGGCGTCAATCCGGGCGCCGCCCTGAACCAGAACTTTGAAGAACTGCCGCAAGCCATGGCGGCGCTCACGCACCTGTCGCGGTGGAAAATTGCCGAGCCCTCGGAGATCGACCCGGATGCGCGCTACACGGTGGACTTCAGCTTTCGGTTGGACTTGTCGGAGCTGCCGCGACCGTTCCAGATCGGCCTGCTCGGGCAAACCGACTGGACCGTTTCGGTGGCGAAAAATCAGCGCGTTTCCATGGAGCTTGCGAAGTGACCGAGCGCCGGACGAATCCACGTCCGGGGCCGGGCCCGGCAGCCCGTCAACGCTCCAGAACCCAGCGCTGGGCCGTCGGCGTCGGCATTGGCGCCTTGGCGGCGATAGGCTTGGTGCTGCTGCTGCTGTTGACCCAGGCGACGAACCACCGCGAACTCTACGAGCGCAATTACGGCTGGCTGCTGGTGACCAACGTCGTGGTGGCTGGCCTGCTGCTGCTGGCCATCCTGTGGGCTGCGGTGCGCCTGTGGCGGCGCTTGCGGCGTGGCCAATTCGGCAGCCGCCTGCTGGTCAAGCTGGCCGCCATTTTTGCCCTGGTCGGTTTTGCCCCGGGTCTGCTGATTTATGTGGTCTCCTATCAGTTCGTCTCGCGCTCCATTGAAAGCTGGTTCGACGTCAAGGTGGAGGGCGCGCTGGAAGCCGGTTTGAGCCTGGGGCGCACCACCATCGACACCCTGACACAAGACCTGGCCAACAAGACGCGCGTCGCAGCCAGCCAACTCTCCGACGTGTCAGACGCCTCGGCGGGGCTGGCGCTGGAGCGCTTGCGCGACGACTTCGGCGCCGTGGACGTGGTGCTTTGGGGCGGCTCAGGACAGTTGGTGGCCAGTGCCGGCGAGTCACGCTATCAGTTGAACCCGGAGAAGCCGACGGCCCAGGTGTTGCGCAATGTCAAGAGTCAGCGCGTGGTCACCCAGGTGGAGGGGCTGGACGATGCCGTGCCAGGTGCTGCGCCGAACGCGCGCATCAAGGTGCTGGCGCTGGCGGCCAGCGGCAGCTTCGGCCTGCTGGCTGAGCCGCGGTACTTGCAGGTCACCAAAGGTCTGCCGCCAACGCTGGTGCTCAATGCTGTGGCCGTGACCGAAGCGAATCGTGAATACCAGGAGCGCGCGCTGGCACGCGCCGGCCTGCGCCGCATGTACATCGGCACCCTCACCTTGAGCCTGTTCATGGCGGTGCTGGGGGCCGTGCTTCTGGCGGTGGTGCTGGGCAACCAGTTGGCGCGGCCGCTGCTGGTGTTGGCCGAAGGTGTGAGGGAGGTGGCACGTGGCGACCTGAGCCCTAAACTGGCGCTGCAGGGCAAGGACGAACTGGGCGGACTGACCCGCTCCTTTGCCCAGATGACGCAGCAGTTGTCTGACGCCCGCGCCGCGGTGGAGCAAAGCATGGGGCAGGCGCACGCCGCGCACACGCATTTGCAGACCATCCTGGACAACATGACCGCCGGCGTGATCGTGCTCGACAGCCGCGGCGTGATCCAGTCGTCCAACCCAGGCGCGACGCGAATTTTGCGCGCGCCTTTGGCCGCATTTGAGGGGCGTGAGTTGTCCCAGGTGGCTGGGCTGCAGGGTTTCGCCGAAAGCGTGCAGGCTCAGTTTGAAGCCTTCCAGAGCGAGCGTGCCCAGCACGGCCTGGACCACTGGCAGCAATCGTTCGAACTGCATGCCAGCGGGACTGGTGCCCAGCAGGATGTGATTTCGCTGGTGGCGCGCGGCGCGGCCATGCCTGACGATACGCGCTTGCTGGTGTTTGATGATGTTTCGGGGATCGTCTCCAACCAGCGGGCCCAGGCCTGGGGTGAAGTGGCGCGGCGCCTGGCGCATGAGATCAAGAACCCGCTCACACCGATCCAGCTTTCTGCAGAACGTCTCGAAATGAAGTTGACCGGGAAACTGCTGGCGCCGGAGCAGACCTTGCTCAGCAAGTCGGTCAAGACCATCGTGGACCAGGTCAGTGCCATGAAACGCTTGGTCAACGAGTTCCGGGATTTCGGTCGACTCCCGACGGCCGATCTCAAACCGGTGGACCTGAATGCACTGGTGCGAGACGTCCTGCAACTCTATGGGCATGAGAATGCCCCCGTGCCAGTGCAGGTGGAACTTGATCCGTTGTGCCCCAAGGTCATGGCCGACAGTCAGCAGTTGCGCCAGGTCGTGCACAACCTGCTGCAAAATGCCCAGGACGCTATGGAGTCCGACCCGGCGCGGGCGGCAGGCGCGGGCCACGTCGTGGTGCGCACCCACTGGAGCGAGTCCTCGCACCGGGTGCGCCTGGCGGTGCTCGACAGTGGCCCCGGTTTTGCGGAAAAAATTCTCAAGCGGGCCTTCGAACCCTATGTCACGACCAAGCCCAAAGGCACGGGATTGGGCCTCGCGGTGGTGAAGAAAATTGCCGATGAACACAGTGCCCGCATCGACCTGTCGAATCGGGTGTCGGACGGTGTTGTGCAGGGCGCGCAAGTGTCGCTATCATTCCCCGTCCACAACACGGCGCAGGTTTAACATTCCGCAGCTGAGCAATACAAATAATGAAGCGTTAATCATGGCAAACATACTGGTGGTTGACGATGAACTGGGGATCCGCGACCTGCTGCTGGAGATCCTCAATGACGAAGGTCACAACGTCGAGTTGGCAGAAAACGCCGCGCAGGCGCGCGCCGCGCGCAGCCGCTTTCGTCCCGACCTGGTGTTGCTTGATATCTGGATGCCCGACACCGACGGCGTGACCCTGCTCAAGGAGTGGTCCACCACCGGACTGCTGACCATGCCGGTCATCATGATGAGCGGTCACGCCACCATCGATACCGCGGTCGAAGCGACCAAAATCGGCGCCTTGGCTTTTCTGGAAAAACCCATCACCCTGCAGAAGTTGCTCAAGGCGGTGGAGCAGGGACTGGCCCGCAATGGTTTGCGCAAGGTGGCGCCGCCCGTAGCGCCGGGCCCACTGGATCTGGTGGTCGAGGGCGCAATCGCGGTGGGCCTGACCTCGGTGTTGGTGGTCGAGTCCGGCCTGCAGGCCCGGCAAAATTTTGAACTCGACAAACCACTGCGCGAAGCGCGCGACGAGTTCGAAAAAACCTATTTCGAGTTTCATCTGGCCAAGGAAGGCGGCTCCATGACGCGCGTCGCAGAGCGCACCGGTCTGGAGCGGACCCACCTCTATCGCAAGTTAAAACAGCTCGGAGTGGACCTGACACGCGGGAAACGCATTTCTGGCTGATATAATCGTGCGCTCAGCATAGGCCCGGTAGCTCAGTCGGTAGAGCAGAGGATTGAAAATCCTTGTGTCGGTGGTTCGATTCCGCCCCAGGCCACCAAATTCACACCGTAGTCCCACAAGGACTACGGTGTTTTCGTTTGTGGGGGCCACGGTGTTGCACCGCAGTGGCACGCAGTTCACAGATCCCACG
>CAIKVZ010000224.1 GCA_903830985.1 uncultured beta proteobacterium
AGCATAGGCCCGGTAGCTCAGTCGGTAGAGCAGAGGATTGAAAATCCTTGTGTCGGTGGTTCGATTCCGCCCCAGGCCACCAAATTTAGTGAATGAAATCAACCGCTTAGGTCAAATCGGCCTAAGCGGTTTTTCTTTGCCTGTTTAGGATGTAAGGGCGGATGTAAGACGATTTCTTGAATCGCAGCCGTCGCAGCCGCTGTTTTGACGCTGCCGGCAGTCCTCCCCCGCGAGGGAGCGCGCGCGCCTGTGTGCGTACCGCACGGATTGGCGGCTGTCAGTGGGCAGGTTAACGGGCATTCGCTTTCCGGATAGCGCCCCCTGGTGCTAGACTGACCGTGTTGGCAAAATGCCGACGTCGCCTGATTTGTGGATATTGCAGGGGCGACTCAGAAATCGACTGCTAAAACGCCCAAGCAGTCCTCTCCCCACACTGCCAGACGTTTCTTCAATGTCTGTGGGGCTCGAGGAACCAATGACCATCACACGCAAAGAGTTTGTCGACAGGTTCAACGAACCGTCCGGCAACGAACTGGACGCCAGGGCAGAGCGCCTGTGCAACTATCTGCGCAGCTACGCACTGACCATCAACGATCACACCTTCACTGAGGCTGCCGACCTGATCGATGAACTCTATGGCCTGTGGTTCGTTGCCGAGGAGCAGGTGGGCAGTCAGGCAGCGGATGAGGCCCGTGCCGAGGCACTGGCCGATGCGGAAGAGGCGCAGGCTGAAGCACTGGCTAATGATGCGGCCCCTTCTGTGCCCACGATTCAGAAACCTACCCGCACTCCACGCCTTTCGGCGCTGCCCCCATGGGTGGACAAAGACAAGCTGCCGAAAGACTGGGTACTCAATCTCGCTCCCCCGCCATCGAGTTGAGAGAGTAGCCAATCGTGCACTTAAAGGGGAATGCGAGATGACCATCAAGAACATCACCTTCGCCATCGGCCTGACCTGGCTGATCTACGGCGCGCTGAACTTTGGCTATCCGGACTGGGACATCGGCGTGTCGATCGTCATGGCCGGCACCACGTACTTCACCGCCGACAAGGTGGTCGGCGCGATGCGCAACCTGCAGTGGTATAGGTGGAAGATGATGCTGTTCCTGACGTGGTTCGCCGTGGACGGCAGCTACTTCCTGTACTGGTTCTTCAAGAACCGGAGCGTGCTGCTGCAGATGCGTGAGGGTCAGTGGCCCATGTCGCTGCGCCTGTTCCTGCTGTGCGGGATTATTTGGACATTAACCCCAGCAGACCTTCGCCAATTCCGCGCGAGGACGCAATCGGCGGCGGCGGACAAGTAAGTGCCAATCACACCGCTCCATTTCGGGCTGCTGGCGCCCATCAACCACTTCGCCAAGGGCAAAGTGAGCAACGTGTCATTCGTCATCGCCAACCTGTGGATGGATCAGCAGTCCATCATCTACACCCTGTTCGGCTACGGCGCCATCGCGCACAACGATCACACGTTCTTGTGGGCATTCGTCATGGCAGGCATCATCGGCGCCTGCAAGTTCTGGAGCCTGCGATGGTGGCTAGGAGCGCTTATCGGCAGCACCAGCCACATTGCCCTGGACATGCTCGTCCATGCTGACATGAGCCCGTTTGCTCCGGTGCTGGCCGGCAATCCGTTCAACCTGGGGCTGATGGAGCCGCTATCGCTCGTGCTGCTGGTCCTGTGCGCCTGGCTCACGGCTCAGTACGTGTCAGATACCCGGGCGTGGGCTCGAAAGGCCCTGGCGGCTGTGCGACTGCGGATTGCAGGGCGCCACCCAGGATAGGGCCTGGGCAGCAAATCTAAATACCCGCAAATCGGGTATTTACAACACCAGCAAAGCCCGAACCGATCTCGGCGGCGGAACCCGCACGCCATTCTGGGTTTACCCCCTGTCGGGGGTTTACGCCCTTGGGGGCGACAACCACCTACCCCTTTCAGGGGGCAGGCCGGCGCTCGAGACATTTGGAACTCTCAGATTTGAAATCCAGAGGTCTGGCGGGATTGAATCCCCCCGGCAGTGTCAAAGGGTCGGATTTCAAATCGCACCCTTCCGAGTATCGGTAAGGTCGCCCAAAAGGGCGACCTTTCATCAATTCTCGCGGCTAAGAATTCAGCCGCGAATCTACATGTGAACGCTGGTGCCATCTACAAAACAAGCCCCAACCCCTTGGCGCCAGCCACCACCAACATGTCCAGCACCTGGGGCACCTTCGCCCCGGGGTATCGCGCCAGCGCAGCGTCCAGGGCTGTGGCGGCTTCGGTGGACAGGTAGAAGTCCACCCGGCGATGCGCCGCCCGGTAGCGCTGCATAGACTCACGCGGCGTGGTCGTGGCATTCTTAGCCACGGCCGGCACCTGGCGCAGTGAAGCACGTAGCTGCCGACGGCACCGGCTCGATACTGTGGCCGACTGCGTGAATGATCCGCGTGACGTCGGCAACCGCACTGCCCGTAGCCAGAAGGTGGTCGGAGTAGGCAGAAATCAGCACGCGCCAGGCGGGATAGCTGCCGTGCGCGCGACGGAATGCTGCCGAGTTCGTGGTCTTCTTCAACTCGATCAGCTCCCGGGCCTTGGCACGCTTCGCCATCAGTGCGTCGATACGCTGCTCAGGCGTCAGCTTCGCCGGCTGGGTCACTTTGAGCTCCCCTTTTGGGGGGAGCTCTGTTTTGTTGGTAATCTTCATTATTTCATCTCCATTACGTTTGATAAAGGTTGGAATGCCCCGGGAAGGGGGTTAAACAGCCCTGGGGTGTGTCTGGCTGCGCGGTTGATGCAGCTGTGGCGACGAGGGCCTGCGCAGCGCCTAGGGCTTGCTGGGTAAAGGACATCTGCGTTTACCTTTAAAGGTGTCATCCGAGCACCTTGGGAGTCCGTGTCGTAGAACGCACTGGGCTGAATATCCAGGTGAGCTAGCACCTGGCTGGATTTGTAGATGGCGACTGCGTTTACCTGTAGATTTGCAGGTTTCAGCACACCGATCCGACGGCGCCCCATGTCACCCGAATATTCGGGTGACGTCCAAAGGTGGCTACTGACCACCTTTAAAGGTGTGCTGCGTTCACCTTTGGCTAAGTCGGATTTCAAATCCAAGTTAGCCAGCATGACCAGCCTCCCGATGCATCTTCATGCCGGCCTCGACAGCTGCCGCCACCATCTCATGGTGGGCGAACTCGTCAGCGTCCAGCAGCCTGCCGGCAGCCAGCGCCACGTCACACAGTTCCGGCACAAGCTCATCGCGGGGGATGCTGGCGCCGGATGCGTCGGCCAGCGCCAGCCTGGCTGCCGGGATGTTGTCGCGGGATAAGAACCGGAAGGCCCGGTCCAAGTCGGCGCGCACGGTCAGCCGGCGCTCGTACAGGCCCGGGTTGTAGCGGTCTGGCTTCGTTGTCGGCAGCATGTGCAGGACCGCGCCCAGCAGGTTCAGCGCGGTGGAGGTGTTGCTCTTGGTCATGGTGTGCATCATTTGCTCCCCATCGCAAGCGTCAACAAACGATGAGCAGCGGCAGCGGCGGCGCATTCCGGAGGGATGGTGAAATCGCCGGCCGGTTCTTCGGCACTCAGCGCCAGCAGCAGGGACGCAAGGGCTGCGGGAATGTCTGCATCCGCCAGGTGACAAGAGGCGTCTATCAAATGCTCTCGCACTTCGGCCTGGTGGGCGGTGTCGGGCCTAGTCATGGCGTGGCCGAACAGCGCGGTATCAAGCATCTCGTCGACGATGGTTGCCGTGCTGCTCGCCAGGTAGTCGGTCAACACGATCGACTGCTTGGGCGATTTGGTCTTGGTGATAGTGGTCATGATTGGGTTCTCAGGTTGGGTTCAGGGTCGCGCGGCGCGAAGACGCACGGCTTAACAGTCGATGTGCCGCTGCTGCCAAAAGGGCCTCAAAGGGGTCGTCTTCGTCGGACGGCCCGTACTGAAGGGCCATCGTCAATGAGGCCAGCGCGGTGTGCGTGTCGTACCGCTCCAGCGCGATGCTCGCGTCGAAGAGCAAGCCGCACACGAAGTTGTGGTGTTCAGTTCTCTGCGCGCCAGTCTTGATGAGTGCTTCCCGGTTGCTGCGCAGCAGTTCGGCCACAAGGTCTGCGGTGCTGCAGTTCAGCGCCTTGTCGAGCAATGGCGGCAGGGATGGGGGTTGGTAGTGGTATTTCATGTCTGTTCCAGTGAGCTAAAAATGAGAGAAGGGGATAAATCAGATTTAGTGACGGGTGACGGGTAGTGACGGGTTTTCCTACAACTTTTCTATAGTTAAGAAATAAGGGTCCTAGAGAGATATATAGGGAATACCCGTCACCATCCGTCACCCGTCACTTTTTAGGGTGGGTTTGAACCCTCCTCATCGAACATTCCGGCAACTTTTGCGCGCAAACCGTAGCGTTTGCCGTCATTGCGCTTTTGGCTGTCCACTCCGCGGCTCGTCAACTTCAGCGAAAAGGTCTTTTGTGTCCCCGTCGCCATCACGTCGTAGTCCTCATCCAGGCACCAGGACCGGAACTCATTGAACAAGTCCGAGGCTCCCGTGCCTGCTGCGGCCTCGCAGACTTCGCACGTTTCCAGCCACAGGCCGAACGGGTCTTGGTCGCTGAAGTAGTCGCGGGTCATGCCGGCCACCTCGTGCGGCGGCTCAAGTCCGTCGCGCTGATAGGCCACGGCGCCGGCCACCAGCCAGGCCAAAACGCCCTCGGACTCAGCCCTGAGTTGGTCGGTCAGGGTTTTGTCGCCGTCTGGCAGGTTGGGGTTGCGCTCCGGGTGCCCGGGGCGGTTCCACCTCATATCGAACGGGATCATGTGCAGGCGCCCACGCATCGCGTCGTCCATGTGATCGAGCACCGGCTTGTGGTTCGTCATTAGCCACAGCTTGTGGGTGATCTCGAACGTGAAGGCGTTCTCATGCATGCCGCGCGCCGTCAGGAACCCGCCGCCCGTATGCCGCTTGACCAAGGCCACGTCCAACTTCTGACCGTCCTTGGACTCGCTGCTGGTGGCGGTGCGTGCGCCGGCCAGCTTGCGTGCGCTCGGCGTCGCCCGCTCGGCATCTGCGTCGCCCTTTGTTGCCATGAGCGCCTCGGGTGCGATGACCTCGCCGTAGTCGCCCATGATTTCCTTGAGCAGGTCCAGCAGCACGCTCTTGCCGTTTGCGCCCGGACCCGTTGCAATGAACATCTTGTGTTCCCGCGTCGAGCCCGTAAGGCAGTAGCCAAGTGCGCGCTGCAGGTAGGCCGCGAGTTGCGGTCTTGGCTGGTACTTGCCGCCCGGCCGGGGGGATGCCGTGATCTCCTCGATGAACTGCAGCCAGCGCGTGGCCGGTGCTTCGGGGTTGAACGCTATCGGCGAGCGCCGGGTTACGTACTCATCCCTGCTGGCGCCGCGCAGTGCCCCGGTGCGCAGGTCCACCACACCGTTGTCGACGCCGAATAGCCAAGGGTCGCGGTCAATCTCGGCCACCGACAGGGCGAACCTTGAGTCCACCTTAGCCAGACCCAGCATGCTGTCGAGCCCGCGCTTGTTGCGGCAGGCGTTGGCCCAGCGCTCCAAATGCTCGGCGGCCTGCTCGACCGCCTTGCGTTCCTTGGCGTCGAGTCCGGCAGGCATCTGCTTGCGAAGGTGGGCAGCTTTGTCCAGGTAGTGCTGACCGACCTGCAGGGCTGCAGACTGTGCCCGTGTGCCGTAGCGGTCTGGCTCCCAGCGCTCGCAGGTCCACCCCAGCCAGGTCTTTGTCTCGGGGACGTACTTCAGGTTGCCTGCGGTGATCGCGGCGAGCAGCGCCACGTTGCCCGAGTCGGTGCGGTCGATGAGCATGGCGGCCTTGCTGTCGGCCTGCGCCGGCTTGCTCGTTGGCTCCACTACTTCATCAACCAAGGGCGCGAACTCGGCGGCCAACTCCCCGATCAGTTTGTAGTTGGTCCCGCCATGAGCAAACGACTTGATCCACAGTTCACCGTCCGGGCGTGCCAGTAGCTGGGCCTTGCCTTTGACGACAGACCCGGAGGCGCCGCCGTAGTCAGGCTCCAGCGGGTCGGCCATGGTCGCGTTGATGAACTCATCCCGCTTTGCGCGCACCTCGCCCACGGTGATCGCATCGGACAGGCGGTCGAAGTACAGCAAGTCGTCATCGTTCAGCGACAGGCTCACGCGGTCCGCCACGATACGCTCGGCGTCTTCGGCTGTCTTGCCCTTGCTGACCAGCTTCGCACGCTCCTGGCCCTCATAGACAGTCCTCACGCGCGCCACATCGTCGGCGACGCTGGCGCGGCACTCAGCCTGCATCCGCTTGATCGTCACCAACTCGGCGTCGGTCAGATCCGGCAGCAGTCTGGTGTCGAACATGGCACCCTCGCGGACCCAAGGAGCGGGGCGACGTTGCACCAGTCCCGGGCCGAGTTTGGCGCCAGCCTCGAACACCAGGCGCTCGGGGCTATGAACGGACTTGTCGAACACGGTGCGCGACAGATAGGCACCTGAGCGGGTGACGCACGGGCGACCGTAACCCTTCAACCACAGGTGACCTTCGAACGCTTCAGTGAAGCGCGGGATGTCGGCGCCGTCTTTCGCCACGAGGTACGTGTGGTGGTTGCCCTCTCCGGACAACTCCACGCCGTCGGTGGTGCTGATGTAGCTGCTACTTGAGTCAGTGACCAGCACACCCAACCCGTCGAAGTCGGGTACAGCCTCGCCGAGCATCTGCAGGGCGCGCGCGCGGGTCATCAGATCGCCGTCTGAGCCATCGCGGTCGATCAGGATCGGCGCAGGCTGCCCCGGCTCGTACCGGAAGAACTCGGCGCCCCTGGCTATTGCGCCGGGGTTCTGGTCTAACGCCTGCTTGGTGACGATCTGCTGGCGCGCATCCTGGGCCAGCTCACAGTACGAATAGTCAGTCGTTCCCAGCCCTATGGCCTGGTTGAGCTCGAGGCGGGCGAACAGATCAGCCAACGCTTGCATCGACTCCACGGTGACCGTCTCGACTGTGCCCGAGTACATCTTGCAGGCATTGCCGTCCTTGACCAGCTTGCCGTCTTTCAGAGTGATCGACTTCGTCAGGACGCCGCCGTCCTTGGTGAACACCTGCAGCTTCACGGGGGCCATCATGACGTCCACCCTTTGCGCGTTTCCAGCAACTGCATGCACAGATCGCAGTGTTGCCCGAATGTGCGAACGAGGTGGCCAGCCGTTAACTTGGCCAGGTGGTCCGTCCCTGCGCCCGCCACGCCGTCAGCGATGCCGACGCAGTAGCTGAGACGCAGGGCTGATTCAATCTCCGGATAGTCATGCGCGATCAGTGCCACCGTTGTGCCGAATGCTTCGGGCGAAAGCTGGCGCATGAACGTCGTCAACTTGAGAACGGAATGGTGCGTTGCGGCCAGACTTTCGGTAAAATTGACGCTGTCAGTTTGAGTCGATTCCAGAGAGCCCGTGCCTTGTCCGCTCGGGCTTTCGCATTTAGGCTTGGTCATATGTGTTCTCCGGTGCTGAGAGCAGCGTGTACAGGGCAACGCCGCGGTGAGTGAAGCCGTCACCGTCGACGGTCGTGACGCGGTGCGTGTCGAACACGTAGCCGCGGCTGATCAGGTCGTGAATGCGGCCGGCCGGGTGGCTGATGCCGAGTTGACGCAGTTCATGCGTGTGGTGTGGACGGGCCACAGTGAAGCCGATCAGCTTTTGGATCTGTGCTTCGGTGGCCGTGCTCTTGGCGCTGTACTGGGCGGTGGGGCGGGTCATTAAGAGACTCCCAGCAGTTTGCGAATGTCAGCGGTTCTCCAGTGGAGCTTGCTGCTGCCTGGGATGCGCAGGGGACGGATTGGACCGTTCTCGCGGCAGGCATATATGCGCAGCGTGTTCTGCGCCAGATGGAGGTAATACCCTGCGGCGGCGGTGTCGACCGTTGGGTTTGTTACCTGAGCAAGGGGGGTGAACTGTGGCGGGGCCGTGGTGGCTCGCGCTGCTTCAATGCTGATGTGATCAGCGGTCTGAGTTTGCATCTCTGCATCTCCTGCGCCTCGCGGCGTTAGGTTGTCAGTCTGCGAAAGTGCTTACTGACACAACCGGCGCATTCTCTGCGGACTGGCTGTTGGCTTAATGATATTTGTTATGGATCGTATTGGGCGGACATTCGCTGTTGACTTGTTACTCTACCGGTGGAGTAACAACTTCTTTGCGCCATTCGCGGCAATGTCTGGTGATGACGCTGGCGCTTTTTAGATGTTCGACCTTTTCCAGCATGTCCCGGGCGAACGCTGAGTAGCTTTCATAGCGATGCGGGGACTTCTGCCATGCGTCAAAACATCCACGGATAAATACCCACTCCTTTGTCCTTGGGTCCTTCTCGGCCCGCGCAATTACCCCAAGTTCTGACATCGTGGGCCCTTGCTGGCTTCGGCCCGCATCGGGTGCCGATGTTGCAAAGGTCATGCTGGTTGAGGCCACGCCCTGCAGCGCCTCTGCCATGTTCAGACCCGCTTCGATTGCATCCTGTACTGCGTCCTCCATCTCATCCATCTCGACACGATGCTTAACAATGTTGGTGGCGGCGAGCGCCAGGAGATCGTCGTAGTTGTACAGCGCCCTGAGTTGGTCGACCTCGTGTTCCACTTCTTGTGCGTCTAGATCATCCAGTGTGATGGGCGTCAGCGTTCCGTTCTTTGTCATTGTCTGCACCTCCCAGTGCGCCCCGATCAAGGAGCCCCAGCAGGCCAGCGGGAGTCTGGCTTTTCAGTCGCGGTAATTAGTCGCGGCCTATCTGGGGCAAAACAGGTTCAGATGTGCTCGCCCAATGCCTCTTGCACGATGTCGATTTGCCGCATGCCCAGGTGCAGCAGCCGGATGGAGTCGTCCTGATCGGGCGTTTGCTCGTTCAGCGTTGTGATCACGCCGCGCAGCAGCGCCGTCACGTCGTGCAGAGTGTTGCTGGATGCGTGCGCGGCTTGCGCCAGCGTCTGAGTGGCGGCGGCGCTCATGCTGCCGTCCTGATCTGCTGCATTGCCCACTCAGCCTGGCGGGCGTCGCTTTCTTGACTGCGCAACTCGATGCATTCATCCGCTATTTGCGAGCACGCCCACATGAAGTGATCACGTATTCCGTCGTTCGAGCGGTGCAGCAACGAGGACTCATCACCCCAGGTCATCTGCAACATGGCGGACAGGTGCGCCAACTTCATGTCAACGGCACTGCTCACGCCGAGCAGATCCCGCGCGCCGGAGATGCAGCGCGCCGGGTCCATGCTTTTGTAACGCGGCTCCATTGCCCCTTGGGGCACAATCTTGTCAGCCATTCTCGAACTCACTTTCGGTGGTGGTCAGGGACTGGTCGGTGGTAGTGACACCGGCCGGCCCCGCCTTCATTCGCCCTGCAATGACCGGCGCAGGGCATGCCGGATTAACTGTTTACAGATATTCAGCAATTTCCGTAAACACAAATTTGGAAAATGGAAAATTGGCCCGGGTGACGTTTGGCCCTGGGCCGATTCACCCCCGGGGGTCAAGAAGAGGGGGTGGGGGTCACGCCCCCGGCCTCCTGCGCGGCCGGCACATGCAGCCTCGGCTCGATGGATAGATACTTCCGGTGCAATGCCGCGAGGTCGAGCAGCGCGCCGGTATAGGCTGACACCCACGGCGCCACCGGCACAGCGCCAGTGCTCCACCTGCTCACGGTCGCCTTGGTCAGGCCGCACCTGTCGGCGAACTCAGCTTGCGTCCATCCCAGCAGCTTCAATGCAGCGGTGAACTGCTCGGCCGGCATGCTGGGGTATTGATTGGGTCTTTTCATGCCACTGATGATAGGTCTATTCTTTTACTAAGTGTAATAAATATTGACGTTTTGATATACGGTGCCTGTAGGAGGAATCGTGTAGCTATGGCGCGGCGGATTTGGGGGCGGATTTGGGGGATTTGCTCTGCGCAGCTCGGATTGCACGTCGCCATGTGGCCCCGTTCAATGGCTCATCCCGCCACCACGCGCAGCGCACCGGGCACAGCGGCAGCATCGAACTGCACCCCGGCTTGCTCCAGAATCCACGCCTCGATCTTTTCATGGTGAACCCGCAGAAGGTCCAGCGGGCGCCGGATGTAGTTCTGTTCCCGTACACCCTGAGGTGCGTGGCCTTGGATCTGGGCGCTGATTCCGCCAGGAATGTCCAGCCACTCGCACAGGCTGGCGAATGAACGGCGCAGGCCGTGCAAGGTGAGCCCATCCAAGCCGGCAGCAGAGCAGGCTTTGCGGTGGGCAATGCTCGGCTCCATCAGGCGCCCTGATGCGCTGCGGGTTGCAACGGCCCCCTCTGGTGCGTCTTGACCCAGCTTCGCGTGATACCTGGCGCGGCGTTCGGCGTTCTTGCCGTTGAGGTCCAGGGCATGAGTGCTTGAGAACACCCACTCGTTCCGTTTGGGCAGGTTTGCCAGCAGGTGCGCAACGTATGGGGTCAGCGGCACGGAGCGCGTGCCCTCTATCTTGTCTTTCATCGTCAGGCCACGCCACTGAAAGTTCACATCGTCCCACTTTAGTTCGGCCAGTTCCTCCCGACGGGCGCCGGTCAGCAGCAGACATTGCAGAAACACGGCGATGACCGGGTTTTGGATCTGGCGAACATGGTCAAACCATGTGGGCAACTGCTCCTTCTGGATGTAGTCGCTTTTCGGCTTGGACTTGCCGGCCACCTCACGGGTCTTCTTGCCGCTCGCCGCGGTGGCATCCACAAGCGCCTTGAACTCCTTCTCGGCAGCACACCAGCGTAAGAATGCTTTCAGGATGCGCAGCGCCAGCCGGGTGCGGGTCGGTCGGGCCTTCGCTTCAGCGGTCGCCCATTCATGCACGGCGGCGGCGTCAACATCAGCCAAGCGCATCGACATGAAGTGCGCCAGCGGTCCGGGAATGGTCTTGACCCCCTTCATGCGGCCGCGCTCCGCACCTCCAGCATGAGCGAGTTGCACATGGTCAGCGTAGTGCAGGGCTCCCCAATGAGGCTTGCGCTCTGCCAGGTAGACGGCCCACGCCTCACCCACAGTCGCCGTTTCCTGCTTGGTTGCCGCCCGCTTGGCGACATCGGTGGCAGTCTTTTCGGCTTTCACTTCCCTTGGGTCGCGCCCCTCATCAATCTGGCGTTGCAGTTCGCGGGCCTTGGCTTGGGCGTCGGGAATGCTCCAAGCGGTCGGGCCCCCGATGGTTACGCGGATGTCACGGCCCTGATATACGGCCTGAAACACGTAAGACGGTTTGCCGGCGGGGGTGACGCGTAAACCAAGCCCTGGCGCGGTCACATCCCACAGAAACGCTTGAGCCTTGTCATCAGGGCACTTGAACCCGGAAACCCTGCCAGCGGTAAACGCAATCTTTGCCATGGTGAGCCCTGTGGATAAGTCTTACATCCGCCAGGATGTAAGGGCGGATGTAAGACGATTTGGCGAAAACAGACCAATTCCAATCAACGGGGTACTGTCTTCAATCACAGGTATGATTGATGTAAGTCGTTGATTTATATTGATTGTACCCACTTCAATCAACATGGGCAAATAGTTAAAAGTCTGGATTGAAAATCCTTGTGTCGGTGGTTCGATTCCGCCCCAGGCCACCAAATTCACACCGTAGTCCCACAAGGACTACGGTGTTTTCGTTTGTGGGGGCCACGGTGTTGCACCGCAGTGGCACGCAGTTCACAGATCCCACG
>CAIKVZ010000225.1 GCA_903830985.1 uncultured beta proteobacterium
GGATTGAATTCCACGCATCGCTGTTTGTCTGACTTGCCAGCAAGCGTGCGACCCGTCGCCGGTGCGCACTGCGTCATTTGAAGTCAGCGTGTGACAGGACACGCTGAGATTCGCCGCAGAGCCTAACGAAATGCCATGGAAAGTCCATCGGCGCAAAAAAATGAACTCAGTGTTTCATATTTCAGAACTGCGCTTGCCGCGCGGCCCCGCCTTCACGCACCTTGAGCCGCTGCGGCCTCGTGGAATAAAGTGCATTGCGCCCAGCGGACATGGCGCCGCTCTGGTGTGCCCGCTACCCTCGGATTTCGCGCACTGCCGCATCGATCAGCCAGCGCGAAATGCTGAT
This sequence comes from uncultured beta proteobacterium, assembly GCA_903830985.1. Lineage (GTDB taxonomy): Bacteria > Pseudomonadota > Gammaproteobacteria > Burkholderiales > Burkholderiaceae_C > CAIKVZ01. The sequence continues at coordinate 347 of CAIKVZ010000225.1, forward strand.
GGCCATGGGCAGATCGGGCAGCGCGTCGACGTCGAACCACTGCGCGTCCTCGATCTCCTCGGGCTGGGGCACGATGTCGCCGCCGGCGTAGTCGGCAAAGAAAGCAATCATCAGCGAATGCGGAAACGGCCACGACTGGCTGCCGAAATAGCGCAGGTTGCGCACCGTCACGCCCACCTCCTCCATGACTTCGCGCGCCACGCAGGCTTCCAGCGACTCGCCCGGATCGACAAATCCGGCCAGGGCGCTGTACACACCGGGCTGGAAATGCGGCGATCTGCCGAGCAGCAGTTCGCGCCCGCGGCGCACCAGCATCATCACCGCCGGCGCCAGCCGCGGATACACCAGATGGCCGCAGGCCGGACAGGCGCGCACGCGCTCCCGGCTGCGCGCCACCGTGGGCGTGGCGCAGACGCCGCAATACTGGTGCGTGCGGTCCCACTCCATGATCTGGATGGCGCGCCCGGCCAGCGCGTATTCCAGTTCATCGATTTGGCCGAACACGCGCCGCAGTCCCTGCCAGGCCATGCCCTGAGGCGCCGGCGCGTCATGCGCCACCTCGGCGGAAAAGCAATGCCGTCCGCGCAGCGTTCCCAGGTACTGCGTGCGCAGCGCCTCGACGCCCAACTCGGCCAGCGTTCGCGCCAGCGGCAACTCGACACCGTCTTCGCCCGCACAAGCCAGCAGCCGCCCCCCGGAAAAGGCGAACCAGTGCACGGGTTCATCGAGCCGTTCGGGTGGGGTGACGCAGGCGATGTAAGTCATGGTTGAAACTCGGAACAGAAGGACGAACGCCAATGATCGCATGCACGCCCTGCCATGCAGGGGCTGGTCGATAATGGTTCCTCCATTCATCACAGCAACGCAACCCATCGATGGCGACCTTGATACCGGCACTGGGCGCCTGCCTGTCACGCATGACCGGCGGCGAACGGCGTCTGGCCGAGCGGCTGGAGCAAAAGCTCGACGCCGACTACCTGCTCTGGTACGACGTACCCATGGGGCCGAAGTACGCGCACCCCGACTTCGTCGTGATGCACCCGCGGCGCGGCATCCTGGTGCTGGAGGTGAAGGACTGGCGTTTGTCGACGATCGTTCGTGCCGACAAGCTGGGCTGGGAGATCCTGGTCGATGGCGTGCCCAAGACCGTCATCAACCCGCTGGAACAGGCCCGCCAATACGCCCACCAGGTGATCGATGCGCTCAGGCGCGACCCGCAACTGGTGCAACCCGACGGGGCACACCAGGGCCAGCTGGCCTTTCCTTGGAGCTACGGCGTGGTCCTGCCGAACATCACGCGCAAGCAGTTCCTGGGCGCCGAACTCGAGCTGGCCATAGAGCCGCACCGGGTCGTCTGCCAGGACGAAATGCTTGAGGCGGTGGATGCTGAAGACCTGCAGAGCCGGCTCTGGGACATGTTTCCCTACATGATGCGCGGCGTCATGTCGCTGCCGCAGCTGGACCGGGTGCGCTGGATCATCTTCCCTGAAGTGCGCGTGCCGACGCAGGGCGCGCTGTTCGATGCGTCCGTGCAAGACGACAGGGCCACGGCCGAACTGCCAGGCATCATGCGCGTCATGGACCTGCAGCAGGAGCAGCTGGCGCGTTCCCTGGGCGAAGGCCACCGCGTGATCCACGGTGTGGCGGGTTCCGGTAAGACCATGATCCTGGGCTACCGCGCCGAGTACCTGGCGCGCGCCCAGACCGCCGCCAGCAAACCCATACTCATCCTCTGCTACAACGAGCCGCTGGCCGTGAAGCTGGCCTCGGTGATGCGCGCCAAGGGTCTGTCGGACCGGGTCCATGCGCGGCACTTTCACAAGTGGTGCCGCGACCAGTTGCTGGCCTTCGGGCAGACGCTGCCGCCAGCCCAGATGCCGGTGGGCGCAAAGATGGCCGACATGGTGCAGCGCGTGATTCAGGGCGTGGACCGCAGGCAAATTCCGAGCGGTCAATACCAGGCCGTGCTGATCGACGAAGGCCACGATTTCGCGCCCGAGTGGCTGCGCCTGGTGACGCAGATGGTCGATCCCGCCAGCAACAGCCTGCTGGTGCTGTACGACGACGCGCAGAGCATTTACGAGCGCAGCCGCGCCCGACAGTTCAGCTTCAAGATCGTCGGCATCCAGGCGCAGGGCCGCACCACCATCCTGAAGATCAACTACCGCAACACGCAGCAGATCCTGCAGACCGCCAGCCTGATCGCAGCCGAGCTGCTACGCGACGACGAGCCCGGCGACGACGCCATACCCAGGCTCAGGCCCATCGGTTGCGGGCGCGACGGCGAGGCCGCGCTCATCATCCGGCTGCCCGATCTGCGCGCCGAGGCGAACAAAATTGCGGAACTGCTGCACGCCGCGCACGGCGAGGGCCAGGCCTGGGGCGAGATGGCGGTGCTGTGTCGCCACGCCTGGATGCAGGACGAATGCGCCAGGGCGCTGGCCCGGCTCAAGCTGCCGCACCAGGTGCGCAGGGGCGCGGGCAGCTTCAGCCCGAACCAGGACAGTATCAAGCTGCTGACCATGCACGCCAGCAAGGGCCTGGAGTTTGCGGTGGTGGCCCTGCTCGGCGTGGGACAGATGCCGGCCGCCGGCGACGACGAGCAGGCCGAGGCGCGTCTGTTCTATGTGGCGGCGACAAGGGCCACGCAGCGCCTGCTGATCACCGTCAGCGGCTCGGCAAAGTTTGGCCAGAAACTCGTCGCCCAGAGCGCGCCGACGCAGACCTGAAGTGCGCGCTACACCCTTGAATGCGTTCTCAGCCAGTCGCGCAGCGCATCGTTCATGCGCGTCTGCCAACCCGGTCCGTCGGCGCGAAAGGCCGTCAAAACGTCGCGATCGAAGCGTATGGCTACTTGCTCCTTGGTGACGCTGGCGGCAGGACGACCGCGCTTGCGGTAAGCGGTGAGCGCCGCTTGCAGTTCCTCGTCACTGGCTGGGCGCTCCTCTTCATCGACACCGTCCCAGACAAAGACCTTGCCTGGGGGGATGGCGCGCACAGCGGCCAATACTTCAGGACGGGTCATTGCATTCGTTTTCGAGCCAGGCATCGTAAACCTCACGTTCTTCGTAACTTGCGGGACGAAAGCTGATGACGCGCGTCGCCCCATCGCGCCCCATATGAACCACCGTCAGTACAGCCAGGAATCCAAGTGCGTAGGAAACGGACTGAGTTCGAAATTCGCCGTTGCGCATCACCTCAATATCCAGCCTGTATCGCGAATCAAGCACCTCACAGGCATCCGCGAAGTCAAGACCATGCTTGGCAAGATTTGACCTGCACTTGGACTCGTCCCAAATCAGCTTGCGCTCCATATTGTTTATTGTAGATGCAATAAATAAAAAGGCAAATGAGCGCCAGTGAGCGCAATGTCGCTGATGGTGAAGCTAAAACCCCGACCCCGGCTGCGCCAGAAACGCCAATTCTTCCGCCGTTGATACCCGCCCCAGGATCGCGTTGCGGTGCGGAAAACGGCCAAAGCGCTGGATCACTTCCTGATGCCGGCGCGCATAGTCCAGCGCCCCAACGAGGCGCGCGTCCGCCTTCGCCAGCGCTTCGAATTCGGCCACCGAGCGCTGCTGCATGGCCCTGTCCTGCGCATGCTCCAGCGGCATCAGCACGAACCAGCGCTGCAGGGTTTCAAGCTTCGTGTACCCCGCGCTGTCCAGCAGCTTCAATGCCAGCGGCAGCGCCAATGCGTCGCCGGCAAAGGACTTCGCCTGCCCGCGAAAGCGGTTGCGCGTGAACTGGTCCAGCACCAGGATCAGCGCCAGTCGGCCCAGCGGCGTGGCCTCCCAGGGACGCAGATCGCCGGCCAGGGCCTGTTCGATCACGGCGCCAAAACGCGCTGTGATTTCGGCGTCGGTGGCGTCGCTTTTTTCAAACCACAGCGCGCGTAGCTGCTGATCCACTGCGCTGCCCAGCGCGCCAAACCAGTAGTTCAGCACCTGCTGCACTGCCGGCAATTCCTGCAGCCGCTGCCAGCGCGCGTGGCGCTGCAGGTAAGTGGCGACATAGCTGCAGGCCGGCAGCAGTTGCAAGGCCTGCGGCGCCGCCCACAACAGGGCGTGCACCACCAGAAGGCCTGCGAGGCCTCGCCCGCGCAACTCCGGTGCCGTGCCGGTGTGATGGAAGATCAGTTGATCGCCTCGAAGCTGATAGTCCAGCTCCATGCCGTAGCCGTCGACCTCGGCCGAGAAACGGCCCGCTTCGGGATGGTGTTGGATGTCGAGTTTTTCCACAGGCTTCATCTCCCCAGTTGCTGCCAAAGGTAGCTGTATTCCAGCGCCTGCAGGGTGGCGCGCTGTTCGTTGTCGGCCGCGCCGCCGTGGCCGCCTTCGATGTTCTCGTAGTACAGCAGCTCATGGCCCTGGGCCAGCATCTTCGCTGCCATCTTGCGTGCGTGGCCGGGATGAACGCGGTCGTCACGCGTCGAGGTGGTGAACAGCACCTTGGGGTATTTCACACCGGCTTTGACATTCTGGTAGGGGCTGTACTTGGAGATGAAGGCCCATTCGTCGGGCTGGTCCGGATCGCCGTATTCGGCCATCCAGGAGGCACCGGCGAGCAGGCGGTGGTAGCGGCGCATGTCGAGCAGCGGCACCTGGCAGACGACGGCGTTGAACAGTTCGGGGCGCTGCACGAAGGTGGCGCCGACCAGCAGGCCGCCGTTGCTGCCACCCATGATGCCCAGATGCTGCGGGCTGCTGATCTTGCGCGCAATGAGGTCCTCGGCCACGGCGATGAAGTCGTCGTAGCTGCGCTGTTTGTTGGCTTTCACCGCCGCCTGATGCCAGCGCGGGCCGAACTCGCCGCCACCGCGGATGTTCGCCATCACCAGCACCCCGCCGCGCGCGTGCCAGGCGCGACCAAAGCCCCCCGAGTACCTTGGCCGCATCGACACCTCGAAGCCACCGTAGCCGTACAACAGCGTCGGGTTCTTTGCGTCGGCCTTGGCACCTGCTGGCCAGACCACGAAATACGGCAGCTGCGTGCCGTCGCGGCTGGTGGCGAAGAACTGCTCGGCGCGCATGCCGGCGGCATTGAACTTGGGCTCGCGGCTCTTCAGGGCCTCGCGCGCGTCACTGCCCGCTTGCGCCAGATAGAGCGTGTCGGGCGTGAGGAAATCGGCGTAGTTAACCAGGTAGCGGTCAGACAGTTCGTCCTGCGCCAGTTCGCTGTCATACAGACCGCCCAGGCTCAGGGTGCCGGGGAAAGGCGCGGCCACGCTGCGAGGCACGGGCTTGGTGCCGGACAAGTCCCACTCCTCGAGCCGGCTGGCGACCTGGTCGCTGATGTTCAGGATCACGTGATGGCGCGTCAAGGTGTAGCCGGCGAGCGAGCGCGTGGCCGTCGGGCTGAACAGCAGCTCAAACTTGCGCTCGCCGCGCAGATAGGCGGCGGTGTCGGCCAGCAGCAGCGAACCAGCGGGGTAGTTTTGTCCGCCGACCTGCCAGTCGCTGCGCGGTTGCAGCAGCAGGCGCGCGCCCCAGAACTGCTCCTGCAGGTCTTCGGGCAGGTCCAACTCACGCAGCGCGTCGCCCTGCAGCAGGAAATGGGTCTGCCGGTAAAAGTCCAGGGCCCGGCTAAACAGGGTGCGCTCGAATCCCGGCGTGCGGTCCACTTGCACCGACACTGCAACGTCCTTGGCCGTTCCTTCAAAAACCGTTTTGGCACTGGACAGTGGCGTGCCGCGCTGCCAGCGTTTGACGAGCCGCGGATAACCCGATTCGGTGAGTGAACCGGGACCGAAATCGCTGCCCACATAGACGTGGTCGGCGTCGATCCACTCGACGTCGCTCTTCGCTTCGGGCAGCGCGAAACCGCCGGCGACAAACTGCAGGGACAGCGTGTCGAACTCGCGCACCACCCGGGCGTCGGCGCCGCCGCGCGACAGCGACAGCAGACGCAGCCGGTAGTCCGGCCCCAGGCAGGTGGCGCCGCCAAACACCCAGTTCTCTTTCTCGGCCTTGCCCAAGGCATCCAGGTCGAGCACGGTCTGCCAGTTGGGTGCTGCCAGACGGTACTCGGCCAGGCTGGTGCGCCGCCACAGGCCGCGCGGGTGCTGCTCGTCCTGCCACAGGTTGTACAGCCAGGGGCCAAAGCGGCGAAGCTGGGGGATGCGGTCGCGGCTGTTCAGCACGTCGAGCAGTTCGCCGCGCAGCGTCGCGTAGTCGGGATTGGCTTGCAGGGCCTTGAGGCTGACGGCATTGCGCTCGCGCACCCAGTCCAGGGCGCGCTCGCCCTGCACTTCTTCCAGCCATTGGTGGGGGTCGTCGGCAGTTGTTGCGGTTTGCGCCATGGTGTTTAAAGGTGCGATCAGCGCCGCGCCCAGGGACAGGGCGGCGGCAAAAAATTGGAAGGGTTTCACGGTGACGACGGGCTCCATATAGACGCAGTGATTTTGCGCGCATCAGCGCGCCTCCATGATCTCCTTCAAGCGGTCGTAACCGCTGCGACTGACGGGAATCTGCTGACCGCAGGCGGTGACGGCGACGAAACTGTCCTTGGCTCTTTTTTCCAGGCGCTGCAAGTGCGCCAGATTCAGCAGGTAGGAGCGGTGCACGCGAACGAATTGAGCCGGGTCGAGTTGCGCCGCCAGTTCCGACAGGGTCTGCGTCTTCAGGTAGTCGCGGCCATTGCAGCGAATGCTGAGGTAGTCGTCCTGCGCCTGCACGTAGGCCACCTGCTCCACTGGCAGCACATGCACCAGATGGCGGTCGCGGATCAGGATGCGCGTCAGGCGCGCAGTGGCTTCGCTCAGGAGCTGGCCCAGTGCCGGCGCGTCGTGTCCCAGCGATCGACATGCCTTGGCCAGGGCCTCGTCAAAACGGCTTTGCGAAAAGGGTTTGAGCAGGTAGTCCACGGCATGCAGGTCGAAGGCCTTGAGCGCGTGCTGGTCGTAGGCCGTGGTGAAGATCACGCCCGAACGGCGCCCGCTGAGCTCCAGCACCTCCAGGCCGTTGAGTTTGGGCATCTGTATGTCCAGGAACACCAGGTCCGGGTTCAGGACGGCGATGTCATTGACCGCCTGCTGGCCGTTGGCGGATTCACCGACGATGACCATGTCCGCATGCTTGCCCAGGTACTCGCGTACCAGTTGACGCGCCAGCGCTTCGTCGTCGACGATCAGCACCTGCAGGCATTTGGCAACGGAGCTCATGCCAGGCTTTCAGCGTCAAGAGGCAGCGCGATGTCGACCGAAAAGCGGTCCGCGCTGCGCGTCCAGTTGACGCGGGCCCGATCGCCGTACAGCGTGGCAAGGCGGCGCTCGATGTTGCGCAGTCCGGTGCCCGTGCCAACGCCCACGGGCGCGTCCGGGTCCAGAGGGTTTTCGATGCACACATGCAGCCAGTGCTCGCGCGTCGTGGCACGCAGGCTGATCGTGCCACCACCCTCCAGATGGCGCACACCGTGCTTCACGGCGTTCTCGATACAGGGCTGCAACAGCATCGGAGGTATCAGCGCAGCTTGAGCGGATTCGGAAACCTGCATGTCGATCGACAGACTGGCACCAAAACGCACTTTCTCGATGGCCAGGAAATGCCCGCACAGCGCGATTTCTTCGGCCAGGGGAATCCGCTCCCGGGCGGACAAGGCCAGCGTCTTGCGAAAGAACTCCGCCAGTTCCAGCGTCATGCTGCGCGCCGCCGCGGCGTCGACCGAAGTCAGTGCGCTGATGGAGTTGAGGCTGTTGAAAAGGAAATGCGGATCGATCTGCGTGCGCAGCACCTGCAACTCGGCGTCGCGTGCCTGTACCCGCGACTCGGCCTCGCGGGTCTGTGCAAAACGCAGCTTGTCCAGTGCCATCAGCACATCGTGGATCAGCAGCGAGATCAGGTACAGGGCGCTGCCCAGCAGCACCAGGAGGGTCGTCAGCTCGGGGGAAATCACCATCCGCTGGCCGCCATCCGAATCGAAACCCGCCAGCACAAGAACCGATTCGGCGGCCTGATTCCAGGCATGGCACAGCAGCGTCCAGAGCAGTCCAGACAACAACGATGCCGAGCCGAACACGGCCGCCGTGCGCAGGGCTTGGCGCTGGTGCAGCGGCAGCGAGCGGCACACGTAATAGGCCGAGGCCGCGATGAAACCGAACATCAGGCCAACGGGCAGCGAAAACCACAGTGCAGGCAACCAGGACGCCTGCTCGAAGCGTACCAGCGCAGCGGCCAGCACAGCGCCGGCCAGCAGCCAGGCGCCCAGGTACGCCGGCAGGCTGCGCACGCGGGACGTCACCGGCTGCATGGGCATGGGCGCTCGGATCAGTTCTTGACGGCGACGCCGCCCATCATGACAAAGCCCTCGATCACCAGCCTCTTGCCCGGCAGCGCCGCGGGCAGCGTCTTGTCTTCCACGCCACCCATGATGGCGACCGCTCGGCACTCCACGCTCCAGTCGGCAGGCACCTTGAGCTCAATGCCACCCCAAAAGGCGAACACCTTCAAGTGGGCTTCGGACTGGATGGCGGCGCGGCGAAAATCAATTTCAACGCCGCCCATCACCGCCGTGGCCTCACCCCTTTGAAAATCCTGCGACACCACGGTGAGCTTGTTGCCGCTCATGATGGCCATGGCATTGACATCGCAGGCGCCATCGGTGGCGACGCCCTGATCGCTCAGCGACAGGCGACCCCGGCTGATCATGGCGAAACCGGCAGCGATGAGAAACAGCGGCCACCAGTCGCGCACACGAAAGCTGATGAGACCGATGTTGGACAAGGTCATCAGCACCCCGAGCGTGATCAGCACACCACCCACGATGTAGCCCGAGGGCTGGCGGGTCTGGCTGATCCTGATGGCACCGACGAGCACGAAGACCGCCGGCCAGAACTGGATGATCTGGCGCGTGTTGATCTGAAACAGGTTGTCGGCCAGGGCCAGCACGCCGATCAAAATGACAAAGATACCCAGCACCATGCGGGTTTGATCTCGATTCGGATTCATTGTGCAGCCTGTTCGCAAGTCATTCTTCCCCGACCATACCAGCCGCGCACCAGCATCTGCAGCCCAATGGCCACGAGCAGCACCGGCCAACTGTTCTCAAAGCTCAGGCCCCAGAGTTGTTCCAGGCAGGCGAACAGCCAGACACCCAGTGCGATGCGCACCCCACCCTTGACAGCCTGGCGCACGGAAGCGGCACTGATGAGCCGGATGAAGCCGCCCAGGGCGATCAGCAGCGGCAGGAAATGCCACCAACGGGCCTGCGGGCCCAGGTACTGCGTGAGGTCGATCCAGGCCAGACGGTCCAGCAAAAATATCGTGCCCAGCGCCACCAGCGTCACGCCCCAGAGCAATCGCCTTTGCGGTGTGCCACGGTGGCAGCTCAGTTGAGCATCTTGAATGTTTCGGTATCGCATGTCAGGTCCTTTTGGAGTTGAGACAGCGCAACGATAGCGGCACCAAGGCGGCCTGTCTTGCGGTTTTCGGTGAACGCCGCTTGGCGTCGGTGAACGGCGAACCTGGCGTGGCCGGAGAAATTTCAGCTGGCCGCCCAAAGATTTGAAAACTGGTGGCAAATTTGCTACCATTCGCCCATGATGTGCGCGGTACTGGACACCAATATTTTTGTTGGCGCCTGCCTGGGAATCGGTGCGGCCAACCGCGTCGTCGGCATGTGCCTGGAAGGAAAGCTCCAGCCGCTGATGAGCGCCGCCCTGGTGGCCGAGTATGAAGACATGCTCGGGCGCACCACGCTTTTCAGGAACTGTCGATTGAGTCTGGCGGAACGTTCTGAATTGCTGGATATTTTTTTGGCCCAGACAAAATGGGTGCGCATCTATTTTGGCTGGCGACCGAACTTGCGGGATGAGTCCGACAATCACCTGATCGAGCTCGCTGTGGCGGGTGGCGCGGACTTCATCCTCACGCGCAATGTGCGGGATTTTTCGGGAATGGAGTTGAGCTTTCCCGGCTTGAGAATCTTGAGTCCGGAGAAATTTTTGAAGGAGCAAACACGATGAGTGCCTTGACGGTTCGACTGTCGGATGACAAACACCAGCGTTTGCGGCAACTCGCACTGGCACGATCGACCACCATCAATGGCCTGCTGGATGAAACCGTCACGCTGATGCTGGCCGAGTTTGATGCCGAGGTCCGCTACCGGGTGCGGGTCCAGCGCGGGGCGGGTCATCAGGCACGCGGTCTCAAGTTGCTGGCCAAGGCGGCTGCGTAGCGTTTTGGGTTTTCGGCTTCAATGAAAATCCCGGCTCGCCGTGGCGCGACGCCAAAGGCGCTCTTCTGACCCGATTGCAAATCACCATGTTTGGGCCATACTCGGCACCACCATGCCAACCGTGCTTCGCATCGGCCCCTATCGGTTCTTCTTCTATGCCAACGAAAGTGGCGAGCCACACCACATTCATGTGCAGCATGAGCGCATGCTGGCAAAATTCTGGCTGACACCGGTATCGATCGCGCGCAGCAACGGGTTTTCGCCGCAAGACTTGAACAAACTATTGAGCGTGGTGGAGTCCCATCGTGCAATTTTTGTGGAGGCGTGGAATGAATTTTTCAATGCTTAAATTGGCACCGAGGGCGATGGCTGTTTCGTGTTCGGAGGACGAGCTGATTGTCGCCTTGACCGACGGCCGGTCCCTGCATGTGCCCATCGCCTGGTTTCCCAGGCTGGCGCACGCCTCACCTGCCGAGCGTGCTGATTACGAACTTCTGGGTGATGGTGAAGGTGTCCATTGGGCGCAATTGGACGAAGATATTTCTGTTGCGGGACTGTTGGCCGGACAAGGCTCTGTCGAAGTAAAAGGCGCAATGGCCTGAAGTCGCAGGCCGGGCGTGTCGACTCTTGCCAATTCCGGGTTGCGCTTAAGACTCAACGCACCAACGGACCCGAGTCGGTGCTTCCTCGCATCCACTTTCAATGAAAATCCCGGCTCGCCGTGGCCAGCCTTCCGAGCAGCGGGGTCAGGTCAACGAGTCGCTTGGCGATCACATGACGCACCTGGCCGCCGCTGTCCACATCGCGCTGCCAGATGCCATACACCGCCAGTAGCTTGGCGTGCAGCAGTTCGCTGCGCTGGCGCTCGCGCAAGTCCTTCCAGATGATGACGTTGACGCAGCCGGTCTCGTCCTCCAGCGTGACAAAGGTCACGCCGTTGGCGGTCTGCGGCTGCTGGCGCACGGTGACGATGCCGCAGGCGCGCACCAGGGCGCCGCTTTGCAGCCCGCTCATGGCCTGCGCTGTCAGCAGCCTTTTCTTGGCCAGGGCTTCGCGCAGCAAGGCCAGCGGATGGCGCCGCAGCGTGAGTCCGGTGGCGGCGTAGTCGAAAACGATTTCCTCGCCCTCGGGCGCGGCTGGCAGTTCCAGCCAGTCCTCGTCCACCGGCACGCTTTTGAGCAGCGGCGGCGCGCTCTTCAAAGCGGAGGCGTCCCACACCTGCTGACGTCGGTGGCCCGACAGCGCGGCCAGCGCGTCGCCTGCCGCCAGCGCCTTGAGATCGCCCGCGTCCAGCTCGGCGCGCAAGCCCAGGTCCTCGGTGCTGGTGAAGGGCCTGGCCTGCCGCGCCGCCACGATGCGCTGCGCGCCATCGGTGCTCAAGCCCGCCACCATGTGCAGGCCGAGCCGAACGCAAGAATGGGGGTCAGATTCCAATTTTTTTGCCTCGTCATCGCGAGGCCGCAGGCCGTGGCGATCCATGCCGGAGAACTGCTGTGCTCGTGGATTGCCGCGTCCCGCCGCGGCCCGAGGGCCTCGCGGCTCAAGGCGCGCTCCTCGCAATGACGTTCCTGTCTCCAGCGTGCAATCCCAGTCGCTGGTCATCACGTCGACGGGCAGAACCTGCACGCCGTGGCGTTTGGCGTCCTGCACCAGTTGCGAGGGGCTGTAAAAGCCCAGGGGCTGGCTGTTCAGCAGGGCCACGAGAAAGCAGGCGGGTTCGTGTTTCTTCAGCCAGCAGCTCACATACACCAGCAGCGCAAAACTGGCGGCGTGGCTCTCGGGGAAACCGTATTCGCCAAAGCCCTCGATCTGCTTGAAGATGCCTTGCGCAAACTCCAGCGTGTAGCCGCGCTCGAGCATGCCGCCGACCATGCGGTCGTAGAACTTGTGCACGCCGCCCTTGCGCTTCCACGCCGCCATGGAGCGGCGCAGGCTGTCGGCCTCGCCGGCGCTGAAGCCCGCAGCCAGCATGGCGATCTGCATCACCTGCTCCTGAAAAATCGGCACGCCCAGGGTGCGCTTGAGCGCCTCCTTGAGCTGCGGGCTGGGATAGACCACAGCGTCCGGGTTGGCGCGCGCCTGCAGGTAGGGATGGACCATGCCGCCCTGGATCGGCCCCGGGCGCACGATCGCCACCTCCACCACCAGGTCGTAGAAGCAGCGCGGTTTGAGGCGCGGCAGCATCGACATCTGGGCCCGGCTCTCGATCTGGAACACGCCCACGGTGTCGGCCGCGCAGATCATGTCGTAGGTGGCGCTGTCTTCGGCCGGGATGTCCTGCATGGCGAAGGCATGGCCACGCTGCACGCTCATCAGGTCCAGGCAACGGCGAATCGCGCTGAGCATGCCCAGGGCCAGCACGTCGACCTTGAGCAGGCCCATCTCGTCCAGGTCGTCCTTGTCCCACTGAATAATGCTTCTATCAATCATTGCAGCGTTTTCCACCGGCACCAGCCTCGTGAGCTTGCCCTGGGTGAGCACAAAACCGCCGACATGCTGGCCCAGGTGACGGGGAAAACGCAGCAGCTGGCGCGACAGGTCCATCCACAGCGCCAGGCGCTGTGGCGAATGCTGGGCGGCGTCAGGTCCGAGTTGAGCTTGAGCGGCCTGCAGGCGCTCGGCCAGCAGTTCGCGGCTGTACATGCCGGGATGCTCGTGTGACAACGCGGCGATCAGCGAGGGGTCTATGCCCAGGGCGCGTCCCACGTCGCGCAAGGCGCTGCGCGGGCGGTAGCTCACCACCACGGCGGTCAGGGCCGCGCGCTCGCGCCCGTACTTGGCGTAGATGTACTGGATCACCTCCTCGCGCCGCTGGTGCTCGAAGTCCACATCGATGTCGGGCGGCTCGTCGCGCTCGCGGCTGATGAAGCGCTCGAACAGCACGTTCATGCGCGACGGATCGACCTCGGTGATACCCAGGCAGTAGCACACGGCCGAGTTCGCCGCCGAGCCGCGCCCCTGGCACAGAATGTGGCGCCCGCGGGCAAAGCGCACGATGTCGTGCACCGTCAAAAAATACATCTCGTACTTCAGCTCGGCAATCAGCGCCAGCTCGTGTTCCACCTGGCCTTGCACGCAGGCCGGTATGCCCTGCGGGTAGCGCTCGGCCGCCCCTTCCCAGCTCAGGCGAGCCAGCGTTTGCGCCGGCGTCTGCCCCTCAATCACCGTCTCCATCGGGTACTGGTAGCGGATCTCGTCCAGGTTGAAGTGACAGCGCGCCGCCACCTCCAGCGTGTTCTCCAGCAGTTGGCGCGGGTAGGTTTGCGCGAGCCGCAGGCGCTGCCGCAAATGCGCCTCGGCGTTGGCCTGCAGCGTCTGCCCGCATTGCGCCAGCGGCAGGCGCAGCCGGGTGGCGGTGAGCACGTCGTGCAGCGGCTTGCGGGAGCGCACATGCATCTGCACCCCGCCGCACGCCACCATGGGCACGCCGCTGGCGGTGCTGGCATATGTGAGCGTGTGCAGCCACAGTGCGTCGTCCATGCCATGCAGCAGCTCCACCGCGAGCCACAGCGGATCGGCAAAGCGCTCGCGCAGCCGCGTCAACAAAGCCAGCAACGACTGCTGATCGGTGTGGCTGTAGAACCGGTGCTGCGGCAACAGCAACAACTCGCAATCCTCCAGCAGCCCCAGGTCGGCGTCGGCCAGCGTGAGACGGTACTCGCCCTTGGGCGCGGCCCGGCGCGCCGCCGTGATGAACTCGCACAGGTTGCCCCAGCCGTTCAGATTGCGCGGCAAGGCGATGAGGCCGAAGGGCTCGGCGTCGGTCCGTTGCAACGTGAAGGCGCTGCCCGGCAGCAGTTTCAGACCGAGCTTTTTCGCCTCGGTGTGGGCCCGCACCATGCCCGCCACAGAGCCGTCGTCGGTGATGGCCAGCGCGCTGTAACCCAGGGCGTGAGCCCGCGCCACCAGTTCTTCGGGCTGGGAGGCGCCCAGGCCAAAACTGAAGTTGGAGCGGCAGTGCAGTTCCGCATAAGCGGGCAGTTCGAGCGGCAGCATCAGGCATAGATCCCGTGCAGGTACCAGGCGTCCGTTCCCAACCCCTGCGGCAGGCGCTCGCGGTACACCCACAGCAGGCCGGCGTGCGGACTTGAAGCGATGAAGTAGTCGCGCAGCGTGGCAGCAGGCGCCTCGAGCTGATCCCAGCCCATCACCTCGAGCCGCTGCGGCCCCACCAGCAACTGCAGCGCGCCCTGGTACAGCGGGCGATGCGCCTGCATCGCCAGCGGCAGCGGCTGCTCCAGCAGCCAGGGCGGATAGAGTGCGGCGTTGGGCAACTCGCTGGCGACCGCGCGCCGGGTCTGGCCGAAGGTTTTTTGCTGCATGGCCAGCGCCGCCTGCTGCGCGCATTGCAGCTGTTCGGGGCGATGCTCGGCGCGCAGCTGCAGACACAACACTTGCGACGCGCCCAGCCTGGCCCCCAGGCGTTCCACCAACTGGTGCAGGCTGTCACCGGCGAGGCGCTCCTCGAGCAGCAGGCTGGCGCTGGCCGTGGGCAGTGGCACCACCTCCAGCGACTGCAGCTGCAGGCTGTGCACCGGACAGGCCAGGATGCAGCGCGCCAACTGCTCGGCGGTGAGCCGCGCCAGATGGCCGATGTCACGCGTCACCTCTGCCGTGCGGATCACCAGGGCGTCGCTGTACGCCGCAGCCGCGCCGCTGCTGCGCCGGGCGTCATAAAACCAGGTCCATTGCAGCGCCAGCACGCCGCTTTGCCGCGCCAGCAACCAGGCCTGCAACTGGGCCAGCAGGCGCTGCGCCACGAACAGCAGCGCGCCCGACACCTCAACCTGGGCGTGCAGCTCCAGCTTGACGGCAAACACCTCGGGCGCCACCAGCCAGCGGTGCGCCTCGTGCCGCAGCCCGAAGGCGCAGTCCAGCGCGTCCAGCAGGTCTGCGCCAAAACGCCGCACCACGCCGCCGCGCGGCAGCGCGCGCAAGGCCCCCCAGGTGTTGCATCCCAGCCGCGCCAGCGTGGCCAGATGTTCTCGCGCCGCGCTCAGCGTGTGCAGAGGCAAGGCGTCGATCGGGTGATCTGGCTGGGGTTCTGCGCCCGGCACCGTGGGCGTGCAGCGCAACCGGGCCAGCGCCAGCAGCGCGGTGTCTGCCTGCCCCCAGGCACCGATCTCCAGCCCCGCTGTGGGCGACAGGACCCGTTGCAACAGCTTGTCGCGCCCGCCAAACAGCCGCTCGCTGCCCGAGAGCTCGAGCAGCACGGCCTCGTCGTGCAGTGCCACGCGGGGCGTGAACTGCAAGGCCCACCAGCCCAGGGCGGCCTGCTGCTGCACTGGGCTCGGCGCGCACGCCTGGGCCTCAGACCCTGGCAGCAAGGCGATCCAGTACATGGCGTTCCTGTTCAGGGCTGGCCAGCGGGATGAGGCGTGCCGGCTCCGCAGCCCGGCGCTGCACGGAGCGCGCATGGGCGGCCGCCAGCAAGGCCTGCAAGGCTGCGCTGTGTAGGGGCAACAGCACGGGCTGCGCCAAGGGCGGTCCGCGCCGCTTGAGCACGCTCACGCTGAGCGCCTGCGGCGCTGCAGCTTGCGCCAACAGCAGACGCAGCGGCGCCGGGGACGACTCGTTGCGGGCCTGGGCCGGGCGCAGCACCCACAGCAGCTTGCCATGGTCGTGGGCGGCCAGATGCAGACGCCGCAGCGCGTCGCTGCGCACCTGAGGCAACCAGGCCAGCACGGCGACCACGTCGGCGCAGCGCAGCGCCTGCTCGCAGGCCCAGGCGCGCGCTGCGGGCGCCTGGGCGCGCACCCACAGCAGGCGCTGCGCGTCCAGGCCACGCGCCTGCAGGGCCGGCCCCAGCGGCACATGAGGAGCACCCACCAGCGCCAGCACGGAAGAATTGGCCTGTGCGCTGGCTGCAGCACGAATCACGCCCACTGTTGCGGCTACGGGCAACAGACTGCCCAGGGCCGGCAGCAGCAAGCCCCACTCGCCGCAACCCGATTGCAGCTGCAGCAACTCGGTCAACGCACCCACGGGCCAGCCGCCACCGGGCAGCTGCGCGTCCAGGCCGGGGTATCCGCTGGACAACACGCTGCCCGCGTCCACGGCCATCTGGTTGGCGCGCCACACGCCGGCGGCAGTAAACGCGGCCGGATCTGGGACAGGTACGAGGGACAGGGCGGCAGGCATAGGCGCAAAATTGAAATCAATAACTGTGTATTTATACAGTATTGTGCAGCATGGCCACGCTGCGCGCAAGCCGGCCTGGGGCTACAATCAAAAGCTCCCCCGACGCGCAAGTGCCAGGGAACCGGCCAGGCAGAGCGTCTCGATTTCCCCTCTCGAACGCTCCCATCTTCGGCCTCCCCTGCAACGTCTCAACGACCTTACGGAACACACCATGCACGCAATTCCCAAATCCCTTGCCCTTATCAGTTCCCTCGCCGTGGCCGGTCTGGCACAGGCCGCCGACATCAAGTTCGGCGTGGCTGAAGCCCTGTCCGGCGGCGCCGCGCAATACGGCGTGGCGATCCGCAACGGCATGCAACTGGCCGCCGACGAGCTCAACGCCAAGGGCGGCATCAACGGCAACAAGATCATGCTGGTGATCGAGGACGAGCAGGGAAAGAAGGAAGAAGCCATCAACGTCGTGAAGAAGCTGGTGTTCCAGGACAAGGTGCTGATGATCTTCGGCCCCACCCTGTCGAACTCGATGTTTGCCGGCTCCCCCGTGGCCAACGCCGCCAAGACCGTGATCTTCGGCACCTCCACCACCGCCAACGGCATCACCGACGTCGGACCCTACGTGTTTCGCAATTCGGTGATGGAGTCCGACGTGCTGCCCGTGACCGTGGCCACGGCCGTCAAGCACTACAACATCAAGAAGGTCGCCGTGATTTACGGCAATGACGACGCCTTCACCAAGAGCGGCTACGACGTCTTCAAGGGCGTGCTCGAAGAGCGCAAGCTGCCCGTGACCAGCACCGAAACCTACGTCAAGGGCGACGTCGACTTCAAGGCCCAGCTCACCAAGATCAAGGCCTCCTCACCCGACGCCATCATCTGCTCCTGCCTGGCCGAAGAAGCCGCCAACATCATGACCCAGGCGCGTGGCCTGGGCATCAAGGCGCCGTTCATCGGTGGCAACGGCTTCAACTCGCCCAAGCTGTTCGAAGTCTCCAAGCTCGCCGGTGAAGGCACTTTCGTCGGCAGCCCCTGGTCGAACACCAATCCGGCACCGGTCAACAAGGCCTTCGTTGCTGCCTACGTGAAGAAGTACAGCGCCGAGCCGAACCAGTTCTCGGCCCAGGGCTATGACGCGATCAACATCGTCGCCATCGCGCTGAAAGACGTGAAGTTCACGGGCGACCTGAGCGTCGACCGCGAGGCCCTGAAGAACGTCCTGCCCAAGGCCACTTTCAGCGGCGCCACCGGCAACTTCAAGTTCCGTCCGGCCAAGACCAAGGACGGCAAGCCAGCCGGCTGGGACGCCGACCAGAAGCCCTTCATCTACGTCGTGCGGGGCGGCAAGTTCACCCTGTTCGAAGGCAAGTAAAGCGCTTCAAGCCTGCAGCGGGGCTGATGGAAATCAGCCCCGCTGCGCTTTGGGGCCGGCCCTTTCAGACCTGATGACCACTTTCACCGATGCTTGAACAACAACTCCTCAACGCCCTGACGCTGGGCAGCGTGTACGCGCTGTTTGCCCTGGGTTTCACCCTGGTGTTTGGCGTGCTGGCCGTCATCAACCTGGCGCATGGCGCGGTCTTCATGGTCGGCAGCTACGCGGCGCTGACCCTGGTCACGCGCTTCAACCTGCCATTGTGGCTGGCCATGCTCGGCGCCATGGCCATCAGCGGCAGCGTGGGCCTGCTGGTCGACGTGCTGATCTTCAAGCCGCTGCGCCAGCGCAATGCACCGCATCTGATTCCCATGATCGCCTCCATCGGCGTGGGCATCATGCTCACCACCACGGCGCAGGGCCTGTTCGGTGCCGAGGCCATGCGTTTCCCGGATGAAACCCTGCCGGCGGGCGAGTACATCGTCGGCGACGTGCATGTGCGCGCGCTGGAGATCGCCATCGTCGCCATCGCCTTCCTCCTCATGGCCGTGCTGTTCACGGTGCTCAAGCGCACGCAACTGGGCCGCGCGCTGCGCGCCATCGCCGAGTCGCCCAAGGCGGCCCGCCTCATGGGCATCCATGTGGAGGCGCTGTTCCACATCACCTCCTTTGTCGCTGCGGCATTGGGTGGCATTGCCGGCGTGCTGATCGGCCTGGACTTCAACGCCATCACGCCCGGCATGGGCCAACCGATACTGCACAAGGGCATCGCCGTCATCATCCTGGGCGGCATGGGCGACATCCGCGGCGCGCTCATCGGCGGCCTGTTCCTGGGCTTTGCCGAAGTCATCAGCAAGGCTTATCTGTCGAGTCAGATGGGCGACGCCGTGGCCTTTGGTCTGCTGTTCCTGATCCTGCTGGTGCGGCCCTCGGGTCTGTTCGGGCGCAAGCTGGAAAGGAAAGCCTGATGGAGTCGTTGAATGATTTCTGGTCGACCTACAGCACGCTGGTGTTCACCGTCGGCGTGCACGGCCTGCTGGCGCTGTCAATCTGGCTGACGCTGTCCTGCGGCCTGCTGTCGCTGGCCAACGCGGCCTTCATGGGCATTGGCGCCTATGTGTCGGCGCTGCTCACCCTGCAACTGGGCTGGCCCTTCCCGGCCGTGCTGCTGGCCGGCGCCGTGGTGCCGGCGCTGGTGGCGCTGCTCATCGGTGCGCCGGTGCTGCGCCTGTCCGGCGTCTACCTGGCCATGGCCACGCTGGCCTTTGGCGAAGTGGTGCGCATCACCTTGCTGAATCTGGACATCACCGGTGGCCCGGAGGGGCTCAACGGCATTCCCCTGGCCACTGAAGGCTGGCACATCGCCGGGCTGCTGGCGCTGGCCATCTACGGACTGACGCGGCTGCGCCGCTCCAAGGTGGGCCGCGCCTTCGAGGCCATCAAGGAGGACGAGGTGGCGGCGCGTCTCATGGGCATCGACGTGGACCGCTACAAGCTGCTGGCCTTTGTGCTGGGCGGCTTCATCGCCGGCGTGGCCGGCGCGCTCAACGCCCACTTCACCTTCTTTATCAGCCCGCGCGAATACGGCTTCGAGAACGCCGTCGACATCCTCACCATGACCGTGCTGGGCGGCACCTCGGGTCTGGTGGGGCCGCTGATCGGCGCCACCACGCTGACGCTGCTGCCCGAAGTGCTGCGCTTTTTGCATGACTTCCGCTCCCTGGTGAACGGCGCCGTGCTGGTGCTGGTCGTGCTGTTCCTGCCCAAGGGCATCTGGGAGCCGCGCCGCATCAAGGCCTGGTGGCAAGGCCGCAAGGGGGGCAAAGCATGAGCGTTTCCCTTCTTTCCATTCGCAACCTGGGCATGCATTTCGGCGGCCTGAGCGTGCTGCAGGACGTCAGCTTCGAGGTGCCCGCGGGCAGCATCTACGGCCTGATCGGGCCCAATGGCGCGGGCAAGACGACGGTCTTCAACCTGATCACCGGACTGCTGCAGCCGAGCAGCGGCAGCATAGCGTTCCAGGGCGAAAGCCTGGTGGGTGTGCCTTCGCACCGCATCACGCACCGCGGCATCGCGCGCACCTTCCAGAACATCCGCATCTTCAAGGAAATGGACCTGCTGGAAAACGTCATGGTGGGCCTGCACGAGCAGTTGCGCTATGGCGGCATCGACCTGCTCTTCAACACCGCAGCCTGCCGTGCAGCGGAAAAAAGGGCGCGCGAGCGCGCATTTGAGTTGCTCACCTGGGTCGGCCTGGCGCACAAGGCCGACCTGCTGGCCGACAACCTGTCCTACGGCGAGCAGCGCAAGCTGGAGTTCGCACGGGCCCTGGCCACCGAACCCAAGCTGCTGCTGCTGGACGAGCCCGTGGCCGGCATGAACCCGGCGGAAAAAGCCATCCTCATGGAGGAGATCCGCAACATCCGCGACCGCGGCTACGGCGTCTTCATGATCGAACACGACATGCGCTTCGTCATGGGCCTGTGCGAGCAGATCGCCGTGCTCAATTTCGGCCGCATCATCGCCCAGGGAACCCCGGACGAAGTGCGCAACAACCCCGACGTGATCGAAGCGTATCTCGGTAAGGACGAGCAATGAGTATCTCCCTGCGCGTACAGGACCTGTCCGTCGCCTACGGCCAGATCGAGGCGGTCAAGGGCATTGACTTTGAACTCGTCGCCGGCGAAATCACGGCCCTGGTGGGCGCCAACGGCGCCGGCAAAAGCACCACGCTGCTGGCCCTGTCGGGGCTGCTGCGGCCCAAGCGTGGCCGCATCGAGTTCGAGGGCGAGGACATCAGCCAGCTGGCAGCGCACCAGATCGTGCAGCGTGGCGTGGTTCAAGTGCCCGAAGGTCGCGCCATCCTGACCACGCTGACCGTCACCGAGAACCTGCAGCTCGGCGCCTATACACGGCGCGACAAAGCCGGCATTGCGTCCTCCATGGAAGAGGTCTATGCGCTGTTCCCGCGCCTCAAGGACCGCTGCGAGCAGTTTGCCGGCAACCTCTCGGGCGGCGAGCAGCAGATGCTGGCGATTGGCCGTGCCCTCATGGCCCGCCCGAAGCTGCTGCTGCTGGACGAACCGTCCATGGGTCTGGCGCCCATCCTGGTGCAGGAAATTTTCCGCACCCTGGTGCAGATCAACCGCAGCGGACTGACTGTCCTGCTGGTGGAGCAGAACGTGCGTCAGGCGCTGAAAATCGCGCGCCACGGCTACGTGATAGAGACCGGAAAGATCGTGCTGACCGACACAGGGGCGAACCTGCTGGCCAACCCGAAGGTGGAAGAGGCCTATCTGGGAGGGTGACAGTCGGTTGTCATTTTTTTGACAAGATACTGTCAGCCTGGCGTTAAGTTCGCCTTTAGAATGGATGGTAATGCCCTTGCATGAGCGAGGGTTCCAGAGGGCAAACCTGTTGAAAAACGGGGACGCAAAGCCACCGGCCTACAGCGCGCAAGCGCCATGGCAGCGGGGTTGCCAGGGTTGGATTGAGCTAGCGCACACCGCAATGCCTCTCACCCCTGACCAGAGTGGCCCTCGCCCATTTTTCGGAGCGCCAGGTCATGAATACGTCCACACACACTGTCAATTTCAGCGCCGGCAAAAGCCTGTGGGCGGCAAGCTTTGCTGCAGCGCTGTTGAGCGCCTGTGGCGGTGGCGACGTCCCGCTGGCGAGCAACCCCGTCACCGCACCGCTGACCAGCGCCACGACCACGCTGCAACTCGACTTGGCCACCCTGCCCGACGCCGCGGCGCTGCAGTTGGCCCAACCCCTGTTCCACCTGGCACCGGTGCTGCTGGACGCGCCGGACGATGCAAACAGTGACAGTTCTCACAGCAACGCCCCGCACCAGCAGGCCGTGCCGCAGGAATTTGACGGACTTTCCACGCAACGCCTGACCGTACGCGCCATGAAGGCTGCACGCCAGTTGCGCGCCGCGAACCCCACGGCACTGGCGGCCGACGGCACGGCAGTGACGGTGGCGCCCATGGCCGCAGGCACCGTGGTCTCGGTCTACTCGCCGGCGCAGATCCGCGCCGCCTACGGTTTGCCGGCCCTGCCCGTGGTGGGCAGCGCACTCAGCGCCGCGCAGGCCGCGCAACTCGGTGCCGGACAGACCATCTACATCGTCGACGCGCAGCATGACCCGAACGTGGTGGCCGAACTCGCCGCCTTCAACCAGAAGTTCGGCCTGCCCACTTGCGTCACCAAGGTCATCGCCAGCACGGCCGCCCTGCCGCTGGCTGCGGCCTCCGTCAGCGGCTGCGAGTTCTCCATCGCCTACAACAACGCCGCCGGCGCCATGGTCAGCAGCGCGCCGGCCTACGACGCCGGCTGGGCGACCGAGATCACGCTGGACGTGCAGTGGGCCCACGCCACGGCGCCGCTGGCGCGCATCGTGCTGATCGAGGCGGTTGATGCCACCACCAACAGCCTGCTGGGCGCAGTCAAGCTGGCCAATGCCATGGGCCCGGGCGTCGTGTCCATGAGCTTCGGCGCGGCCGAGGGCAACTGGACCGCTTCGGTGGACGCGGCCTTCAGCGGCGCCAACATGAGCTACCTGGCGGCCACGGGTGACAACGGGGCGGCGGTTTCCTGGCCCGCGGTCTCGCCCAAGGTGCTGGCCGTGGGCGGCACCACGCTCAGCTACAGCGGCAGCGGTGCGCGCAGCGAAGTGAGCTGGTCTGGAACCGGCGGCGGCACCAGCGCTTACACGCCCACGCCGAGCTACCAGAGCAGCGCCGTTCCCGGCCTGGGAACCGTGGCACGCCGCACCGTGGCAGACGTGGCCTTCAACGCCGACCCTGCAACAGGTCAATATGTGGCCGTGATGGCGCAGGGCAGCAGCGTGGTGAGCTGGCTCAGCGCCGGCGGCACCAGCTTGTCGACCCCGCAATGGGCCGGCCTCATCGCCGTGGCCAATGCCACACGCGCGCTCGCCGCCAAACCTGCCCTGGGCGCAGCCCACGCCGTGCTCTACGGGCAGATCGCCACGGTCCCGGGCAGCTACGCCAGCGCCTTTGCCGACATCACCCGGGGCACGGACGGCACCTGTGCAACCTGTATCGCCAAGGCCGGCTATGACCCGCTGTCGGGCCTGGGAACGCCCAATGTGGCGGCCCTGCTGAGCGCGTTGTCGGGTGCGAGCGCCACCGCACCGGTGGTCACCGCACCGGTCGTCACCGGAGCCGCCATCAGTGGCGCGGTCGGCACGGCGCTGTCCTTCACGGCCTCGGTTGCCGCACCCAACGCCGTCACCTACGCCCTGAGCGGCGCGCCCGCCGGCATGGCCATCTCCGCCACCGGCGTCGTGACCTGGCCAACACCGCTGGCCGGCAGCTACGCCGTGACCGTCAGCGCCAAAGACAGCGCGACGGGACTGAGCGGCCAGGGCCTGTACAGCGTCACCATCGCGGCACCGCTGGCGCCCAGCGTGGGCAGCGGCACGGTCAGCGGCAAGCCTGGCGTGGCGCTGTCCTTCAGCGTCGCCGTCAGCGCCACCAACCCCGTGAGCTACAACCTGAGCGGCGCGCCGGCCGGCATGAGCGTGAGCAGCACCGGGCTGGTCAGCTGGGCTTCCCCCGTGCTGGGCAGCTACGCGGTGACGGTCACCGTCAAGGACAGCAAGACCGGCTTGAGCGGTCAGGGCGTGTACACGGTGAAGATCGTCGCGGCGCCAGTAGCCGGCCCGGTGATCACCGCGCCCGCCATGAGCGGCGTGGTCGGCAAGGTGCTCACCGGCAGCATCGCCATCTCCGACCCGGGCGCCACTTCGCTGTCGATCTCCATCACCGGCGCACCGCTGGGAATGAGCTTTTCCATCAGCGGGCTGACGCTCAACGCCAGCTGGCCCAGCCCGGTTCTGGGCAGCTACAGCCTGAAGGTGTCGGTGCAGGACTCGGCCGGTCTGAGCGCCCAGGCCGTGGTGCCGATCACAGTCACCGCAAAATAACCCCCGGTTACGCTGTCCGGCCAGGCGCAGGCTCGGATGCGAAAATGCAGCCATGAACCATCTTTGGACGCTTGCACTGCTGCTCTTCGCCGGGACGGCCTTCGGGGCTGAACTGGCGTTGGGACTGGCCGCGCCGGAGGTGACGGCCACAGGCCTCGACAACGCCACGGTCTTTCGACTTTCCGAAAAACGTGGCCACGTCGTGATCCTGAATTTCTGGGCCACCTGGTGCGCACCCTGCAAGAACGAAATGCCCGCGCTTCAGACCTATTTTGAGCAGCACAAGGACCAGGGACTCGAGGTCCTGGCCATCAGCATGGACGATGCGCGGGAACTGGAGCAAGTGCGCAAGCTGGCCCGCTCGTACAGCTTTGCGGTGGCGCTCAAGTCGCAGGCCAGCTTCAAAGGTCTGGGCCGGATCTGGCGCATGCCAAGCACCTTCGTCATCGACCGCGACGGCCTGCTGCGCAAGAACGGCCACGAGGGCGACGCCGAGATCACGCGCGAGCAACTCGAAGCCTTGGTCGACCCGCTGCTGGCGCGCCCCTGACTCAGAACTCCAGCCGCGTGCCCAGCGAAACCGTGTACTTGGGCGCCAACTGGTAGCCGTTGAGGCTCTGGTAGACGGGCAGTTGCACAAATCCGTACACCTTCGCCTTGTCGCCCACCGGCATGGACAGACCCGGACTCAGGTAGATCGTCTTGCCACCACTGTCGTCTGCCGAGGCGTTCGAGCCAGAATCCCTGGCAGAGACGCGCGCATTCAACTGCAGTTGCGCGACGAGGGTCTCGAAGCCGAGGTAGCGAAACCCGAGATTCAGGTTAAGCGAATTTCCAGGCTTGAAATCGGCCCGGGAATTCAGCGGCAACTGCGCCGTGGCTTGGGCAAAGTAGTCCCAGTTCTGCGACAGCGGGGCGAACCTGAATGCGCCCACGATCAGGTCCGTGCTGCCGGTGCCCGGCTGCAGACCGCGGTCCAGCGGGTCGCCCGCGATGGCGCCGCCGGAAAAGGTTTCGCTGTGGCTGCCGGTGGGCAGCTTGACCCCCAGTTGGAGACCCACATTGTGCTCATCCGACAGCCCCGTGTAGCGACCCACGAGCTTGATATCCCCCAGGCTGCGCGTGTGCGAGGTGCCGGCGTCCGTGCCGTCAAAGGCCATCCCGTTGCTGCCATGCGATCGGTCGATGTAGGGCAACTGAAGATTAATGCCCCAATTGGCCGAGGCACTGTAGTCAATGCCTGCTGTCAGGTAGTTGTTCCGGGTGAAGAGCTCTTGTTCATGGCCCGCCACCGGCCAGCTGGCCACTTTGCCGATGCCACTGCGCACCTGGTTTTGGTCCAGAAAATCGTAACGCAGATCGACACGCAAGCCCGTGCCCGACGACAGGCCCTGGCTTTCCCATTCGGAGCTGAGAGAACAGCCGCAACTGGCACAGGCCAAGGCACTGCCGCAGGACACGGCCGTCAGGACAAAGAGAAAAACCTGGAGTTTTTTATTCATGGATATCTCGCAGGCCAAGGCGTCAAGCCGTGGCCAAAAACAGGGAGGGCAAGCGACGCAGCAACGCCGCATGACGGGGAGACACTGACCTTGAAGACGCGCAGCCGGATCGGCACGTCCCCTTGCAGCTCAGTGGAAATCGTCAGTGTTGCGCCGGAGGCGCCCGCGAGTGGGGCAAGGCCCAGGGCCAAAGCGAAGGCGCAAGCTGAACGTCCTCGCTGCAATGCACGGTGTGCTCGCCGGCTTGCAAGACGACGGTTCCCGCTGCCGTGGGCAGCGCCGGCGCATGGGCTTGCAAGGAGCAGTAGCCACAGTGTTCATGCGTCGCGACGGATCCGTCCTGCGCGGGCGCGACGGGAGCGTCAGCTGAAAGGGCCGATGCGGCGCCTTGCGCGCTGCAGACCTGCAAGCCCAGCAGCGACGTGCCAGACCAGGAGGCCATGGCGTGGGATAGCGACGGCGCCAAAGCCGACAGCGCCAACGCAAGGATGGCCAACCATCCGGTGATGCGACGCTGACGAGCTTGATACATCGGTCAATTCTAGCGCCGCAAAAAGAGAAACATTGCAGTCCGCCATCCGCCGGCCTTGACACTGCCGCTATGGCAGCTCATCGGCTCATTGCAGCACGCAGGCATAATTTCGCCCAACCGGCGTGCGGACCGCTGCGGCGCTGACGCCCACACGGGTCATCGTCGCGCTGCCGAACATTCAGACCCGAGCTTCCATGGGGCAACGACGCCCGACCGGCCGCACCGCAAGCTGTGGCTTTGGCGACAACTGCAGGATCGAATTTTTCTTGTCACTTTTTAAAGGATCCCCCCATGAAATACCCTGCGTTCGTCGCCGCCGCGTTGCTCGCCAGCAGCCTCCTCTCGCCTCTGGCCGCACAGACGATCGACGTCAAGGACGCCTGGGTGCGCGCCACCGTTCCGGGGCAAAAGGCCACCGGCGCTTTCATGACGATCACCGCCCGGGACGGCGCCACGCTGCTTGGCGCGTCATCGCCAGCAGCCGGTGTGGTGCAGGTGCACGAGATGAAGATGGACGGCGGTGTGATGACGATGCGCGCGCTCGAGGGCGGCCTGGCGCTGCCTGCAGGCCAGGCCGTGGAACTCAAGCTCGGCGGCTACCACGTGATGCTGATGGACCTGAAAGCACCCCTGCCCAAGGACACGCTCGTGCCCCTGACCCTGGTCGTGAAGAATTCCCAGGGCGTGCAAAGCAGGCTTGAGCTCAAGGTCAAGGTGTCGGCCGTGGCGCCGGACGCAACGGCACACGACATGTCGCAGCACAAGCACTGAGCGGCAAGCCCGGCCAAGCCGAGCCTAACCGCCCTCAAGCCCGGCCAGGGCGGCTGATCGCGAGTTGCTTGCGGCTGGCCAAGGCTGGACGCCCCGAACCCGCCAGCCGGGCCACCGGTTTGGGCAAAGGCAAGCCAGCGCCCTGCGACCTCATCAGGCGATCCTCGGCACCGGCTGCCAGTTTGAAGGCACTCACCACTTCGACCATGCGGCCGGCCTGCTGATTCAGACTGTCGGCGGCAGCGGCGGCCTGCTCGACCAAAGCGGCGTTTTGCTGGGTCACGTTGTCCAGTTGCCCAATGGCCTGATTGACCTGCTCGATGCCGTTGGTCTGCTCATGGGCCGAGGAACTGATCTCGGCAATCAGATCGGCCACGCCTTTGACCTGGGCGACGATGTCACTCATGGAGTCCCCGGCCTCGCCCACCAACTTGCTTCCGGCCTCGACCTTCGCCACGCTGGCACTGATCAGATTCTTGATTTCCCGGGCCGCGTCGGCGGAGCGTCCGGCCAGGCTGCGCACCTCGGTGGCCACGACGGCAAAGCCG
This sequence comes from uncultured beta proteobacterium, assembly GCA_903830985.1. Classification (GTDB taxonomy): domain Bacteria; phylum Pseudomonadota; class Gammaproteobacteria; order Burkholderiales; family Burkholderiaceae_C; genus CAIKVZ01. The sequence goes on from CAIKVZ010000225.1 coordinate 27,339, forward strand.
CGGCCCTGCTCGCCGGCGCGCGCCGCTTCCACCGCCGCATTCAGCGCCAGAATATTGGTCTGGAAGGCGATGCCGTCGATGACACTGATGATGTCCGCGATCTTGCGCGAAGCCGCGGTGATTTCCTGCATGGTGGCCACCACCTGACCGACCACAACCCCGCCCTTGACCGCGGCGGAACTGGCCAATCCGGCCATCTGATTGGCCTGGCGTGCGGTGTCGGCATTGTTCTTCACCGTGCTGCTGAGTTCTTCCATGGAGGCCGCTGTTTGCTGCAGATTGCTGGCCTGGGTTTCAGTGCGCTGCGACAGATCGCTGTTGCCCGAGGCAATCTCGTTGGCACCCGTGGATATGTTTTCGGCGCCGGTGCGCACTTCGCTGACCATGCGCGCCAGCCCATCTCGCATGGTCAGCAAACCGGCCAGCAACTGCATGGTCTCTTCCCGGCTGTCAACCGCCGCGACCCGGATTTCGCTCACCAGGTCGCCCTGTGCAATGCGCGCCGTCGCGTCCACGGCGGTGCGCAGGGGGTGGGTAATACTGCGCGTCAGGCTCCACGCCATCAAGCCAGAAAGCAGCAATACCACCGCACCGGCCACGCCGATCACGGTCACGGTGGAGCGGTTGCTGGCATTGGTTTGCGCAGTCACCCCGTCGGCCTGCTGCTTTTGCACCGCGACGAAGTTCGCAATCTCGGTCATGGCTTGCGTCAGCAGCGGATCGATCTTGCCGGTGATCACCGCGCCAGCCTGCTCCGTGTTGAACTGCGAGGCCAGATCCACCGCCTCCTTGAACTGGGCATCCATCTGTCGGTCAATATCGCCCAGATGGGTGAACACCGCACGCTCCTTTTCCCCCAGCGTGGCTTCGAGTTTGCCTTTGGCCGCAAGATAGGCCGCGCGCTGTTTCTTGGCCTCGGCTTCGTCCTTCTGCACCCCTTCGACCTTGGTCTGCAGGCCCATGTTGCGCACCGCGACGGCGCTGCTGAGCAAGGTCAGGCGCATCTCTTCGGCCAGATCCTGTTGAGCAGCCGCGTGCTGCAGTGTTTCGAGCAAGGTTGCGCGGCTGGCGCTATTGCTCAGCAGCGTGCCAACCAGCATCACACTCGCCGCGAGCAGAATCATGCCGAACCCCAAGCCCAGGCGCAGGCCAATTCTCATGTTGCCAAAATTCATCTCAGTGCTCCAGTCAGGCAAACCAAGCCGTCAGCGACGGGTCGCGTGAGGGCTTGGAAAAAAAACGCTATTTGTAAACACCCACACCGACCCAGGTGTCCCCGACGCGCTCGACGTAAATGAGCTTTTCGGAAACCTTGTCGGTGACCGGGTTGCGAAACTTGTAGCTCTCGGTCCAGCCCTTGCCTTTGCTCTTGGCCAGGTCGTCGATCATCTTGATGAACAACTTGCCGTCAGGATCCTTCAAACCGATCAGATCCTTGCCCACGAGTTTGGGGTTGGCGCCATGGCCCAGCACCTTGCCGCCCAGTACGTAGAAGCTGACATACAGGTCCCGGTCCTTGAAGCCCTTGCCGTTGGTGAACTCTTCGGCCGCCTTTTCCGCCCCATTGGCCTTGATGAAGGCGACCGCCTTCTTCACCATGGCTTCGGCCTCGGCGGGCGTGCCCTGATCCGCGGCCCTTGCAACCCCTGCCATGAGAAAACTGATGGCAAAGGCGGCCATCACGACTTTGCAAAAGGAATAAATTGATTTCATGTCAGTTCCTTTAAACATCATCAAACCATGGGGAATGCAAACGGCGGCACTCAGCCCTTGTAGATGCCGCACCCGACCAGGGTCTCGCCAACGCGCTCGAGGTACATGGCTTTGCCCTCGATTTTCTGCGACACCGGGTTCAGAAACTTATAGCCTTCGACCCAGCCCTTGCCCTTGTTCTTGGCCAGATCGACGAACATCTGAATCAGCGGCTTGCCATCCGGGTCCTTCAGACCGATCAGGTCCTTGCCCACCAGTTTGGGGTTTGCACCTTGCGCCAGGTTCTTGCCATTCAAGTCATAGACGATGATGTACAGGTCGCGATCCTTGAAGCTCTTGCCGTTGGTGAACTCCTCATAGGCCTTCTCCGGGCCGTGCGCCTTGATGTAGGCCACGGCCTTTTTGACCATGGCTTCGGCCTCAGCTGCGGTTCCCTGGTCTGCGGCTTGGACCCCGCTGGCCAACAAAAGACCCATGGCGCCAAGGCACAGCAGCCTGCGTGATATGAAATGAAACGACATGAGGATCTCCCAAAAAAGTTAAAACATCCGTCGCAGGCTTTGCCTGGCCTGGACTCCCGGAGCAATAGCCGAGCATAGCCGTAAAGCAGGTCAAACCCCCAGGGTGAAAACCCGTTTTCACCGCAACCCGTAACCCCACTTGAGCGGGGGCGCATCGGCACCGCGTCGACGCGCCCAGCAGGCGGGCTCAGCCCGGTCGCAGGCGAAACGCGCCCATCACTGCCGTCAGGCTCAGCGCCTGCTCCTTGAGGCTGGAAGCAGCTGCCGAACCTTCTTCCACCAGCGCGGCATTTTGCTGCGTCATCTGATCCATGTGGGAGATGGCGCTGACGATCTCGGTGATGCCGGCGTTCTGCTGGTCCGTGGAAGCCGAAATTTCGCCGATCATGTCGGTGACGCGCTGCACAGCGCTGACGATTTCCTGCATGGTGCTGCCGGCCTGCTGCACCAGAGATGAGCCACTTTCGACGCTGGCGACCGAACTGGAAATCAGCGCCTTGATCTCGTTGGCGGCTTGGGCGCTGCGTTGCGACAGGGTGCGGACCTCCCCGGCGACGACCGCGAAACCACGTCCCTGCTCGCCCGCACGCGCTGCCTCCACGGCCGCGTTCAAGGCCAGGATATTGGTCTGAAAGGCAATCCCGTCAATCACGCTGATGATGTCGCTGATCTTGCGCGACGAGGCACTGATCACCCCCATGGTTTGCACCACTTTGGACACGACGGCGCCGCCTTCACTGGCGACGCGCGAGGCGGTCATCGCCAACTGGTTTGCCTGACGCGCCGCATCGGCGCTTTGGCGCACGTTGTCGGCGAGTTGCTGCATCGAGGCCGAAGTTTGCTCCACCGTGGCAGCGGCCTGTTCCGTGCGGTTGGACAGGTCCAGATTGCCGTTGGCGACCTCGGCCGTTGCCTGCTGAATCGACTCCGAGCCTTCGCTCACCTCGGTGACGATGGTACGCAGGCTCTCGCGCATGCGCTCCATGGAGGCCAGCAGACTGGTCGGCGGGCCATTGACTTCGATGGCGACGCTCAGATCGCCGGAAGCGATCAGGTTGACCACTTGCGCCGCGTATTGCGGCTCACCGCCCAACTGGCGCTGAATGGAGCGCATGAGAATGAGGCCAAACGTCGTCATGGCCGCCAGCAGCAGGCCGCCGATGGCGAGATAGCGGTAAGCGTAGGACCAGAAGACAGCGTCGAGGTCGTCGATGAAAACACCGTTGCCCACCACCCAGTCCCAGGGCTCGAAGCGGATCGCCCCCAGCAGTTTGGGCACCGGCGTCTTGCTGGCGTCCGCCGGGCGCGCAACGTAGGCGATCATGAAGACGCGGTCGGCCTTGGCCAACTCCTGAACGTAGATCTCGGAAGTCATGCGACCGTCCGCTGTCTTGGAGCCCTTGTCGACCTGCCCGACGCGGCTTGGGTCGGCATGAACCAGCATGCGGTTGTCCATGGTGCGCACGAAAATATAGTCGTCGCCCTGACGCTGCCCGGCCAGCGCTTCCTTGGCCTGGCTTTGCGCCGCTTCCCGGCTGAGCTTGCCGCTGGCCTCCAGCTTTTGGTAGCGGTCGAGCACGCCCCGGCTCAGCAGCGCCACCTTGTAGATCTGTTCCTGACGCGCCTCATACAGGTTCTGGCGCAGGGTATACAGGCCGAAGGCGCTGATCAACACGATGCCGGCGAGTGCTGCGCCAATCAGGGCAAAGATTCGATGACGCAATTTCATGCAGAGGCTCCAGTAAATCATTGGTTCGAATACGGACGCGACCATAACCTACAGCAACCCAACCAGCGTACTGGTTTCCCCGAATAGCCCCACTTCCCGATGGCTTCACCGCAGCCATGAGATGGATGGCCGCAGGTTCTGCTTCCTGAAGCGGCGCTCAGGCCTGCACGAAAGTGGTGACGCGCCGGCGCGTGCGCTCGCGCAGCGAGCATTCCCGCAAGGTATCGGCCAGTGCCTCCAGATCCGGTACGCCCAGGATCACGACCGAAGGAAAACCCGTGTCGGAGGAGCGCAGGTGCAGCAGGCATTGCCCCACCAGACGCATGCCCAGGGGCTTGAGCAGATCGAAGTGGTCGATGCGAAAAAGTTCCAGACTTTCCTTGGACTTGGACAGCAGTCCGCGCTCGATGCGCACGCGCTGGCTGGTGATCTCGTAGGTGGTTGAAATGCTGCGCAGCCAGTAGACCACCCAGGCGACGCCCAGTGTGCAGACCACGGCCAGCCACTGCCAGGCGCTGTGAATCACGGCAGGATGGCCGCTGAACAGCGGCTTTTCCAGCTCCGCGTCCTTGGCGGCCGCGTGGGCCACGAGATCGGTATTGCAAAAGCGGCACTTGATGGCCACGGCCTTGATGGTCTCGCCGCAGACCGGGCAGGGTTTGGTGTCGTCGATCATGGTTTCAACCTTTTCTTTGGCCGGACCCATGCCAGGCAACTGGCGGCACTATACCGACCTGCGATACTTCGTCGCATGAGCGGACCCATCACCGTCATCTTCTCGGCCGACCCCGTCATCGCACTGCTTTCCGCGGTGGCGATACGTGCCGCCATGGCCGTGCTCCAGGGCTATGAACAGGCCGATGCACTGCGCCAGCAACACCAGGGACAGCGCGATACGCAGCAGTCCCGCCAGGGCACAGCCAAAGCCCAGGGCCAGAGCGCGCTGCACGAAGCCTGCGCGGCCGCCGAAATCGACTTCGATCAGCTCATCATCCTGGCGCAACGCCTGGGCATCGCCGACCAGGTCCGGGCCACGCGCCCGGCACCTCCAGAGGGGGAAGATTTCGAAATGCAGGCGGCCTATGTGCGTGCGCTGCAGAACTTGAGCGCCGAACTGCGCGTGATCCTGTTGACGCAGGCAGCACTCCAGGTCGAACAGTTCGCCGAGCAGCCGGCCGAGCTGGCCCTGCCGGATGCCCCGCGCACGCAGGCGCAGCGCCTGCTCTCGCGCATCGCGTCGCTGGGTGTACCCGAGTCGATTCAAAACCTGGCGCAGGAACTCGAGCACTGCCTGCCCGGGGCGCGCGCCGAGTTGCTGACCATGGAGCTGCGCGCGCGCATCCAGTCGCACCTCAAGGCGCTGCAGAAACAGCAGCTGAGTGAAGCCACCAGCAGCATCGTCGAGCAGTCGCTCAAGGACTTGGGCTACCAGGTCGAGGAAATCGGCAGCACGCTGTTTGTCGAAGGCGGCGTGGTGCACTTTCGGCGCCAGGGCTGGGGCGACTATTGCGTGCGCATGCGCGTCGACGCGGCCGCGGGCAGCGTCAACTTCAACGTGGTGCGCGCCGTGCAAGCCGGACAGAACGAGCGCAGCGTGCTCGACCATCTGGCCGAGGACCGCTGGTGCAGTGAGTTTCCGGCGCTGCTCAAGGCCCTTGAGGTGCGCGGTGTGCACATGAATGTGACGCGTCGACTCGAGGCTGGCGAGGTGCCGGTGCAACTGGTTGACGCGCAGCGCCTGCCGAAATTTTCCGATGAGGAAGGCACGACCCACCACGCCGCCAGGCCCTTGCAACGCGAGATCCAATGAACCATACCCCACCGCGCTGGCTGACCGATCTGCAGCGCCTGCTGCCGATACGCTCGCAATTCGTCGTCTCAGGCAGCATCCGCGACAGCTTTCTCACGCCGCTGGCCACGGGCGCGGCGCTGGTGCCGCTGCTGCGCGCGCTGTGGGACAGCCTGAAGGCGCGCGACTACCGCTTCCTTTTGGTGTTCGACCCGGCCGATGGCCTGCGCGTCTACCCCGATGAGCCCGTGGCACGCGAGTTGGCGCAGCGCTTGTTCAATCTGAAGCTGGCCGACGGCTGCCAGCAGATGAGCCTGGAGAGCCTGAGCCAGTTGATGAAATCGATAGCCACGCAACGCGACGCACGCTGCGCCCTGGTGCTGGACTTTGCCTCGCGCCTGACGCGCCAGGTCGAGCACCTGAGCGAGGCCGAACACCGCTTCTTTGTCGCCGCCGAAAAGCTCTCGCTCAACGCCGCGCCCATGGTGCCGCGCGAAGGCGGTGGCGCGCCGCTGCACAACCCCGTGCTCTGGCTGCTCAATCGCGCCCAGGATCTGCCTTCGTGGTTCACGCTGGACAGCGAGCGCGTGGCCAGCCTGATCATCGGCAAACCCGATTTTGAAGCGCGCCAGGCCGCAGCCCAGCAACTGGCGCCGCTGTTCCTGGGACACGCCGAGGCCAGTGCGGCACAGCGCGAGCAGTTCGTAAAGAACTTTTCCACGCTCACCGAGGGCCTGAGCCTCGCCGCCCTGTCCGACATCACCGAGCTGGCCGACCGCCAGGGCGTGGGCTTGCAGTCCATCGACGACGCCGTGCGCTGCTACAAGGTCGGCGCCCTGGACAACCCCTGGCGGCGCGACTACCTGCGCGAAAAGATCCGCGACGCCCAGGCCTTCATCGAGGACCGCGTCAAGGGCCAGCACCCGGCCGTGGTGAAGACCCTGGACATCCTGAAGCGCTCGGTCATGGGACTCACCGGCGCGCAGGCCAGATCAGGCGGCAGCCGCCCGCGCGGCGTGCTGTTCTTCGCCGGCCCCACGGGCGTGGGCAAGACCGAGCTGGCCAAGACGCTGACGCAACTGGTGTTTGGCGACGAGCGCGCCTACCTGCGCTACGACATGAGCGAATTTGCCGAAGAGCACAGCAGCGCACGCCTGCTCGGCGCGCCGCCGGGCTACATCGGTTTCGACGCCGGCGGCGAACTCACGAACGCGGTGCGCGAGAAGCCGTTCTCGGTCGTGCTGTTCGACGAGATCGAAAAAGCCCACCCGCGCATCCTGGACAAGTTTCTGCAGATCCTGGAAGACGGGCGCCTCACCGACGGGCGCGGCGACACGGCCTACTTCTCCGAGACCATCCTGGTGTTCACCTCGAACCTGGGCACCTTTGTGGACGACGCCCAGGGTCAGCGCGTGCAGAACGTGCGCCCCGGAGACCCCTACGAGCTCGTCGAGTCCCGGGTGCGCGAAGCCATAGGCAACTACTTCAAGTTCAAGCTGTCGCGACCCGAACTGCTGAACCGCATCGGCGACAACATCGTGGTCTTCAATTTCATCGGCGCCGAAGTGGCGCGTCTCATCTTCGACGGCATGCTGGCCAATGTGGCGCGGCGCCTGCAGGAGGAGTTCAAGCTGCAGTTGTCGCTGTCGCCCGAGATCCGCCAGGAGCTGCTGCAGCGCTGCACCCGCGACCTCGATCAGGGCGGACGCGGCATCGGCAACCAGCTCGAATCGGTGTTCATCAACCCGCTGTCGCGCGTGCTGTTCGAAACCGCGCTCGAGGGCAAGACCGTGCTGGCCATCACGGGTCTGTCCGAAGTGGAGCGGGTCATCACGCTGCGTGTGCAGTGCACATGAAGATCAGCGTCAACAAGGCGCATTTCCCGGTCACCGTGCTGGGCCCGGGACGGCGCATCGCGATCTGGTTGCAGGGCTGCAGCATAGGCTGCAAGGGCTGCGTGTCGCAGGACACCTGGGTGCGCGACCCGGGCCGGGACATGCGCGTGGCGCAACTGCTGGCCTGGTGCCGTCAGACCAGCGCCGGGGACTTTGATGGCGTGACAATCTCCGGCGGCGAACCCTTCGACCAGCCGCAGGCACTGGGCGCCCTGCTCGACGGCCTGAGGCAATGGCGCACCCAGGGCGGGCCCGACTTTGACATCCTGTGCTACAGCGGCTACCCGCTGGCCACCCTGCAAAAGAAACACGCCCAACTGCTGGGAAAGCTCGATGCGCTGATCCCCGAACCCTTTGTCGACAAGCTGGCGCTGACCCATGTGTGGCGCGGCTCGGCGAACCAGCCGCTGGTGCTGCTGTCCGAGCGCGGACGCAGCCGTTACGCCGCATTTGTCGACGCAGCGACCTCAGGTGAAGCCAAACGCATGCAGGCCATGGTCGACGGTAATCGCGTCTGGTACGTGGGCATTCCGGCGCGCGGCGACATGGCGGCCCTGGAGGCGTCGTGCAAGAAAAGTGGCCTGGAATTCAGCCAGGCTTCCTGGAGGAGCTGATTGGACGCGGAGCCATTTCGCCGCTGTCCGAGTTGCGGGGCCGACAACGCGCCGCAGGTGATGCGCTGCGCCTGCGGCGCCCTGCTCGCCGGCGTGGACCTGCTGAGCCGACAAGCACCTGTTGACGCCGTTACAACGCCCCCAGTGCTGCCAGAGCCGGCCAACGCAGCGTTGCTCTGCACGCACGAGGACTGCGGGCAGCCCAACCCGCTAGGCAGCGTCAACTGCCTGTACTGCAACCGTCCCTTGCAGTCGGCGGGGCTGTCCAGCCCAGCCCAGCTGCACAGCCTGATCAGCCTGCCGGGCACGCTCAAGGAGCGTTACCGCATCCTCCAACCGCTGCCGACGCAGGGGGCCGAAGCGGAGCTGCTGCTGGTGCAGCAGGTCGACGGCGGCCCCGAGCTGGTGGCCAAGATCTACCGCCACGGCGTGCAGCCGCGCGCCGACGTACGCGAACGTCTGGCGCGCATTGAGCACCGCCATTGCGTGGCCCTGTTCGAAGCCGGAACGCAGCAGGGCTATGCCTACGAGGTGATGGAATACTGCGCCCTGGGCTCGCTGCGCGACCTGCTGCGCAAGGGTCCGCTCCAGCCCGCGACACTGCAGGCGCTGGTGCGTGGCATGGCTTCGGCCATCGCCGCCGTGCACGCCGTGGGCCTGCTGCACCGTGACCTGAAGCCGGAGAACATCCTGCTGCGCGCCATCGATCCGCTGGACCTGGTGCTGACCGATTTCGGCATCTCCTCGGTGATCGACGCCACGCAGCGCTTCACCAGCACGGCGCGCACCCTGCCCTATGCCTCGCCGGAGAGCCTGTCCGGCGTGATCGACGGCAAGACCGATTACTGGGCCCTGGGCATCATCCTGCTGGAAGCCAGCCAGGGCCATCACCCTTTTGCCGATTTGTCAGAGGCGGTGATCCTGCACCAGTTGACGACGCGCGGCATCGACCTGGCCGAAGTGGCGGACCCCAACCTGCGCAAGCTGCTGCGCGGGTTGTTGCTGCGGGATCCGCAGCAGCGTTGGGGCGAAGCCGAGATCAGGCGCTGGCTGGCGCGCGACCCCAGCCTGGCCGAGCCGCAGGAAGCAAGCGGCGTGACCGGATTCAGCCAGCCCTACCACCTGGGCCAGGATGTCTGCCACACGCCGGCGCAGCTCGCCGTGGCGCTGGCCAGAAACTGGTCCGAGGGCTGCGCCGACATCGCCAATGGCCAGTTGCTCACCTGGTTTCGCGAAGTGCCCAAGGACCAGAATGCCGTGCGCTTGCTGCTGGAACTGCGCCACGACAGCGGCCTGCCGGTGGACGTGCAGTTGCTCCGACTCATCCTGCACCTGGCGCCTGGCATGCCGCCGGTGTGGCAGGGCGAGCCCATTGGCCTGCACACCGTGCTGCTGCACGCCAACCTCGCGCTCAAGGGCGACAGCGACGCAGCGCACTGGCTGGCCCAGTTGCAGCACTACCAGGTGCTGCAGACCTGTGCGCAGGCCGGCAACCCGGAGTGCGCCGACCTGGTACTGCGCTGGGGCCAGGCCTGCGAGCAGTTCGACCAGGCCTGGGACGATGGCATCGCGCTGCTGCGCCAGCAGGCGGCTCCCCCCGAGCCTGGCGCGTACGCCGATGTGCATCAGCTGCTCTACGGCAAGAGCGACCCGGACCGTCCGGCCCTGGCCAGCATGCACGCGCGCCTGCTGGCCATTGCCTACGACCCGCGCTGGGCCGAGCGACTGCGCCGGCGCCTGCTGGCAGAGCTGGCTGCCCTGTTGGTGTATTGCCCCTGGCTGGGGCAGCTGGGCGACCCGCTCACGCTGGCGCCGGCGCCGCTGCTGGTGCTGGAGGCGTTGCTGCCGCAAGCCCGAAAGTTCGCCGAGCAGCAGCAACAGGCCGAGGCACGCCAACGCGATGCCGACGCCGCCGAATGCGCCGCCCTGAGCGCCGAACTGCAGGCGGTGATCACCGCGCTGCGTGGCGCGGCACGCGCCAATCTGCTGCCGGGTGCGGCCTGCAGCCGGCTGGATGCCGAGCTGGAGCGCTACTTTGATCTGGTGGCCAAGATCCGCGCCTCGGGGCGCAGCGACCTGCCCTGGCAGGAACTGCGCGCGTCGGCGGCGCGCCGCAAGACCGTGGCGACCCCAATGCGCGAGGCCTTGCACAGCCTGGCCGAGCAGCGCGCCGAGAATGCCGGCTGGATGAACCAGCAGGTGCTGGGCTTCGTCGTCCTGACCCTGCTCTTGCTACCCATGATTTTCGGCCGCTCCACGCTGGGCTGGCTGAGCGCGCTGCTGGCGTGCGTTGCGGCCTGGCGCCTCCTGCCCTTTCATTCCCTGACGCGACGCATCAGGGAACTGGCCTCGCGTCTGTGAGTGCGCGCCAGGCGCATAAAAGAACCCCTTGGCACAGCCCCTTGCCGTACCATCGGCCCACCTCTTAAAAACCACTTGAATTGGAGCAGACGATGGGATTGTTTGACTGGAATGAAAAAAGCCCGGCCGTGCTGGACAGCGGCGGCGTGATTGCCCCGGACGAGCGCCTGCCATGGCCACAAACAGCCGCCATGGGCGTGCAGCACGTGATCGCCATGTTTGGCGCCACGGTGCTGGCGCCGATCCTGATGGGCTTTGACCCGAACATCGCCATCCTGATGAGCGGCATCGGCACGCTGATCTTCTTCGTCATCACCGGCGGCAAGGTGCCGAGCTACCTGGGTTCGAGCTTCGCCTTCATCGGCGTGGTGATCGCGGCCAGCGCCTACGCCGGCAAGGGGCCGAACGCCAACATCGGCGTGGCGCTGGGCGGCATCATCGCCTGCGGCGTGGTCTGCGTGGCGGTCGGCCTGCTGGTGCAGATGATTGGCACGGGCTGGATCGAGCGCTTCATGCCACCGGTCGTCACGGGCGCGGTCGTGACCGTGATCGGCCTGAACCTGGCGAGCATCCCGATCAAGAACATGGCGTCGAGCAACTTCGATTCCTGGATGCAGGTCGTGACCTTCGTCAGCATCGGCATCGTCGCCGTGACGGCGCGCGGCATGCTGCAGCGCCTGCTGATCCTGGTCGGGCTGATCCTGGCCAGCGCCATCTACGCCGTGCTCACCAACGGCCTGGGTCTGGGCAAGCCCATGGACCTGGCTGCGCTGAGCAACGCCGCCTGGCTGGGCGCACCGGCCTTCACCGCGCCGGTGTTCAGCGGCTCGGCGATGCTGCTGATCGCCCCCGTGGCCATCATCCTGGTGGCGGAAAACCTGGGCCACCTCAAGGCCGTCACCGCGATGACGGGCAAGAACCTGGACGCCTACCTGGGCCGCGCCTTCATCGGCGACGGCATTGCAACCATCGTCAGCGGCAGCGCCGGCGGCACCGGCGTCACCACCTACGCGGAGAACATCGGCGTCATGGCCGCTACCAAGATCTATTCGACCGCGGTGTTTTTGCTGGCCGCGCTGATCGCCGTGGTGCTGGGCTTCTCGCCCAAGTTCGGCGCCGTGATCCAGACCATTCCCCTGCCCGTGATGGGCGGCGTGTCGATCGTGGTGTTCGGCCTGATCGCCGTGGCCGGCGCCAAGATCTGGGTCGACAACAAGGTCGACTTCTCGCAAAACAAGAACCTCATCGTCGCCGCCATCACGCTCATCCTGGGCACGGGCGACTTCACCCTCAAGTTCGGCCAGTTCGCGCTGGGCGGCATCGGCACCGCCACCTTTGGCGCGATCCTGCTGTACGCGCTGCTGAACCGCCGGCCGCGCTGAACCCGAGTCGTGACGCTCGAATGACCCCAGGCTTTCGATTGCCGAAGGCTTTGGAGTCAATTTGACACGAGCGGTCGGCTATGATGAAAACCAGGGGCTGGTTCAGCCTCCTTTTTTGCCAGCAGGGAGGACAACATGACTCGAACCAGAATGATCTTTTCGCTGCTGGTCGCAGCCTTGGCGCTGACGACCGTCTCCTTCAAGGTGGCGGCCGGTCCGCTGGACGAGGCCCGGGCGCAGGCCCACCTCCAGGCGGTCGCGGCCGGCGACCTGGAAGCACTGATGCGCGACTACGAGGACGACGCCTACATGGACTGGATCGGCGGACCGCTGGACGGCCGCTACCGCGGCAAGGAAGCCATCAGGGCCGTGTGGCAAAAGTTCATTGCGGCCAACGCGGGCAAACCGCGTCCCGCCAAATTCAGCAAGTTGGAGGTCTACGCGAATCCCAAGGGCGCGACGATTCAGGCCGAGGCGGAATATGGCGGCACCACGCCGGTGAAAGTCTGGCACGCGCTGACCTACCGTGACGCCAGCCTTGACACCGAAATCTGGCAGATCGCGCCGGCCATCCAACTGCCATGAGCCTGGCACGCGCTGCCCGCTTACTGACACTGCTGTTCTGCTGCGCCAACGCCGCTGCCGCAAGCCTCGAGGCCTCGGTGCTGTCGGCAACGGGCACGCCGGTTGAAGACGCGGCCGTGGTCATGGAACCGGTTTCCGGCACCTATCCCAAGCGGCAACGCACGGTCACGATCGAACAGCGCGATCGGGAGTTCATACCCTACGTCACGATTGTCCAGACCGGAACACTGGTCGACTTCCCGAATCGCGACGCCTTCAAGCACCACATCTATTCGTTTTCACCGGCCAAGGTTTTTGAAATCAAACTGTATGCAGACAAGCCCGGGCAGCCGGTGCTGTTCGACAAGCCTGGGGAAGTCGCCTTGGGATGCAATATCCACGACTGGATGGAAGCCTACATCCTGGTGGTGAACTCGGCCTATTTCGCCAAGACCGACAAGGACGGCAAGGCAGTCATCCACGACGTTCCAGCCGGGGCCTATCGGCTGAGGGTTTGGCACCCCAGGCAAAGAGCGCAAGCTGCGCTGCGCGATGTGGCGGTCGCCGCCGGGCCGGCACCGACCCGGCTGAACCTGGTGGCCGATGTCGCGGCGCGCGCGTCCAAGCCCAAGCCGGCCGAAACCGGCCATTATTAGTACCCCACCATGATTCTGGGGACCCTGCAGCGCCGCATCGTTGTTGTCTTTGTCGGACTGCTGATCATCGTCATGGCGTTGATCGTCGGCCTGGTGAACAGCCGCAACGACAGCATCGTGGCCGGCGAAGCATCCCGGGAACTGGCAGCCGGCAGCCGCATATTCAAACGTCTGGTCGAGCAGAATCAGCATCAACTGGAAACCGCCGCAACGGTGCTGTCCGGGGATTTCGCTTTCCGTGAGGCCATTGCCACCCAGGACCAGGCGACAGTGGACTCGGTCATCCGCAATCACGGCCTGAGAATCGGGGCCCAGGTGATGATGGTGATCAGCACCGACGGACAGATGATTGCCGACACCCAGCGGCGCTCCCTGGAGCAGCGTCCCTTCCCGTTCCTGGACCTGCTGAGCAGCGCCCAGGCAGCCGGCAAGGGCTCGGGCTTCAGGCAGATGGCCGACGGCCAGCTTTACCAGATCGTCCTCGTGCCGATTCTGGCCCCCAGGCTCATCGCCTGGGTCGCCATGGGGTTTCAGGTCGACGACCAGTGGACGCAGGAACTCGCGCAAATGACTGGCTTGGCGGTGAGCGTGGTGCGTCGCAATGAGGGCACCGTGACACTGCTCGCCTCCTCGCTGGAGCAGGCGCAACGTGCCGTCCTGGCCTTGACCCTGACGACTTCAGACACTGCAGCGGCGGTCATTGCCATGGGAGGCGAGTCCTACCAGACGCAGCAGATGCCGCTCGCACAGGAGTTGTCCGTGGTGCTGCAACGCTCGCTGGAACAGGTGCAGGCTCCCTTTCGGGCCTTGCACAGCGTGCTGCTGATCGTGGTGTTTGCCGGGGTCGTCCTGTTCGCACTCGGCAGCGTTATGTTAGCGCGCCGCATTGTGCGCCCGGTCAACGAACTGGCGGTTGCGGCGCGCCGCATCGAGCGCGGCGACTACAGCCAACCGGTACCGAAATTGCCGCAGGATGAAATCGGCCAACTGGCGATGAGCTTCGATCACATGCGCGAGCGCATCGCCAGCCGCGAAGAGAAAATCCTGCGGCTCGCATACGAGGACAGCCTGACAGGTTTGCCAAACCGCACGCGGTTTCTGGAAGATCTGGGCCAAATCCAGGTACCGGGGCATGGCGCCGTCGCGATCCTCAACATCGACCGTTTCGCCCTGATCAACAACGCCCTGGGGAACCGGGTCGCAGACCGCTTGCTGGTCGAGATCGGCAAGCGCCTGGGGCAGATCCAACCCGCACCCAAGCTCGTCGCACGGCTCTGGGGCGACGAATTTGCTTTCCGTCTGGAGGGCGCCGACAAGGGCGCCGCAAAGGCCTTTGCCCAGTCCGTGCTGGGGATCCTGAGCCAGCCCATCACGCTCGACGGCCAGCGTCTCGACGTCGGCGGCAGCTTGGGCATCGCCCTGTACCCCCAAGATGCCGGAGACGCCACGGCACTGCTGCGACGCGCCGATCAGGCCATGAATACGGCCAAGCGACGCCATAGCGGTTTCGAGTTCTCGGCCGACAACGGCGATGAACCGGTGCACGAGCAGTTGTCGCTGGTGGGCGAGATGCGTGAGGCGCTGGCGCGAGAAGAATTCGTGCTTTTTTACCAGCCCAAACTGGACCTGCTCAGCGGGAAAATCACCGGCGCCGAGGCGCTGCTGCGCTGGCAACACCCGACGCGGGGGCTGGTACCGCCGGTGCACTTCCTGCCCTTTGCCGAGCAGACCGGATTCATCCGCGAGATCACGCCCTGGGTGCTGGAGCGTGTCGTGGAGCAGATCGCGCGCTGGGGCGGCCAAGGCCTGTCGCTGGTGGTGTCGGCCAATCTTTCCACGCTGGACATCCTGAGCCCGAATCTGGTGGGCCATGTGCGCGCCCTGCTCGGACTGCACCGACTCGCACCCGAGCGCCTGTGCCTGGAAATCACCGAAAGCGCACTCATGGACGAGCCCGAACTGGCCCTGGCGCACCTGACCGAACTGTCGCGACTCGGGGTCAAACTGTCCATCGACGACTACGGTTCCGGCCAGGCCTCGCTGGGTTACCTCAAGACCTTGCCGGTGCATGAACTGAAGATCGACCAGTCCTTCGTCACTTCGGTCGCCGATTCCCGCAAAAATGCGGCCATCGTCCATTCCACGATCGTGCTCAGCCACGAACTCGGATTGACGGTGACAGCCGAAGGAGCGGAAACCCCAGACGATCTGGCATGGCTTGCGCGCCATGGCTGCGACCTGGCCCAGGGCTATGGCATTGCCCGGCCCATGCCGAGCCAGGACCTGCCCGGCTGGATAGCCGCCTTCCATGCACACGCTGGCGTCGCTGCAACGAGTTCCGATCTCACAACAGCCTGATCCCGCACAGGCCACCGCCAAATGCCAAGACGCCTTGGCACTCAGCGGGGCTTCAGGCCAACTCCAGCACCACGCCCTTTGTGTGCATGACAAAGGGATCGTTCACCTGGCGCCACTGTGAAAACTCCGCTGCGGGCATGGCCTTGGCCACAAACCAGCCCTGGATGTAGTCGCAGCCAAGGGATTGCAGCAAGGCCCATTCCTGCGCAGTCTCGGCGCCTTCACCGACCACGCGCAAGCCCATGCGGTGCCCCAGGGCGATGATGGAGTCGAGCAACTCGGCGCCCTCGCTGCCGGCCTTGACATGACGCACAAAGGAACGGTCAATCTTCAATTCTGTCATGGGCATTTTTTGCAGATAAGACAGCGAGGAGTAGCCGGTGCCAAAGTCGTCAATCGCGAGCGAAAAACCGGCATCGCGCAGTGCATGCAGCACAAGCAGCGAGGTCTGCGGGTCGTCCATCGTGGCGCTCTCCGTCACTTCCATGCGCAGGTCGCCGGGCTGGGCGCCCTGCTCCCGCACCAGCGCCAGCACCCGCTCCACGAAGTTCGGTTCGCGCAAGTCATTGGTGGAAATATTCACCGACAACACCAGAGGCCGTCCTTCCTGGCGATAGCGCGTCGTGAGAACCGCACCCTCGCGAATCACCCACAGCGTCAACGCGCCGATCTTGCCGGTTTGCTCGGCAAAGGGAATGAAGTCGTTGGGCTGAACCATGCCTCGGACCGGATGCTGCCAACGCACGAGTCCTTCGGCGCCGGTGATACGGCCGTCCGACAACTGCACCTTGGGCTGCAGGAACAGGCGCAATTCGTTTTCTTCGATGGCCCGGTTCAACTCCGACAACAGGCTCAGACTTTCCGGGCGGGTCGTGTCCATGGCTCGCTCATAGGCCAGCCAACTCACCTTGCTGGTCTTGGCCACGCCCAGCGCAATATCGGCGTCCCGCAACAGCGTGGACATGGATTCACCCTGGTTGCGTGCCAGGCCAATGCTCAGCGACACGTCCAGTTTTTGCCCCAGCACCACCACGGGCGCAGAGAAGGCGGCGTCAATGCGCTGGCGCACCTGCGCCAGTTGGTCGGCGTGTGTCAGCAACAGGCAGAACTGGCTGGTCTGCACCCGCGCCACGAACCCCTCTCCAAGGGCCGCGAGCCGCTGCCCCACTTTCAAGATCACCGCGTCCCCGACCTGAAACCCCAGTACCTCATTGATGGCCTTCAAACGATCGATATTGATGGCCAGCAGCATGGCGTCCGGATGGGCTTGCACCATGGTCTGACCCACGCGCAAAAAATGGTCCCGGTTGGCCAGGTTGGTGAGTTGGTCCTGCTGAGCCAGCCGCATGGCATCGCGTTGCACGCTCTGCGCCCGGGACGCGATGGCGCTGAAAAACATGACCGGCAGCAGCAGATAGGAGGTGTAGCGCAGCGAAGAGCCCAGCAAGGCCTTGACGGATGCGGCCAGCCCGGGTGCCAGCGCCACGAACCAGTCCGAGATCTGAACCTCGAACAGGACCAGCGGCGCGATGCCCACGGCGATCAGAATGGCGGCCTTGTCGCCGCGACGCCAGGCCTGAAAGCCGCCCCAAAAAACAAATAACTGCAGCGCCGCCGCCGCGTCGTAAACATGGTCGGCGAATGACTCGAACAGTTCAGCGGAAAGCTTGACACCCAGCAGCATCAGAATTTGCCAGGCGGCCAGCGCGCCATTAAGGCAAAAGACGAGCTTGATGGCACGCGCCACCCAGGGCGTGTGCAGGGCCAGGCGCCCCACTCGCAAGGACAGCCAGGCCAGGAACAGTCCGGACAAGGGGTAGGCCAGCGACAGCAGTTCCGAGGAACTGGTCAGTCCAAGCGCTGCCAACTCGCTCCGGTCAGAAAACAGGGTCAGCGAAAATACCAGTGCGAAGCAGCTGAACAGCGCGTAATCCCGGTTGCGTTGAACGACGAAGAACAGCGCGGAAAAGACCGCCGCACTGAACAGCAGCCAACCGGTCGCAGCATCCTGCAACTGGTGCTTTTGCTTCGTGACGATGGCTTCACCGTCAACCTGTTCGATCCTGTGCCTGACCGTGGAAAAATGATTCAGCGACTCTACTCTGACGTAGAGCACAGGCGGCGAGTCGGCCTGCAGTTGGACATGGATCCAACCCTTGTCGACAATGGTGCGGAAGCGCTCGCCACTGACGGTGGATTTGGCAAGCAGCTCACCGGTTGGGGCGTACAGCGCAAAGTTGGAGCCCCAGGAGTTTTCGATGCGCAAAAACTGGTTGCTCGTTGCACCCGATATATCTGCCACCGCAGGCCGTGTGGCTCGCAGCCAGCAGGTCTGGTGGATGGGAATCTTCACGACGAAGCCTTTGACCGGCTCCCAGTGCACGTCGGTCAAACGGCCATCGACAAACAATGCGTCACGGTTGCAAAGCGATTCAAGCGCCAGAAGCTGAGCCTGCGCCTGGCTGGCGATGAGCAACGCCAGCAACAAGGCAGACCACCGAAGTATCCTCCGCATCACCCGTTGCAGCGGCGCCATTTTCAACTCCCCAGGACGATTTGCGCGGTGTCTGTGCAGGCATTCATGTCAACCGCAGATGCCGCAGTATCGCATCCCGGCCTTTCAGCCTTCAGACCCCCGGGGGGAAAAGCACCGGCCGGGCTCAGTGCAGCGGCACGCCCGTCTTGGACTGCAGTTCTTCGCGCGTCACGCCCGGCGCCATCTCCACCACCTTGAGACCGTGCGGCGTGATGTCAAGCACGGCCAGATCCGTGATGATGCGGTCCACCACGCCCACGCCGGTCAGCGGCAGGGTGCAGGCCGGCAGGATCTTCAGGTCGATGCTGCCGTCCTTCTTCTTCGCCACATGCTCCATCAGCACGACCACGCTCTTCACGCCGCCCACCAGGTCCATGGCGCCGCCCATGCCCTTGACCATTTTGCCGGGGATCATCCAGTTCGCCAAATCACCGGTTTCGCTGACCTGCATCGCGCCCAGGATGGACAGGTTCACCTTGCCGCCGCGGATCATGGCGAAGCTGTCGTGGCTGCCGAAGATGGAGGATCCGGGGATCGTTGTCACGGTCTGCTTGCCGGCGTTGATCAGGTCGGCGTCAACCTCTTCTTCGGTCGGGAAGGGCCCGATGCCCAGCATGCCGTTCTCGCTTTGCAGCCAGACTTCGATTTCCGGGTTGACAAAGTTGGCCACCAGCGTGGGCAGGCCGATGCCGAGGTTGACGTAGAAACCGTCCTGCAGTTCTTCGGCCGCCTTGGCTGCCATTTGGTCGTGTGTCCAAGCCATGATATTTATTCCTTGTATCTGAACGGTGGAGGACAGAGCTTCGGTCTGTCCCGCAATTTATGAACTAAGTGTTCTTTTTTCGATGCGCTTCTCGGGATGCGCGTTCAGCACCAGGCGGTGCACATAGATGCCCGGCAGGTGCACGGCATCGGGATCGAAGGTGCCGGTCTCGACGATCTCTTCGACCTCGACCACGGTGATGCGCCCGGCCATGGCCACGGCCGGGTTGAAGTTGCGCGCCGTGCGGCGAAAGATCAGGTTGCCGCTCTTGTCGGCCTTCCAGGCCTTGACCAGCGACACCTCGGGAATGAGGGCCAGTTCCATGACGTGCATGTGGCCGTTGAACTCGCGCGTTTCCTTGCCCTCGGCCACCAGCGTGCCGTAACCGGTGCGCGTAAAGAAAGCCGGGATGCCGGCGCCGCCGGCGCGCAGCTTCTCGGCCAGCGTGCCCTGGGGCGTGAATTCCAGCTCGAGTTCACCGGCCAGGAACTGGCGCTCGAACTCCTTGTTTTCGCCCACATAGCTGGAAATCATGCGCTTGATCTGGCGCGTTTCCAGCAACTTGCCCAGACCGAAACCGTCGACCCCGGCGTTGTTGGAAATCACCGTGAGGTCTTTCACCGCGCTGTCGCGCAGCGCGTCGATCAGCGCCTCGGGAATGCCGCACAGGCCAAAACCACCGACCGCGAGCAACTGGCCGTCGCGCACGATGCCTTGCAGCGCCGCATCGGCACTGGGATAAATCTTGTTCACGCAGCTTTCTCCTTGCAACAAATAAGACGCTACGATACTACCTATTCAAGTACGTAGTTTCTGTTAAGTAAAAACCCTATGGATATCGACTACCGCCTCGCCTTTGACCTCGCCCCTGTGGGGCTGGTGCTGTCGCGCAACCGCACCATGGTGGACTGCAACCAGCGCGTGTGCGAGATGTTCGGCGCCGCGCGCGAGCAAATGGTCGGGCAATCGTTTCAGATCCTCTACCCCAGCGCCGACGAGTACGAACGCACGGGCGCGCGCATCGTGCCGGTGATGAACCGCCACGGCAGCTACGCCGACGACCGCATCATGAAGCGCGTCGCCGGTCGCTTCCAGGGCGAGGCTTTCTGGTGCCATGTGACTGGACGCACCATGAACCGCGAGTCTCCGCACGAGAGCGGCATCTGGAGCTTCGAGGACCTGTCACTGCACCGCCCGGTGAAGGCCGAACTGACGGCGCGCGAACGCGAGGTCGCCGCCAGCCTGCTCAGCGGTTTGACCTCCAAGGAAATCGGCAAGCTGCTGTCCATCAGCCACCGCACGGTGGAGATCTACCGGGCGCGACTGATGCGCAAGTACAAGGCGTCAACCACCGCCGATCTGGTGCACAAGCTGATGGCTGGTTAGCTTTTCTGGTGACCCAAGCCTAGGTAGGCCTCGATCACGCGCGGATCGGCGGCCAGTTCGGCGCTGGCACCGTGCAGTGACACCTCGCCGGTTTCCAGCACATAGCCGTAATCCGCGATCTGCAGCGCAGCGCGAGCGTTCTGCTCGACCAGCAGGATGGCGACGCCGCTTTTTTTCAGTTCGACGATGATGCGGAAAATTTCCTTGATGATCATGGGCGCCAGTCCCAGACTGGGTTCGTCGAGCATCAGCAGCTTGGGTTTGGCCATCAGGGCACGACCCATGGCCAGCATCTGGCGTTCGCCGCCGGACAGCGTACCGGCCAGCTGGATGCGCCGCTCCACCAGGCGCGGGAACAGATCGAACACCTCGTCCATGGTTTCCATCTGGTCACGATGACCGGTGCGGTAGCGGTCGAAGGCACCGAGCAGCAGGTTGTCCTCAACGCTCATCTCGGCAAACAACTCGCGCTTCTCGGGCACCAGCGTCATGCCCTGGCGCACCAGGGTTTCGACCTCGCGTTTACACCGCTGGGCCTGACCCATGTAGACGATCTCGCCCTGGGCCGGCAGCAGACCCATGAGCGCCGCCAGCAGCGTCGTCTTGCCCGCGCCGTTGGGGCCGATCACGGTGACGATTTCACCGCGCCGGATATTCAGGCTGACCTGGTGCAGCGCTTCGACCTTGCCGTAGGCGACGCGCAGGTTCTTCACCTCAAGGATGAGTTCGTGGTCGTGCAGATGCGCGTGTTGGTTCATTCCACACCTCCGAGGTAGGCGGCGATCACCTTGGGGTTGGTCTGGACTTCCTGTGGCTTGCCCTGCGCGATCTTTTCGCCGAATTCCATGACCACGACGCGATCGGCCAGACCCATGACGAAATCCATGTCGTGTTCGACCAGCAAAATGCCCATGCCCTCGGCACGCAGCTTCCTCAGCAATTCGGCCAGCGCCTGCTTCTCCTGGTAGCGCAGGCCGGCAGCAGGCTCGTCGAGCAGCAGCAGGCAGGGATCACTGGCCAGGGCACGGGCGATTTCCACGATGCGCTGCTGGCCCAATGCCAGGCTGCCAGCAGGATCAAACATGTGCTCGGCCAGACCCACACGCTCGATCTGGCGCGCCGCAACGGCGAGCAGGCGGCTTTCCTCGCTGCGGTCCAGACGCAAGGCCGCCGCGACCACGCCCTTGCTGCCGCGCAGGTGGGCGCCGATGGCCACGTTTTCGATCACCGACATCTGTCCCAGCAGGCGCACATGCTGAAAGGTGCGGCTCATGCCGCGCTGCGCGATGGCGCGGGAACCCAGTGCCACGATCGATTCGCCGAGAAAGGCGATCGTCCCCTCGCTGGCCGGGTCGACCCCGGAAATGCAGTTGAACATCGTGCTTTTGCCGGCGCCGTTCGGGCCGATCAGCGCCATCACTTCGCCAGCGCACACGCTCAACTCCATGGCGTTGTTCGCGACCAGGCCGCCGAAGCGCTTGGTGACCCCGCTGGCCTCCAGCAGGACCTTGCCCGCCATGTTGGAAGCGCGTGCTGGCAGACCTTCACCGTGCGGGACAACCCGTTGCCGGGCCCGACCGGGCAGCAGTTTGACGATCACCGGCCACAGGCCGACGCGGGCTTTTTGCAGTACCAGCACCATGGCGATGCCGAACACAATGATCTCGAAATTGCCGCTCTGGCCAAGAATTTGCGGCAACCAGTCCTGCAGCCACTGTTTGAGCACGGTGATGAGACCGGCACCCAGCACGGCGCCCCAGACGCTGCCCATGCCACCGACAACCACCATGAACAGGTATTCGATGCCCTGCGTCAGGGCGAAGGGTGCCGGATTGACGAAGCCTTGCAGGTGGGCATAGAGCCAGCCCGAGACGCTGGCCAGCAGCGCGGCAATCAGGAAGATGACGATCTTGGTGCGCTGCGTATTCACGCCCATGGCCTCGGCCATCACCACGCCACCGCGCAGCGCGCGAATCGCCCGACCCTCGCGCGAATCAAGCAGATTGCGCACGACGATGATGGCCAGCAAAACGACGAACCAGATCAGGTAGTACAGCTGATTGCCGCTCTTGAGCTCCCAGCCCAACAGCGACACCGCTGGAATGCCGCTGATGCCGGTGTGGCCGCCCAGCAACTCGACATTGCCGAACAAAAAGTACAGGCTGATGCCCCAGGCGATGGTACCCAGGGGCAGGTAATGGCCGCCCATGCGCAGCGTGATGAAGCCCAGAAACAGGGCGACGGCGGCGGTGAGGGCAAAGCCGATGAACAGCGTCAGCCACGGCGACAAGCCGTAACGGGTCGTGAGGTAGGCCGTCGCGTAGGCGCCAACGCCGACAAAGGCGGCCTGCCCGAACGAGGTCAGGCCACCCACGCCGGTCAGCAGCACCAGGCCGACAGCGACGATGGCGTACAGGCCGATGTAGTTGAGCAGCGTGATGGAAAACTCGGGCAGCAGGCGCGGTGCCATCAGCAACAGCGCGACGAAGGCGGCGAGTGGCAGATGGCGCAGCCAGCGCCGGCGAGTGCGTTCGGGCAGCGAGTCGGGGTTGACCTCGTCGGTGTGCTCGTCATCGTCCTCGACATGGCGCGTCGTCAGCGAGCGCCACAGCAGCACCGGGATGATCAGCGTGAAGACGATCACTTCCTTGAAGGCGCTGGCGTAGAAGGACGAATACGACTCGAGCAGACCAACCATGATGGCGCCGAGTGCGGCCAGCGGGTACGAGACCAGGCCGCCGATGATGGCGCCGACGAAACCCTTGAGGCCGATCAGAAAGCCGGAGTCGTAGTAGATCGTGGTGATGGGCGCAATCAGGATGCCGGAGAAGGCACCAATGGCGGCGGCCAGCGTGAAAACCAGCTTGCCGGCCAGCACCGGCGGTATCCCCATGAGACGCGCGCCGGTGCGATTCATGGCGGTGGCGCGCAAGGCCTTGCCGTAGATGCTGCGCTCGAAGAAAAAATACAGGCCGATGATGAGCAGCGCCGAGGCCACCACGACCAGGATGGTCTGCCCTTGCAGCGGCGCGCCGGCCAACTCGAAGCTGAGGTCGGTGAAGGCAGGCGTGCGCCAGCCTTCGGCGCCGAAAAACAGCAGGCCCAGCCCGGTCAGCGCCAGATGCACGGCGACGGCAACGATGAGCAGCACCAGCACCGGCGCGCTGGCCAGCGGCTGAAAAGCGACACGGTAAATCATCGGTCCGAGCGGCACGACCAGCGCCATGGCGATCACCACCTGCAGCCACAGCGGCAGGTCGGCCGGAGGGACAGCAAAGAGCCCTGCCGCAGCGAGCAGCGGCAATCCGACGTTAAGGATCAGCAGTGGAGGTAGCTTGGCGAAGCTCTTTTCGCGCAGCAACTCGATGCCGTCGAGCACGGCGATGGTCGTTCCCAGACCGATCAGCAGCCAGAGCGTGCCGGGCAGTTTGCCGGCCTGCAAACTGGCCAGCGTCAGCGCGCCAAAGGCGACGAACTCGCCCTGCGGAATGAAGATGACGCGGGTCACCGCGAACACCAGCACCAGGGCCAGGGCCAGCAGGGCGTAGATCGCCCCGTTGGTGACGCCGTCCTGCCCGAGCAGAAGAAAAATTTGAAGGTCCATGGATTAACGATCGCAGCTGCCCTGCGGCAGGCGTGAATGGCGCCGCCCGATGCGTGGAAAACAGCTGACGGCAGCGGCAAGCCAGCGTGGCGGCGAGGCGACTACTTGACCAGTTTCCAGCCGTTGTTCTCGATCGTGCCCATGACGCGGGCGCGTTGGTCAAAACCCTGGTGGTCGTTGGGCGTCATGTTGAAGATGCCGTGTGCGCCTGCCAGGTTGGTGCTGCCTTCGATCGCGTCGCGCAGCGCGCGGCGGAACTCGACGGTTCCTGGCTTGGCCTTTTTCAGGGCCAGCGGAATGGCATGACTGAGCAAAACGCCGGCATCCCAGGCGTGGCCGCCGAAGGAGCTGACGCTGCCCTTGCCATAGGCCGTTTCGTATTTGGCCACGTATTCCAGCGCAGATTTTTTGACCGGGTTGTCGTTCGGCAGTTGATTCGCGATGACCATTGGTCCGACCGGCAGGAAAGCCCCCTCGACGTCCTTGCCACCGACGCGCAGGAAGTCGTTGTTGGCCACACCGTGCGTCTGGTACATCAGTCCCTTGTAGCCCTTTTCCTTGAGCGCCTTTTGCGGCAGCGCTGCGGGTGTGCCGGCGCCGGCGATCAGCACCGCATCAGGCTTCGCGGCGATGATCTTCAGGATCTGGCCGGTGACTGAGGTGTCGTTGCGCTGGAAGCGTTCGCTGGCAACGATCTTGAGATTGCGGCCCTCGGCGATCTTGGCGAATTCCTTGTACCAGCCTTCGCCGTAGGCGTCGGCAAAACCGATGAAGGCGACCGTTTGCAGCTTCCTGTCGATCATGTGCTGCACGATGGCGGTCGCCATGTGGGCATCGTTCTGCGCGGTCTTGAAGACCCAGCGGCGCTTGGCGTCCATCGGCTCCACGACCATGGCCGAGCCGGCCATGGAAATCAAGGGTGTTTCGTTGTCAACGGCAACGTCCATCATGGCCAGCGAGTTGGGCGTCGTGGTCGAGCCGATGACGACGTCGACCTTGTTCTCGCTGATCAGCTTCTTGATGTTCTTGGTGGCTGCCGTCGGGTCGGTGCCGTCGTCCAGCACGATGTAGTTCACCTTTTGCCCGGCGATGCTGGTGGGCAGCAGGGCGATCGTGTTCTTTTCCGGGATGCCGAGCGAGGCCGCGGGGCCGGTGGCAGAAACAGAAACGCCGACATTGATGTCGGCGTTGGCGGCTAAAGAGAACGCGGCGAGGATGGCCAGGGACAATTTCTTGAGCATTTGTTTCTCGGTGCAGTAAAGCCGCCAAGTTTAGCAGCCTGTCGGAATTGCGACGTGGGCGCGACGGGGGGCATTCGAATGCAGCGCAGGGCACGTCGATGAAGTTTGGGCGAGGCCAAAGCGCGGCGCAGCTTCAGTTAGACTGGCCCAAAGGAGTCATCACCATGGCAGGCGTATTCGGCAAAGATCCCAACATGAAGAAAAGCAACCACGCAGAGCTCGAGCGGCTCAATCTGGAGCGCAAGCGCAAGCTGGCGGAAGGCGCGATCAAGTTCAATCAAAAGAAACCTGCCGCACCGGTCAGCGAAGCAGCCCCGAAATAGGGGCTGTTCAGAATACTTCAGTTCAATTCAGCAGGGTCGTCGGTTCGACAAACGCGTAGCCCAGGTCGCGTGCCACGGCTTCGTAGGTGACGTGACCCTGACACACGTTCAGGCCATTGCGCAGATGGACGTTTTCCTTCAGCGCCAGTTTCCAGCCCTTGTCGGCCAGCGCCAGCGCATGGCCGATGGTGGCATTGTTCAGCGCAAAGGTCGAGGTGCGCGCCACGGCGCCGGGCATGTTGGCCACGCAGTAGTGCACCACGCCGTCCACCATGTAGACCGGCTCGGCGTGCGTCGTCGCATGCGAGGTCTCGAAGCAGCCGCCCTGGTCGATCGCCACGTCCACCACCACCGCACCCTTCTTCATGCGCGCGATGTGCGAGCGCGTCACCAGTTTGGGCGCAGCGGCGCCGGGGACCAGCACGCCGCCAATCACCAGATCGGCGTCGAGCACGGCCTCCTCAATGCTCGTCGCCGTGGAATACACGGTGCTGATGCGATTGCCAAACACCAGATCCAACTGGCGCAGCCGGTCCACGCTCTTGTCGAGCACGGTGACGCGTGCGCCCATGCCCACGGCCATCTGCAAGGCGTTCGTTCCCACGACGCCGGCGCCGATGATGGCCACATGGCCCGGTGCCACGCCGGGAACCCCGCCCAGCAGCAGGCCGCGCCCGCCGTGCGCTTTTTCCAGGTAAGTGGCGCCGGCCTGCACCGCCATGCGACCCGCCACTTCGCTCATGGGGGCCAGCAATGGCAGACCGCCGCCGGCGCCAGTGATGGTCTCGTAAGCGATGCAGATCGCGCCCGAGGCGATCAGCGCCTTCGTCTGCTCGGGGTCCGGCGCCAGATGCAGGTAGGTGTAGAGGATCTGGCCCGGGCGCAGCATGGCGCATTCCACCGCTTGGGGTTCCTTGACCTTGACGATCATTTCGGCGCGGGCAAAGATCTCGCTGGCCAGCGCCAGCATCTGCGCACCGGCGGCGACGTACTGCTCGTCGGTGCAGCCGATGGCCGTGCCGGCGTCGTTTTGCACCAGCACCTGATGGCCGTGCGCCGTGAGCTCGCGCACGCTGGCCGGCGTCAGACCGACGCGGTATTCATGGTTCTTGATTTCCTTGGGTACGCCGATCAGCATGCTGAGTCTCCTGGTTGTTGGTCAGACGCATTGTGCTGAAATTCCCGAAAATAAGAAGATGTGTTAATTTGTTTACACAAGCATTAGAAACGCTACTTTTAAAATCTGACCGGAGAAGCGCCTAGTGCTCCGACACAGAAGTAGAGGAACAAAATGAAAGTGATGGATTCGCGCTCAGGCCTAGGCGCCAAGCGCAGACATAGCGTGCTATGGCGAGCATTGGCAACAACGGCATGGGCGCGAAGGCGCGCTTTCATGTTTCGATACCCGGCCGGTAGTCCACCAGCGCCACGGTCTTCCAGCGCCCGGCAAAGCCGGCCAGCAGCAGCGACACGGCGCCGCTGAAGACCACCACCGAACAGGCGTGCAACCAGCCGTTGTCGAAGGCGCCAAACAGGCTGGCACGGAAGGTCCGTATCACCCAGGTGAAGGGCAGCCAGCCGTGCACGGTCTGGAAAAAATCGCCCGTGAGTTCGATCGGCATGACGCCGCCGCCAGCAGCCAGTTGCAGCGTCAGCAGCAGCACGGCAATCAGCTTGCCGGCTTCGCCGAAAGCGCGCAGCAGCAGGAAGGCCATGGCCAGAAAGGCCAGGCCCGCGGCCAGCATGGACAGCGCAAAACTCGGGAAGCTCGGTACCACGATGCCCAGGCCATAGACCAGCATCAGAAAGGTCAGCGCGGTCTGCACCAGCACCAAGAACGCCGGCACGGCAAACTTGCCCAGGGTCTTGGCCAACGCCGGCGCAGCCTCATGCTCGGCCAGCATGATGCGCATGTTGAACAGGTAGACCGCCATCACCGCGCCCAGCCAAAGCGCCATCGCGACCATGTTGGGCGCAAAGGCGCTGCCGTTGTTCGCCACCGGCGCCAGCACCTCGATGGCGGGCTCCACCGAATCGGCCAGACCGCGCGCACTGCCATCGAGTTTTTCCGGCGAGGCGGGCAAGACCTCATCGACCATCGCCACGCCGGCACGCAGCTTGGCGACACCCGCCGTCAAAGCCTTGCCACTCAGCACAAAGGCGTCAAGCCGGTTGTCCTCGGGCAGTTTTTCCACCATGGTGCGCAAGCCGTCGCTGATGGCGCCCATGCCGTCGACCAGCTTGTCGGCGCCGCCGTCCACGCGCTCTGCGCCGCGTGCCAGGCGCGCGTTGGCGTCCAGCGCGCTCGACAGTCCTTCGCTCAACTGGCTGCCACCGGCGGCCAGTTCGGCCGCCCCGGCGGCGATTTTTTCGCCGACAAAGGGGATGCCCACCGTCTCCTCGCGCAACTGATTGGCGCCGGCCGTGAGCTTGCGCGCGCCAGCCTGGAGCTGCTCCAAACCCGTGCCCAACTCGCGCTGGCGCGCTGCCAGGCGCTGCGTCGTGGCCTTGAACAGCTTGACGTCGGCGTCCGACGGCAGCTTGGCTTCCATGCCGCGGATACCGGCGCCGGCCTGCTTGAAACCGCCCGCCAACTGGGCGGAGCTGGCGCTGTAACGCACCACGCCTTCGTTCAGCACCAGCGCACCGGCGCGCAACTGGGCCACGCCGGCCTTGAGCCGGGACAGGCTCTTGCCCGATCCGTCGACGGAAACCAGCACCTGCTCCCAGCGCTTCTCGTTCAGCGTTTCATTCACCTGATGGCCCAGCTCGGCGGCGAAGCGTCGGGCAAAGCCGGCTGCCGCGTAGTTGTTGCCCTCGGACAAGATCACGGTGACCTTGCCGCCGCCGGCGCGCGTTCCCGGCAGCGCACTGGCACTGAAGTCCTTGGGGATGATCACGGCAAAGGCCAGGCTGCCAAGGCGCACCGCCTGGCGCGCCGCCGGCTCGTCGTCCATGCTTCGAAAACCGAAGGTGGCCGTCTGGATCATGTCCGCAGTGAGCTCGGCGCCCACATTGCTCGAGCGCCCCTGGTAGTTGAAACCCTGGTCCAGGTTGACGATGCCCACCGGCAGGTCGCTGGTCTTGGCATTCGGGTCCCACACACTGGACAGGTAGATCAACGCGTAGGCGGCAGGCACCAGACAGATCGCCGCAGCGGCCAGACGCAGGCGGGGAAAGCGCTGGAACAGCGCCAGTTCACTGGCGACGATGCGCGCCGTCGACCGAACAAAACCCGAAAAATAGCGACTGATACCCATGGCTTGCATTGTGCTTGGCTTTTGCCGTCTGTGGCGCGGCTGCGTCGCCACAGGGCAACTCACGCGGGCGCTGCAATGGCCGGGAACAGCAGCGTCACGGAACTGCCCTGCCCGGGCAGGCTGTCGATCAACACCACACCGCGGTGCAGTTCGACGATCTCCTTGACGATGCTCATTCCCAGTCCGGTCCCTGGCACCTTGCCCGAACTGTCTGCGCGGTAAAAGCGCTCGCACACATGCTGCACCTGCTCCGCCGTCATGCCGATACCCTGGTCCGAGATGCGCACGCCGATCCCCGCCCTGGCCGGTCCCAGGGCGCTGCCCGCCTCGCCCTGGACAAAGACGCAAACGGTGACCAAGCCGCCCTGGGGCGAGTATTTGTAGGCGTTGGACAACACATTGAGAATGGCCTGCTGCGTCTTTTTTTCGTCGGCAAGAATGGTCAACGCCGCAGCTTGCAGGTCCAGCACGGGCGCCGAACGTCCCTCTGGCGGCTTGTAGTCATGCACCACGGCTTTCACCAGCGACTGCAAGGACGTTGGCTGAAAGCTCCAATCCTTGCCGCGCCGTGCCTCGATCCGTGCCAGATCGAGCAGTTCGTTCAGGATGGAGGCCATCACCTCTGACTGCCGGTAAATGATCCCCAGAAATTCCTGACGGCTGGCCTCGTCCAGACTTTGGTGCAGCAACACTTCCGCAAAACCGTAAATGCTGGCCATGGGGGTGCGAAGTTCGTGCGCCGCAGTGGACAGGAACTCGCTTTTGAGTCGATCCACTTCGCTTTCGTACGTGATGTCGCGCAGGTAGAGGATTTGCGAAACGCCTGGCGCTTGCGACACGCGCAGTCCGACCGCCAGCACACGCTGGCTTGCGGCCAGCTCGAAGGTTTCGCGCACGCGACTGCCCGTCGCAGCGAGACCGAAGCCTTGCAGTTCGCGCAGCGCACGCACACCGTGAAATTTTGCTGCCGGCAGACAGAGATCTGCCAGCATCGTGGAGAAGTCCCCTTCGTCCAGCCCGAGAACAGCGGTTTCGAGCAAGCCGGTCATGCATTCAAACGCCGGGCTGACATACTTCACGCGCCTGGCACCGTCAAAGGACACAAAACCGTCGGGACTGAGGGTAAATATGGCCTTGAGTTGTTCCGACTGCTCATGCTCCCGCACCTCGGCGGCGCGGCGCGAGGTGATATCGCTGTGCGAACCCAGCATGCGCAAGCGCTGGCCCTGCGCGTCCAGCAGTGCGCGACCGCGCGCCAGAATCCACTTGTACTCGCCGTTCTTGCAGCGCATGCGGTGCTCACTCTGAAAGTACTCGGTCTCGCCGCACAAATGTCGCTGCACTTCGACCTCAACCTGCGCCGCCTCGTCGGGGTGCAGGCGCGAGCGCCATTCGTGCACGGTGGCGCCAATCTCGTCGACGCCGTAACCCAGCATGTCTTTCCACCGCGGCGAAAAATAGACCTCATCGCTTTGCAGATTCCAGTCCCAGATGCCGTCGTTGGTGGCACTCACTGCCAACTGCCAGCGCTGCTCGCTGACCGCCAACGCCTGCTGCATGCGCCTGCGCTCGGTGATGTCGATGCGGTTGCCGACGATGTAGCCGCTCGGGGTGCGGTACTCGACGATCAGCAACCAGCGGCCATCGTTAAGTTGCTGTTCGATCACCTCGCCATTGGCCAACTGGTGCTGCGCCATGCACTCGCGCACCCAATCGTCCACGCGCCCCAGTGCATCGCTGTACTGGCCGCGCTCGGCACCGAGGCGCACGATCGACTCGTAACTATTACCTGGCTCGATGAGGTCGCGGCTGCTGGCATAGAAGGCGCGATAAGCCTCATTGCAGTGCACCAGGCTGTCCGCCTGGTCAAAGATGGCGAACCCCAGGGCAATGCCGCTGACCGCCTCGCGCAGCAGCTTGCCGGCGGTCTCGGCATCTTCCCGGGCCTGCAGGTGCCTGGCGTTCTCCAGACGCAGCAGTTCGTTGCTCTGGCCCAGTTGCTGCGCCATGAGGTTGAAAGCCTGGGCCGTTTGCGCCAGTTCGTCATCGCCCTTGACCGCAACCCGATGCCCGAAGTCACCCGCTGCGAAGTGCGCGCTGGCTTGGCGCAGTGCCACCAACTGGCGCGCCAGATAACTGCCCAACAGCCAGGAAAAAAGTGCCACCAGGGCGATTTCCAAGGCAGCAATACCTGCGGCCCAGCGCCAGGCCGAAGCCACCAGCTTCTTCAAGGGTTCCGTGGAGACACCGATGCGCACTTCGCCCTGATGGATCCCACCGGCCAGAACCGGTTCGGAATGGTCGAAAATCCCGTCCAACACCTGATCGATGCGGGTCTCGGCCCGGAAGGGCCGAGCCAGCACTGCGGCATCGCCGCGTTGCGCCAGCACCGCGCCTGTCGAATCCAGGATGCGCACATACTCGATCTGGCCGGAGGCCATGGCCTCGGTGCTCAGACTGTCCAAGGTGGCCAGATCCTGCGAGATCACGGCGTCCTTGGCGGCAGCGGCCAGCATGCGACCGCCGAGTAGCACCCGGCGCGTCAGTTCGGCCTGATTGGAGTCACGCAAAATCGACAGCGCACTGCCGACCAACACCGCCAGCAGGGCGATTTCAATCAGGGCAACCCCCAATATGGTCTTAGTTCGAAAGCGCATGCGGAGTCAAGCCGGCGCCCGTCATGGATCGGTGTAGCGACGCAGCAGGTCGATGTCGAGCGCCCGGATGTCGTTCCAGTCCCTGTCGTGTGCCGCCACCAGACCCTTGAAGGCCAGCGGCTCCAGCAGGCGTTGCCCGGTTTCGTCGCCAGCCAATGAGGTCATCGCTGCCAGCACCCTGGCCACGACCTCGGGTGGCACCCTGGGATGCGCGGCAAACGCGTGCGGCGTGTAGGCCGGTGTCTCGGCCAGCACGCGCAGCGCATCCTTTATCTCTGGCGGACTGGCCTCCAGCGTGCGCTGAATGCCGCCACCGGCTTCCTGCAGACCCGAGGCGACGGCGCGGAACACGGAATCATGCGAGGCGACGAACTTGGCTTCGATGGGAATATGCAGGCGGCCAAATTCGGCCTGTGGCAGGATGCTCGCGGCAAACGCCGCCGGCGCCGGGAAGACCACGGTCTTGCCGGCCAGATCAGCCACTGTCCGGTAACGACTGTCCTTGCGCACCACCAGTATGCCCTTGAGCATGCGGCCCTGCTCCTTGGCGAAGGCACGGAAACCCAGGGCCTTGTGAAACACCACGTAGTGGTAGGGATTCATGTAGGCCAGATCGTATTCGGACTTGTCCAGTCGCTCTTCAAAGGACGGGATATTGGGCGCCGTGCGAAACGTCAATGGCACGCCAGAGCGCCTGCTGATTTCGGCCAGCAGCGGCCCCCATTCCTGCGCCAGGCGGCTGGCCGACTGCTGCGGAACGATGCCAAAATTCAATGCTGGCTGGGCAGCTTGGGCCAGCACCCCGTTCGGGCCACCCAGCAGGCACAAGCCCAGCACCGCTGCCAGGAAGCGGTACAGGTAAGCCAGCCGATGGCGCCTGCGAAGCGGCTCAGCTGTGGGTGATTTTGAAAAAATTGTTGGCATGTCGACTGCGAGCCTCAATGCGTCCGAACAGGGCTTGCACGGACTCGTCCCAGACCACGCCCAGCTGCGCGCAGGCCGCGGTCGAGATGCCGTTGACGCGGCCCTCGTCACCCGCCGTCAGGTCCAGCGCATGACTCAGCACCTCGGCCACGTGCACCAGAGGCACCAGCGGGGACGCCAGTTCGGACTCGGGCACGTGGTGCCAGCGGATGGCGGCAACTATGTCGTGCGGCAGTTGCCAGTGCTCGGCCAGCCAGGCACCGATGGTGGAGTGATCCACGCCAAACTGTTCGCGCTCGACCAACTCGACCCCGACAGCGCGTTGCGTCGTTGTCCGCCAGCAGCGCCGATAGGCCTCCTCGTCCACGCTGTAGAACCAGAACTGGCCGATGTCGTGCAGCAGCCCGGCAATCAGTGCCGAATCGGCGCAGACCGGTATATCGACGTGGAACGCCAACTCCTGGCAGCACACGCCCACGCTGACACTGTGTTGCCACAACCTGGAGGACCGTTCATCCAAAGCCATCTTTCCAACAAATCCGCCCAGGCTGCTGATGAGGGCAATCTCGCGCACGCGGCTCATGCCGATGAGCGATGTGGCGGTATAGATGTCGCTCACCTCGGCTTCGCGCCGGGCCCGCGAAGACGCCCGGTTCGCCACCGAAAGCACCCGCGCAGCAATGATGGGATCGTGCTTGATGCAAGCTACCAGCACCCTGAGGCTGCCATCCGGATCGTCGACGGTGGCCAGAATTTCGGCAATGACGGTGGGGAAACTGGGCAGACTGCGGCTGCGCGCAATCACCTCTTCACGATCGATTTGGGCCGGGAATTTCATGCGTTGCGGTAGAGCAGTACCTGATCGAACAGTGCCAACACGGTTGGCTCCGTGAGATCGGCCCCTTCAAAGATGTCCATCACGCGCTTCGCCACCCTTGCCGAGTCGATGGCCACATCCTCGTCGGAGCGCAGGTCCGGCTCGTCAACAAAGATGAACTCCACGCAGTGCGCTTCGAAGTGATGCAGATTCTCTTGCGTCAGCGTGTGCCCCGCAGGCAGGCTGAAGCTCGCCGCGCCGCCGCTCACGGCATTCGCCGGCGCGCCCAGCAACATGCCGGCCTTGGCATCGGCAACGGGGATGTAGTGGTGTCGGGTGCGCATGTGGGGATCGTAAACGAATATATCGGGGCGCGTGCCCTGCACTCACGTCAAGTCACCAGGGAACGCATCCAGTCCGGCAAGGCCTTGGCTTTTTGTTTGGGAAAATCCACCCAGATGGTGGTCGCGCCGCCAGCCGCGCAGATGACCCCGGGCTCGTCGGCTCGCTCCATCGTGGCCCAGCTCTCGAAGGTGGTTCTGCCGGGGTCGCTGACGTACATCTTCATCAGCACGTCGCCCGGGTATTCGAGCTGCTTGTAGAAGTTGCAGAAGGCGTTCACGATCACCGGTCCCTCGCCCTGGGGAGCAGGCGTGCAGCCGATGCTGCGCATCCAGTCGATGCGGCAGGTCTCGAGGTAGCGAAAGTAGCTGCCGTTGTTCAGGTGACCCATGGCGTCCATGTCACCCCAGCGGATGGGGATGCTCATCTCGAACACCAGCTTCTTGGTTTCGGGAATTTCAAATTTCATTTGTTCGGGCTTTGAGTTGCGGGCAGGCATGTACCCCATGGTAGCGCCCCGGCCGGTGTTAGGATCGATTTCGGCGTTCAAGCAAGCAAACACAGGAGTCAGCATGGCATCGGGAAAAATTCTGGTCGCACAGGGCGGCGGCCCCACAGCGGTGATCAATCAGTCGCTGGTGGGCGTAGCGCTGGAAGCAAGGCGCTTTCGCGGCATCGAACATGTCTATGGCGCGCGCCACGGCGTGCGCGGCATCATCAACGAAGACTTCGTGCACCTGACGCAGGAGACCAGCCACAACCTGGAAATGGTGGCCAACACGCCTTCCTCGGCCCTGGGCTCGACGCGCGACAAACCCGACATCAAGTACTGCCAGGAGATCTTCAAGGTGCTGCAGGCACACGAAATCGGTCATTTCTTCTACATCGGCGGCAACGACTCGTCAGACACGGTGCGCATCGTCAGCGAGCAGGCGCTGTCGGCCGGCTACCCCCTGGTCTGTGTGCACATTCCCAAGACCATCGACAACGACCTGGTGGGCAACGACCACACGCCGGGCTTTCCGTCGGCGGCGCGCTTCGTGGCCCAGGCCTTTGCCGGCGCCAATCTGGACAATGCGGCCCTGCCGGGGGTTTACGTTGGCGTCATCATGGGTCGTCATGCGGGCTTCCTGACTGCGGCTTCCGCTTTAGGCAAGAAGTTCCCGGACGACGGCCCGCACCTGATCTACATGCCCGAGCGCACCTTCAATCTGGAGCGTTTCCTGGCCGACGTGAAAGCCACCTACGACCGGCTCGGACGCTGCGTGATCGCCGTGTCCGAAGGCATACACGACAGTTCGGGCACCCCCATGGCCGCGCTGCTGGCCAAGGACATGGAACACGACGCGCATGGCAATGTGCAGCTCTCGGGCAATGGCGCGCTGGCCGACCTGTTGTGCGAGGAGATCAAGAGCAAACTGGGCATCAAGCGCGTGCGCGGCGACACCCTGGGTTACCTGCAGCGCTCCTTTATCGGCTGCGTGTCCGACGTGGATCAGCGCGAAGCGCGCGAAGTCGGCGAGAAGGCCGTGCAGTTCGCCATGTGGGGCGGCAAGAGCGGCTCGGTGGCGATCAAGCGCACCGGCTTTTACTCGGTTGACTACGAACTGCTGCCGCTGCAAGCCGTGGCCGGCAAAACGCGCGTCATGGAAGACGAGTTCATCACCGCCAACGGCACCGATGTGACCGACGCCTTCCGCCTGTACCTGCGGCCCCTGCTGGGATCGGGCTTGCCGGATGCGTTCCGGCTACGGAGCAATCCTGTCGCCAAGGTCTTGCACCCTTGAGATGCCACGAATCTTCCTGCTGCGCCCACCGATCCTGGGC
Organism: uncultured beta proteobacterium; assembly: GCA_903830985.1. GTDB lineage: Bacteria > Pseudomonadota > Gammaproteobacteria > Burkholderiales > Burkholderiaceae_C > CAIKVZ01. The sequence goes on from CAIKVZ010000225.1 coordinate 62,601, forward strand.
CTGTGGTGCTCGCCGTACGGGAGTACGGCTGCGCGCCTCAACCCAATCTCGGCGCGCTCGCGACGGAACCTTCACTGCATCTCACAGCCGTAACTGAATGCCTCAGGTGTGTGCACGCACGGAGGCCATGATGCCCAGCACGAACAACGCGCAGGCCCAGAGTTGCAGGCACGTCGGCCAATGCCCGTCCAGCATGAAGGAATAGAGCAGGCCGAACACGGTTTCGCTCACGATCAGCTGACCGCACAGGCTGGCGCTCATGTGGCGGCTGGCCACGTTCCACAGGATCGTTGCCAGCCAGGCCGAGCCCACGCCGGTGGCGACACACAGCGCCGCCGCCAGTTGCCAGCCGTCGGACGCCAGCAGCACGGACGCCGGCGTGCCGGCGACAAGCCACATCAGCAGGGCCCCGGCGCCGGTGGCCACACCCAACCAGTTGGTCCATTCGGTGGCACTCACCTCGGGGTGGCGTTTCAGCCAGACTGAATTCAGCAGACCAAAGGCGGTCCAGCACAACATGGCAAGCACGGCCCAGAGCACGCCGCGCCAGTAATGCACAGGGGCAGCGGCTGCAGCCAGCGACGCCAGGCCATCGGTGGCGACGATCATCAACCCCAGTCCCCCCAGCGTGAACAGCAGTCCCGGCAGCAGCGCCGCCCAGCGCAGACCCAGGGGACGACCGAGCAGCATCATCCAGATCGGTATGGTGCCGATGATGAGCGTGGGCACCTCGCTGCCGGCGTCGTGGATGGCCAGCACCAGCAGCAAGTAATAACCGGTGAAGCCCAGCACGCTCAAGCCCAGCGCAGCACGCGCCTGTGCCGCTTTGGGCCAACGATGGGAACGCCGGCCGAGCAACAACAGCGTCGAGAGAAGTCCGAAAGACAGAAAGCGCCCGGCCGTGAGGTCCACCGACGAGATCGCCGTGGCCATGCGCGGCGCGATGAAAACCAGGCCCCACAAGGCCCCGGCGGCCAGGCCGGCCAGGACGCCCTTCAGCACGGCGCCATTGTCATGGCGGGTTGCGTGTTAACCCGGGTTTCGTCATCGCGAGCGCAGCGTGGCGATCCATGACTTCAGCAGCATCCAACGATGGACTGCCACGGCCTGCGGCCTCGCAGTGACGCGTGGTTTTTCCCACGAATCGGCGTATGTTCATGGAAAGGGGCCATCGCCCTCAGATTGCAAAACCGTCGTCGGCCGCGATGATGGCGCCGTTCACGAAATGGCTTTGCGCGCTGGCCAGCAGCACGATCAGCGCGTCCAGGTCCTCGGGCTTGCCGACACGCTTGCGCGGCAGCATGGCGACAAGCTTTTGCCCGGCCTCGGTCTGCCAATGGTGGTTGTTGATTTCGGTGTCAATGTAGCCCGGGCAGATGGCGTTCACGTTGATGCCGAACTTGCCCCACTCCATGGCCATGGCGCGGGTCATCTGGATCATCGCGGCCTTGCTCATGCAGTACACGCCGATCTGCGGCAGCACCTTCAGGCCCGCCATGGAGGCGATGTTGATGATGCGCCCGCCGGTGTAGCTGCCAGGTGCTGCGCCCTTGGCGCGCGCCAGCATGCGTTTGCCGACCTCCTGCGCCACGAAGAAGGCGCCCTTGACGTTGGTGTCGAAGATGAAGTCGTAGTCGTCGGGCGAGACTTCCTGGATGCGCTGCGTGGTGCTCACGCCCGAGTTGTTCACCAGGATGTCGATGGAGCCGACCTCGGTCTCGGCGCGCGCCACCGCCGCCTTGATGGATCCCTGGTCCGTCACGTCGAGTTCCACCACATGGGCGTCGCCGCCCTCGCCCTCGATCTCGGCGCGCAGTTCCTTGAGCCGGTCCGTGCGGCGGCTGGCCAGTACCACGGCGGCTCCGGCACGGGCCAGGGTGCGGGCAAATTGCGCCCCCAGGCCGCTGGACGCGCCGGTGACAAAAGCGATGCGACCCGACAGGTCGATGGTGTAGGCCATGAATAATCTCCGAAAAAGCTAGAGGATCGAAGCTTCGATGGTACGCGAGCGCGGCATAGAATTGGTCACGCAGCAGACAGGGTGGCCGGCCATCCTGCGGCACACTCCAAAGACTAATCTCGAGAGGCTCCCATGACATCTGAAGAAATCCTGGCCCAGTACGGTCCACGCGAAAGCATGGACTACGACGTGGTGGTGGTAGGGGGCGGCCCGGCCGGACTCGCCACCGCCATAAGGCTCAAGCAGTTGTCTGCAGCCAAGGGCAAGGACATCTCGGTCGTGGTGCTGGAAAAAGGCTCGGAACCGGGTGCCCACATCCTGAGCGGCGCCGTCATGGACCCGATCGCCATGAACGAGCTGTTCCCCAACTGGAAGGAACTCGGCTGCCCGCTGGACCAGCCGGTGACCGAGGACATCATGCTGTTCCTGGGCGAGACATCGGCCTGGCGCACGCCGGGCTTTGTGCTGCCCAAGAGCATGCACAATCACGGCAGCTACGTCATCAGCCTGGCCAACGTGACGCGCTGGATGGCGCAGCAGGCCGAAAGCCTGGGCGTGGAGATCTTCCCCGGCTTTGCCGCGGGCGAGGTGCTGTACGCCGAGGACGGCTCGGTCAAGGGCGTGGCCACGGGCAACATGGGCGTGGGCAAGGACGGCGTGCCCACCGGAGAATTCCAGATCGGCATGGAGTTGCTGGGCAAATACACCATCTTCGCCGAAGGCGCGCGCGGCCATCTGGGCAAGCAGGTCATCGCCAAATTCAAGTTGGACGAGGGCAAGGATCCGCAAAGCTACGCCATCGGCATCAAGGAGCTGTGGGAGATCGACCCGGCGCGCCACACCCCGGGACTGGTGCTGCACAGCACAGGCTGGCCGCTGGACGAGCAGACCTATGGCGGCTCCTTCATGTACCACATGGAGGGCAACAAGCTCGCCATTGGCCTGGTCGTGGGGCTGAACTACAGCAACCCCTGGATGAGCCCCTTCGAGGAGTTCCAGCGCTTCAAGACACACCCCAACATCCGCTGGTACTTCGAAGGTGCGCAAGGCCACAAGCCGGCGCAGCGCATCGGCTACGGCGCGCGCGTCATCACCGCCGGCGGCCTGCTGAGCCTGCCCAAGCTTGTGTTCCCCGGCGGCGCGCTGGTCGGCTGCGAAGCCGGCTTCCTCAATGCCAGCCGCATCAAGGGCAGCCACTCGGCCATCAAGTCGGGCATGCTGGCGGCCGAAGCGGCCTATGACGCCGTCACGGCCGGACGCGAGCGCGACGAACTCGCCGCCTACCCGGCTGCCTTCGAGCGCAGCTGGCTGCACACCGAACTGCACAGCTCGCGCAACTTCAAGCAATGGTTCAAGTACGGCCGCACGGTCGGCACCATCATGACCGGGCTGGAGCAGTTCGCGCTGCAAGGCCATGTGCCATGGACCGTGCACCGCACGCAGGCCGACCACCTCTACCTCAAGCCGGCGGCCGATTGCCCGCGCATCGAGTACCCGCGCCCCGACGGCAAGCTGACCTTCGACAAGCTCTCCAGCGTATTCCTGAGCAACACGAATCACGCCGAGAACCAGCCGGCGCACCTGACCCTGAAGAACGCCGGCGTGCCGGTGAGCCTGAACCTGGCCAAGTACGCAGGCCCGGAGGCGCGCTACTGCCCGGCAGGCGTGTACGAGTTCATCAAGGACGCCAGCGGCGCCGACCAGTTGCAGATCAATGCGCAAAACTGCGTGCACTGCAAGACCTGCGACATCAAGGACCCGACGCAAAACATCGTCTGGGTCACGCCCGAAGGGGGCGGCGGACCCAACTACGTGGATATGTAATCTGGATTGCCACGCCTCGCCACAGCCCAAGTGCCTCGCGGCTAAAGGCACGCGGCTCGCAATGACGAGACCGTGGTTCTTGGTCCGTGTGCGGTATCGACCCGGGTTCGGGAGACCCTCCGTTAACCGACCCGTTTCGATGAACCAACCCAGCCGTCATCGCGAGGCCCAAGGCCGTGGCGATCCATGCTGTTGATATCGTATTGAAAACTGACCGAGAGCGTTGCTCAAACCACGCTGCCCGGAAGTCCCTTTTTCCCCGCTCTTCTAGTTGACTGTTGCCCTCCTTGAAATCTAGTGTATTATTAGTATAAGACACTAGATTTTCAAAATGCTTTTCGACATCAACCCCAGCGCCTCGGTGCCGATCTACCGCCAGATCATCGATCAGGTGCGCCGCATGGTGGCGGGCGGTCAGCTCAAACCGGGCGACGACCTGCCCTCGGTGCGCGCCGTAGCCGCGCAGCACACGGTGAACCCCATGACCGTCTCCAAGGCCTACAGCCTGCTCGAGGCCGAAGGACTGGCCACGCGCCAGCGCGGTCTGGGCATGGTGGTCGCGCACAGCCAGCCCAAGCGTCAACTGAATGAGCGGCTGGAACTGCTGCGCCCCAGCGTGCAGGCCGCCGCCCAGCACGCGCGGCAACTGGAAGTTCCGATGCGCGATGCCCTGGCGCTGTTCAAGCACGAATTCGAAGGAGAAAAAAAATGATGCTCGACACCCAGACCCGTCCCGCTGCGAGCCTGTTCGACGAGGACGCAGCAGCCGATGCCACGGACCCGGTTCAGGTCAGCGGTCTGAACCTGTCCTACAAGAACCAGGCGGTGCTCAAGGACGTGAACCTGAGCCTGCCGCGCGGCTCGGTCGTGGGACTGGTGGGCGCCAATGGCGCGGGCAAGACCAGCCTGATGCGCTGCCTGCTGGGTTTGACACTGCCGCAGAGCGGCGCCATCCGCCTGCTGGGCGAGGACCCTACCGACTTGAGCGACGGCGTGCGCGCCCGCTTGGGCTACGTGGCGCAAACGCCTGAACTGATCGAGTGGATGAAGGTGGCAGTACCTGGACTACATCGGCGCCTTCTACCCCGCGTGGCACACGCAGCGTGTGACGCAGTGGCTGACCAAATGGACGTTGGATCCGAAGCAAAAGATCATGGCACTGTCGCTGGGGCAAAAGCAGAAGCTGGCGCTGCTGCAGGCGCTGGGGCACGCGCCCGAGTTGCTGCTGCTGGACGAACCGGTGGCCAGCCTGGACCCCTTGATGCGGCGCGAGTTCATGCGCACGCTGTTTGACGACGCGCCGGGTCGCACCGTGCTCATCTCCAGCCACTTGCTCAGCGACCTGGAACGCATCATCACGCACCTGGTGCTGATGAAGGAGGGGCGCATCCTGCTGGCCGACGAATGGGATGTGTTGGTGGAAAAAGTGCAGCGTGTGCAACTGCAGCAACGGCTCCCCGAAGTGCCCGGCTTGCTGGCGCAGCATGTGCGCGCCGACGGCGTCACCGCCGTCATCGACACGCGACAGTTTGATCTGTCGCTGCTGCCTGCGGGTGCCCAGCCCGCCGCCATGAACCTGGACGCGCTGTTTGTGGAGTTGGTGTCGTGAAGGTCTATGCGGCGATCCTGCGTACCCTGCTGGGGCGCAGCGTCTTGCTGTCCCTCTTGTGTGCCCTGCTGGTCAGCATGCCGCTGCTGGCGCAACTCTGGGGAACGGACGAGCCCGGCATCAAGGGCAGCGCCGTGGTCGCAGCCGGCTCGCTGCTGCTGTGCTGGTGGACAGCGATGCTGCTGGGATCAACCATGGCCGGTTTGAGCCACCGACAGGCCAGACAAACCATCCCCGGCTACAGCCGTCGACTGCTGGCGGTTGGTACGATGCTGGGCCTGCTTATCTGGGCGCCCGTCCCGCTTTTCCACCCCTGGGGCGAACTGAGCGCCGGCGCGCTGCCATGGATGCGCTGGACGCCGTTGTTGGCGTATGGACTGATGGGTTCGGGCTTCCTGATGGGCGTGAGCCAGCGCGCTCTGGGCATGAAGATGGGGCGCGAAAAACTGCTGCGGCTGGCGCTGTTCGCCGCGTCCTGGTTGCTGCCCGTCACGGTGCTGGTGAGCGCAGGTTTTCGCGACTGGCTCGCAACGCCGCTGCAGGATGAGTTGCCGGGTGTCAACCTGTTGACGCTGGCCTGTTTGCTGGCAGGGCCGCTGACCTGGCCCAGCTTCGCCTGGCTGCTCCCCAACGACCGTGCTCAAGCCGTCTCCAGCTTTGGCGTGATGGAGGAGCAAAGCAGACGGGGCAACCTGCTCGGCAACTGGACCTTGTCCGGCATGCTCGAACGATCCCACGACAAGAACCGTTTACGCCTGGAATTTCTGGTGTTCTCGCCGGGCCTGCTGGCCCTGTGCACCGGCGTCCTCGGCCCCGTCATCCTTTGCCTGCTTGTGCTGCTCTTACCCAACGCCAATGCCTGGCTGGGCGACCCGACGAGCGTCATGAAGTTGGCCGGCGTTCCCTTTGGCATGCTGACCTTCATCGCCAGCGTGACGCCGCTGCTGGCGCCTGTCGTGCAAACCAGGTCCTTGGGCCGCGCACTGCTGTTGCCCGGGCAATGGCGGCGCAGCACATTGCCGGAAATATTGTTTGGCAGGATGCTCACGCTGAGCCTGCTGGGCGCGGGCGTCATCCTGGCGCCGACCTGTGTGATCGTGCCGCTGCTGGGCACGCCGTGGCTCAAACTGCTGCTGTTGGCGGTGTTGCTGCTGTGGAGCATTTCGGTCTGCGCCAGCCTGGTGTTTTGGCGCATCCCCCGGCGCAGTCAGACGCCCGGCGTCGATCCGGTCATCCTGATCGCGTTCATGCTGCTGGCGCTGGCAACTTCGGTGGCAGATTTCTTCCTGTTCGTGGACTTCTCCACAGCCACCTCCCTGGCCATCATGGCACTGGCCTTTGCCCTGCCTGTGCTGCTGTACCGCAGCGGTCTGAAGCGCTGGCGCGCCATGGAATACGGAGCCTGATCATGCAAAACCTTCGTTCGCTTGAACCAAGAGGCCTGTTGCCGGCAAGCCCGGCGCGCAGCGTGCTGCGAAGAACGCGCAAATCGCTGGCGCTGGTGGCGTTGGTACTGCTCGCGCCCTGGCTGCTCCCCGGCTACTTTGCGACAGCGGTGAACTTCGATCAGTGCTGGGTCAAACAGCGTCCCAGTACCGCTGCGGACAAGGGATTCACCATGACTGGCCTGGAAACCCACGGCGGGGCGAACGTTCCCGATGGCGGGCGCTTTTGCGATGGGGCGGATGTGCCGCTTCGTCTGAGCGGAACAACGACCTTGCCCGAGGACGCGCACCTGTGGCTGTTGCTGGTGGGCGACCAGGGCCAGTTCTACCTGCACGGCCCGACCGGGCAGATCACCGCAGGAGCGTGGAGCATCGACAGCTACCGCACCGGACGGGACAACCGCGCCATGCTGTTGCTTCGGGTCGGGGAGACGACGCATCGGGAATTTTTGCAACGCGGCATCAACCGCAACTGGGCGGCGTTCGCCCACCTGCCCGCAGACGCGCAGGAGCTGGCGCACGTGGCGCTGAACGTGGTTCCCGTATGCGGTCAGTTCGACGCGCGAAACTGCATGCCATGAAATTTGCAACAATCCAGCCCAGATTTGGGTTTCGATCACCACAAGGGACATCTCATGCCATTGTTTGAATTCAGCAACGCCTGGCCTGGCCGAAGCGTCGCAGCCATCCTGTTTACCGCGTTGACGGCGACGCAGTCCATCGCACAGACCCTGGCGGCTGCGCCGCAAGCCGTGACCCGCGTCCAGACGGTTGAAGGCATCACCGAATACCGCCTCGCCAATGGCCTCAAGGTACTGCTGGCGCCCGATGTGGCCGACGACCGCGTCACCGTCAACCTCACTTACCTGGTGGGCTCGCGCCATGAAGGCTACGGCGAAACCGGCATGGCGCATTTGCTGGAGCACCTGATCTTCAAGGGATCGCCAACCACAGCCGACCCGAAAGCCGAATTCCGCCAACGCGGCTTCACCTTCAACGGCACGACCACGGCCGACCGCACGAACTACTTCGCCACCATGGTGTCGAACCAGGAGTCACTCAACTGGTACCTGGGCTGGCAGGCCGATGCCATGGTGCACAGCTTCATCGCCAAGAAGGACCTGGACAGCGAGATGACGGTCGTGCGCAGCGAGTTCGAGATCGGCGAGAACAACCCCTTCCAGGCGCTGTCGCAGCGCATGGCACGCGCCGCCTACCAGTGGCACGCCTACGGCAAGTCCACGATTGGCGCCAAGTCCGACATCGAGAACGTGGACATTGCCAGCCTGCAGGCCTTCTACAGTCGCTACTACCGCCCCGACAACGCCGTGCTCATCGTCGCCGGCAAGTTCGATGTGGCGCAGACCCTGGCCGCGGTGGAAAAATCGCTCGGCGCCGTCGCCAAACCCGCTCTGCCGATGGCCCGCACCTACACGCTCGAACCGGTGCAGGACGGAGAACATTCCGTCGTGGTGCGCCGCCCCTCCAGCAGCCAACTGATCCTGACCAGTTACCACGCACCGGCGGCGCTGCACCCCGACAGCATCGCGCTGGCGGTGCTGGCCACGGCACTGGGCGACGTGCCATCTGGGCGCCTGCACAAGGCGCTGGTCGAGGCCAAGCTGGCACAGGCCGTCTTCGCCGGCGCCAACGCGCAGCGCGAAGCCGGCAGCATCATGTTCGGCACCGTCTTCGGGCCGGACGATGAGCCCGCTGCGCGCCAGAAGCTGCTGCTGGACATCGTGGAAAACGTCGCCAGGGAGCCGATCACACAGGAGGAATTCGACCGCGCCAAAGCCAAGATCAACAAGGGCCTGGAACTCGCCTTTGCCAACGCTGCTGCGGTGGCGAATGGCGCCATGGCGATGGAAGTGGCGGGTGACTGGCGCGCCGTCTTTGTCGGACGCGAACGCATGAAGAGCGTGAGCCTGGACGACGTTAACCGGGTGGCGCGCAGCTACCTCCTGGCAGACAACCGCACGCTGGGCCAACTCATCCCCACCAAGGCGCCACAGCGCGCGCCAGCCATCCAGATGCCCGACGCGGCAGCCTACCTGAGCGGCTTCAGCTTGAACGAAAAAGGCATGGAGTCCGTGGCCTTTGACTTCAGCATCCCGTCGCTGCACGACAAGGTGCTGTTCGCGCCAACCGCCGCCGGCATCAAGACCGCCGCGCTGGAGAAGCCCGTGCGCGGTGATCTGGTGCAGTTGAACATCGCGTTCAAGTTCGGCAACCTGCAAGCGCTGCGCGGCCAGGACGGGCCGGCCAATTTTGTCGGACCCATGCTGTTGCGCGGCACCCCAAAGATGACGCGCCAGGAAATCCAGGACGCACTGGTCAAAGTGGGTGCGGTGTTGAGCATGAATTTTTCCGAGACCGGCGGCGCCTTGTCGCTCACCGTCAAGAAGGACAACTTCAAGCCCGCGCTGGAACTGGCCCTGCACGCGTTGAAGGAGTCCAATTTTCCGGAAAAGGAATTCGAAGAGATGCGTGCTGCACAGATCAAGGGACTGGAAGGCCAGATCAATGACAAGTCGGCGCAGGCGAACAATGCCTGGGGCCGTTACGGCAACCCCTACCCCAAGGGCGACACGCGCTACCAGCACACGCTGGAGGAGTGGCTGCAGGAATTGAAATCGGTCACGCGTGATCAGTCCTACGACTTCTACAAGCGGTTCTACGGCGCGCAGAACGCCCAGATCAGCCTGCTGGGACCGGTGAACCCCAAGGAATACCTGCCCTTGCTCGCCACCGCGCTCGACAGCTGGAAGGCCACCGAGACTTGGAAGCGGGTGGAGCAGCCCATGGTGGAACGCAAGCCGGCGCGCCTGGTGTTCGACACGCCCGACAAGACCAATGTGAACCTGCGCGCCTACCACGCCGTGCCGGTTTCCGCCCTGGGCATGGAGCCGGACTACTTCGCCATGGAGTTGGCCAGCCGCGTCTTCGGTGGCGGCCCGGGTTCGCGCCTGTGGGTGCGACTGCGCGAAACCGGTGGCCTGAGCTACAGCGCCGGCGCGGGGTTCAACGCCAGCTCCTACGAGCGCAGCGGCACGGTGTCACTGAGCGCCGAAGTGGCGCCGCAAAACGTCGGCGCCGCAGAAGCCGCGCTGCGCGAGGAACTGGCGCGCTCGCTGGACGCAGGCTTCACAGCCGCCGAAGTGGAGAAATTCAAGCGCGAGTACCTGGCCGACCGGCTGCGCGGTCGCAGTGGTGACGGCTGGGCCATGGGCTTCATGTCGGGCCAGTTGGAGTTCGACTTTGCGCGCGACGCGCGTGAAAAGAACGACGCGCTGATCGCCGCGCTGAGCGTGGAACAGGTCAACGCCGTCTGGAAGAAATACGTGAAACCCGGGCAGCTGGTCTGGGGGGTGTTCGGCGACCAGTCGAAAATGAAATAAGTGGACGCAAGGCAGCTTATGCGCGCGGCCGATTCGGTGGACCTGGTGAAAAAACTACCCCTAGAATCGAAGGCGCGCAAGCCCAAATAAATAACTCATCAGGGGACAATACATGAAACTCATTTCTCGCACATTGACCGGCGTCGTCTGCGCCATCGGCCTGAGCCTGGGACTGCCGGCCATGGCCGCCGAAAAGGTGAACATCGGCATCGTCACGGCGCCGAACTTCGTCCACACCATCGCCGCCACGAAGTTCAAGGAAGAGCTCGACCGCGCACTGCCCGGCAAGTACGACGTGGTCATCCACCACTCGGCCGCGCTGGGCAGCGAGACCCAGGTGCTGCAGCAACTGCAACTGGGCACGGTGCAGATGAGCGTGTGCACCACCGGTCCGGTGGAAGCCTTTGTGCCGGAGATCAAGGCGCTGGAGATGCCCTTTCTGTTCAACTCCTACGAGGCGACGGACAAGGTGCTTGACGGCCCCATCGGCCAGGACCTGCTCAAGCGCTTCGACAAAGTCGGCCTGGTCGGCATGCACTTTCTGGACAACGGCTTTCGCAACGTCACCAACTCCAAGCGCGCGGTCAGCGGGCCGGACGATCTCAAGGGCATGAAAATTCGCACCATGGAATCGCCCACGCACCTGGCAATCTGGCGCGCCATTGGCGCGAATCCGACGCCCATGGCCTGGCCCATCACGACGCAACTGCAACAGGGCGTGCTCGATGGCCAGGAAAACCCCATCTCCGTGATTTCCGCCGCCAAGCTCAATGAAGCCGGCCAGAAATACCTGTCCATGACCCGCCACGTGTATTCCGCGCTGGTGTTCGTGGGCAGCAAGGCCTTCATGGACAAACTGCCGGCCGCCGATCGCAAAGTCTTCATGGACGCGGCCAAGACCGCTTCCTTGGCCGGGCGCCGTTTTGTGCGCGACAACGAGGCCAGCCAACTCGCCGCTCTGAAGACCGCCGGCATGCAGGTCGTGGACGCCCCTGACTTCGCCGCCTTCCGTGCCAAGACCGAACCCGTCTACGCATCCCTGAGCGGCGACACCAAGAAGATCGTTGACGAGATCCGCAAGACCGTCAAATAAGGCGGTCGGTCGGTATCCGGCGTGGCGCTGTGCCACGCCGTCTTTTTTTTGGGGAGTCTCCATGCGTCTGCACCACGGGCTGATGTCGCTCAGCGAGCGGGTCAATGGCCTGGTCGAAAAATTGTTGCTGGTGGCCGGCGTCGCCATTTCCATCATCCTGTTCATCCAGGTGCTGGCGCGCTACTTCGGCCATTCGCTGAGCTGGTCCGAAGAGATCGGCCGTTACCTGTTGGTGGCGACCACCTTTCTCGGCGCCACGGTCGCCTACAAGCGCGCGCACTTCATCGGCCTGGCGGGCTTTGGCGCGCGTTTTGGCCTGTTGTTCGAAACAGCCGTGCTGCGCGGACTGCAGGTGCTCAATCTGGGCTGCTTCAGCCTGATCGCCTGGTACGGCGCGATCTACACCGTGAACTCCTGGGAGCAGACCTCGACCGCGGTGCAGATGCCGATGTCGATTCCCATTTCCGTCGTGCCCCTGTCCGCCGCGATCTTCCTGCTGCACATGCTGGCCGACATGACCAAGAGCCGGCAGGTGAAGCCATGATCATCATTCTGCTGTTTGGCCTGATGTTCCTGCTGATGGCGCTGGGCCTGCCGATTGCCCTGTCCATCGGACTGCCGGCCATTGGACTTACCGTCACGCACGGCGTGTTCCCCGACACGGTCGCGTTCTCCGCGCTGGGGCAGACCGTGGTCCAGCAACTTTTCTCCGGCGTCGACTCCTTCGACCTGCTGGCCGTGCCGCTGTTCATGATCGCCGGCTCCATCATGGAGGTCGGCGGCATCTCGCGCCGGCTGATCGAGTTCTGCAACAGCCTGGTCGGCTGGGCTCCGGGTGGGCTGGCTGCGGCGGCGATCGTGGCCTCGATGATTATCGCCGGCATTTCCGGTTCGGCTGCGGCCGACACGGCGGCGATCGGTGGCGTGGTGATCCCGGCCATGATCCGCCAGGGCTATCCGCCGGCATTTGCTGCGGCCGTGGTCGCGGCCGGCGGCTCCATCGGCATCATCATCCCGCCGTCGATTCCCATGGTGATCTTCGGCTTCATGACCAACATCTCGATCTCGCAGCTGTTCGCCGGCGGCATGCTGGTCGGCGTGCTGCTCGGCCTGTCCTTCCTGACCGTGGCGGTCTGGATCTCCTGGCGCAAGGGCTATGGATTGCGCGAACCCTTCAGCTGGAACAAGGTGCTGGTGACCGGACGGGCGGCGTTCTGGTCCATGGGCGCGCCGGTGGTGGTGCTGGGCGGCATCCTGACCGGCACCGTGACCGTGACCGAAGCCGCCGCGCTGGCGGTGTTCTACGCCCTGCTGGTTGGCACCGTGATCAACCGCGAACTGGCCTGGGAGGAATTGCCGGGCCTCATCATGCGCTCGCAAGTCGCCGCCGGCGGAATCCTCTTCATCATCGCCATGGCCAAGATCTTTGGCTGGCTGCTGGCCATGCAGCAGGCCGCGCATCTGCTCGATGTGTTTGTCAATTCACTGTCGCTGCCGCCCACCGGCTTGCTGCTGCTGGTGATGGGGCTGCTGCTGATCGTCGGCTGTGTCATGGAGACCACCGCCGCCCTGCTGCTGCTGGTGCCGGTGCTGGCCATGCTGACGCCGCAGATGCAGGTCGATCCGGTGCAGTTCGGCGTGCTGGTGGTGGTGAACCTGGCCATCGGCATGTTGACGCCACCGGTGGGCATCTGCCTGTTCGTGGCCTGCGGCATTGCCGACGTGTCGCTGGGAAAGATTTCGCGCGCCGTCTGGCCCTTGGTCATCGTCTCCCTGATCGACCTGTTGATCGCGGCGCTGTGGCCGCCGCTGACGATGTGGCTGCCGACCCTGTTCTACCGCTGAGTTGGGTCGCCGCCCTCGCGGCACCTCATGCCGCGGCCTTGGGCCAGGGAATGACGTAGAACAGCACGGAGAAGAAATGAAACGCGCTGCCCAGCAACACAAAGCCATGCCAGATGGCGTGGTGGTAGGGCAGGCGCTTCCACTTGTAGAAGATCACGCCCAGCGTATAAGCCAGTCCGCCCGCTGCGAGCAACAGCATGCCGCCCGTGGCGACATGCTCGAGCATGGGTTGGATGGCGATCACCACGGCCCAGCCCATGGCGATGTACAGGCTCACCACCAGGCCATGGAAACGCCCCCTGAGCAGCAGGCGCAGCGTGATGCCCAGTGCGGCAATGCTCCAGACGCCGATCAGCAGCGACCAGCCCCAGGGGCCGCGCAGGTTCACCAGCATGAAGGGCGTGTAGCTGCCGGCGATCAGCAGGAAGATGGCCGAATGGTCAAAGGCTCGCAGGCGCTGCTTGAGCCGCTCGCCGCGCACGCTGTGGTACACGGTGGAGGCGGTGTAGTTCAGGATCAGCGAGGCGCCAAAGATGCTGCACGACACGATGTGCCAGACGTCGCCGTACAGCGTGGCAAACGAGGCCAGCACGGCCAGACCCGCAATCGAAAGCACAATGCCGGCGGCGTGGCTCAGGCTGTTGGCCAGTTCCTCGGCCGGGGTGTAGATGGGCAGGGCTGCGGGGGATCGGGTCTTCAAGGGAAACTCCTTGCTTGCCAAAGTCACAAGCGCACCCCAGTTTAACGGGGCAGCGACAATACTTCATCACCTTGACCACACAGCCTCGTGCCCATGACCACGCCCATCATCATCCCCGAATCCGAGGTCGACATCACGGCGATCCGGGCCCAGGGCGCAGGCGGCCAGAACGTGAACAAGGTGTCCAGCGCCATCCATCTGCGCTTTGACATCCCGGCCTCGTCCCTGCCCGTGGACGTGAAGGAACGCCTGCTGTGCTTGCGCGACAGCCGCATCACGCAGGATGGCGTGCTGGTGCTCAAGGCGCAGCAGCACCGCACTCAGGAGATGAACCGCATGGATGCGCTGTCGCGCCTGCACGAGCTGGTGCAAAGCGTTGCCACGCCGCCGCGCGTGCGCCGCCCCACCAAGCCCACCTACGGCTCGAAACAGCGCCGCCTGGAGGGCAAGAGCCAGCGCTCCGACATCAAGAGTTCACGCGGCAAGGTGCAAGACTGATTGGTGACAATTTGTGACGGGTAGCCGGTGCCTGCTCGGCACGGGCCTCGGCGGTCGGTTACACACGGTTGCACCCCTGCGCCGCGCTTGATGCGACGATCTCTCCAAGTCACCGCACACCGCAACATCGGGGTCAAAGGCTTATGACCCGCATCCAGGGAGATCGTCATGTTCAGCTCGTCCATCCAGAATGGTTCTCACCGCGCACCCCTGTTGCGCGAAGATCGCACCGTGTTTCACTTCGCGCGGGAGTCTTCGGCACTGGATGTCAGCCGCACCGAACTCGCGACGAAACTCGACAGCCACAACGCCGCCGAATCCTTCCACATCCGCTTTGCGCGCAGCGAGCAGGACCACCAATGCGCGAGCCTGCTGGTGAGCCGGATGTACGGCGCACGGGTCTATAAGGCCAGCCTGGAGCCCGCGCCCTTCGAGGAAAAGCCGGACCGCGTCACCCTGCTGGTGGAAAGCCGGCACAACCGTCCCATGGGAACGCTCACGCTGGGCCAGGACGGGCCTGCGGGGCTCATGGCCGACAAGCTCTACCGGACCGAACTTGACACGCTACGCGCGCATCGCAGCGCCAGCCTGCTGGAACTCACGCAGCTGTCGCTGAACCGGCGCGCCGGCAACGCCAAGGAAGTGCTGGCCGGCCTGTTCAGCATCGCCTACGTCTGCGCCACCATGGCCGGCTGCAACTGGATCGTGATCGCGGTCAGGCCACGGCAGGCGCGCTTCTACGAGAACACCCTGGGCTTCAAGCGCCTGGGACAGCGTAGCGGCGCGCCCGGCTCGGCCAGCGTGCTGCTGGCGCTTGATCTGGACTACGCCGAGGAGCAGATCCGCCAATTCGGCGGCAGAAGCAACGAGACCCTGGCGGGCAAGAGCCTGTACCGCTACTTCCTGAATCCGCTGGACGAACTGGGACTGATACAGCGCCTGTGGGACTACGACCTGATGACGCCGCTGAACTGAGCACTGCAGGCGACGCAAGGCAGCGGTTAGAATTCACAAGGTCAGGAGAGAGCACTTCGCGCAAGTGCCGCCGAAGGCGCAGGAAGTTTGCCAAAGCAGACTCTGAACGCTCAGGCAAAAGGACTGACAACGCGCCTTGAAAGAGGCGTTTCCTCACTGGAGAGAGACCGCACCAGCATGCGGTCCACCGAAGGAGCAACCCTGCATCGCCAGGCGAATCTCTCAGGTAAAGCGGACAGCGAGGGCAGCACAACACGGTAATTCGTGTTGCCCAGAGCCATTGGCTCGTGCCCTGAAAGCCTGTCGTGTCCACTTCCGAACTGAACCTCACGCCCCTGAACGCCCTGCACCTGGAACTCGGTGCGCGCATGGTGCCCTTTGCCGGTTACTCCATGCCGGTGCAATACCCCGCCGGTCTGGTGGCCGAACACCAGCACACGCGCAGCGCCGCCGGTCTGTTCGACGTGTCGCACATGGGCCAGCTGCGCCTGGTCGGCGCCGACGCTGCAGCGGCCTTCGAGTCGCTCATGCCAGTGGACGTGATCAGTCTGCCCGTGGGCAAGCAGCGCTACGGCCTGCTGCTCAACGATGCGGGCGGCATCATCGACGACCTGATGTTCGTGAACCGGGGAACAGATATTTTTGTCATTGTCAACGGCGCCTGCAAGGTCGGCGACATGGCGCACATTGAAGCCAAAATCGGCGCGCGCTGCCAGGTCATCCCCATGCCGGAAAAAGCCCTGCTGGCGCTGCAAGGCCCGCAGGCCGTCACCGCCCTGGCGCGGCTCGCGCCCGGTGTGTCCCAGCTGGTGTTCATGACCGGCGGCGCTTTCGACGTGGCCTGCGGCGCAGCCACTGTTGCCTGCTTCATCACGCGCAGCGGCTACACCGGTGAAGACGGTTTCGAGATCTCGGTCGACGCGTCCCAGGCCGAACTGCTGGCGCGCACCCTGCTGGCCCAGCCCGAAGTCAAACCCATAGGACTTGGCGCGCGCAATTCGTTGCGCCTGGAGGCCGGTCTGTGCCTGTACGGCAACGACATCGACAGCACGACCACCCCGGTGGAAGGCGCGCTGAACTGGGCCATGCAAAAAGTGCGGCGCACGGGCGGCGCGCGCGCCGGGGGCTTCCCCGGTGCCCAAAAAATTCTGGCGCAGCTCGACGGTGTTGCCGGCGCGCTGACGCGCCAACGCGTGGGCCTGAAGGCGCTGGAGCGCGTACCGGTGCGCGAGCACACGGTTTTGCAGACCATGGCCGGCGAACCCATAGGCGAAGTCACCAGCGGCCTGCTGGGCCCCACCATCAACCAGCCCGTGGCCATGGCCTACGTGGGCGTCGCGCATGCAGCCTTGGGCACACGCATCAATGCCATCGTGCGCGGCAAGCCCGTGCCCATGGAAGTGGTCACCATGCCCTTTGTGCCGACAAATTACTTTCGCGGTTGATGCAAGCATCTGCCGGATTCGTCATCGCGAGGCCGAAGGCCGTGGCGATCCATGGTGGCATACCACCGAAGACATGGATTGCCGCGTCGCCAAGGCTCCTCGCAATGACGGATTTGATGGCATGGATTGCCGCGTCGCCAAGGCTCCTCGCAATGACGCCATCGGCGCCTGGCCAAGCTCACACAGCATAGAAAATAGCCCCCTCTCTTCAAACTCATTCAGGAGCACTACATGACGATCAAATACACCCCGGACCACGAATGGCTCAAGCTCGACGGCGACACCGCCATCGTCGGCATCACACACCACGCGCAGGATGCGCTGGGCGACGTGGTGTTCGTGGATCTGCCCGAAGTGGGCAAGAGTTATGCGCAAAAGGACGCCGCCGGCGTGGTCGAATCGGTCAAGGCCGCAGCCGACGTCTACATGCCGGTAAGCGGTGAGGTCATCGAAGTGAACGAGGCCTTGCGCGCCGACCCGGCACTGGCCAACACGGATCCGCTGGGTGCCGGCTGGTTCTTCAAGGTCAAGCTGTCGGATGCGTCGCAGCTCGACGCCCTGATGGACGAGACCAGCTACACGAGTTTTTCCGACAGCCACTGAAGGCTGCGCATCCGGGCTGAGCCTGTCGGCGCCCTGTCTTATCTTTTCGTTCGTCCCCCGACAGGCTCGGGACGAGCGGCAAGCGAGCCTGCCATGCTGAACGCCTCTTCCACACCCCTTTGCGAACTCGAAAATCCCAGCGAATTCATCGCCCGCCACATCGGCATCAGCCCGGCGGACGAGACGCTGATGCTGGGCGTGGTGGGGGCGGCCTCGCTGGAAGCGCTGATTGACGGCATCGTGCCAAGGTCCATCGCCCGTGCGAAACCGATGGACCTGCCGCCACCCGTGACCGAGGCGGCGGCGCTGGCCGAGCTCAAGTCCCTGGCCGGCAAGAACCAGTTGTTCAAGAGCTTCATCGGCCAGGGCTATTACGGCACGCACACGCCCGGCGTGATCCTGCGCAACATCCTGGAAAACCCCGCCTGGTACACGGCCTACACGCCCTACCAGGCCGAGATCAGCCAGGGCCGCATGGAAGCGCTGGTGAACTTCCAGACCATGGTCTGCGACCTCACGGCCATGCCCATGGCCAACGCCTCCATGCTGGACGAAGCCACGGCCGCGGCCGAGGCCATGACGCTGGCCAAACGCAGCAGCAAGAGCAAGAGCAATACCTTTGTCGTCAGCGGCGACTGCCACCCGCAGACCATCGAGGTGATCCAGACGCGCGCCGCGCCGCTGGGCCTGCAGGTGCTGCTCACCCATTCCGAAGCCGAGTGGCAGGCAGCGCTGAGCGAACCGCATTTCGCCGCGCTGGCGCAGTACCCGGCGACCAGCGGGCGCATCGTCGAATTACGCGCCGACGTGGACAAGTCGCACGCCCAGCAGGCGGTGTTCATCGCCGCAGCCGATCTGCTGGCGCTGACCCTGCTCACGCCGCCCGGCGAATGGGGCGCGGACATTGCGATCGGCAGCACGCAGCGTTTTGGCATGCCCATGGGCAATGGCGGGCCGCACGCGGCCTTCATGGCCTGCCGCGACGAGTTCAAGCGCTCCATGCCCGGTCGCCTGATCGGCGTGAGCGTGGATGCGCACGGCAACCCGGCGTATCGTCTCGCGTTGCAAACGCGCGAGCAGCACATCCGCCGCGAAAAAGCCACGTCCAACATCTGCACGGCGCAGGTGCTGCCGGCCGTGATCGCCAGCATGTACGCCGTCTTCCACGGCCCACAGGGACTCACGCGCATCGCGCAGCGCGTCGCCGCCTACACCGCCATCCTGGCGCGCGGCCTGAAAACCCTGGGCTTCAGCCCGGAACACGCCGGCGCCTTTGACACCCTGTGCTTCAAGACCGATGGCGCCACGCAGTCCATCGCGGCGCGGGCCCGTGCCGCCGGCGCCAATCTGCGCGTTGCCTGGGGCGACTACCTGTGCATCTCGCTCGACGAGACCACGACGCGCGACGACATCGCCCTGCTCTGGTCCTTCTTCGCCGCGCCGGGCCAGGCGCTGCCAAGCGTGCAGGACTTCGAAGCCGGCGTTGACACGCTGATCCCGGCGAGCCTGCGCCGCGCCAGCGCCTTCCTCACGCACCCGGTGTTCAACCGCTACCACTCCGAGACCGGCATGCTGCGCTACATCCGCCGCCTGAGCGATCTGGACCTGGCGCTGGACCGTAGCATGATCCCGCTGGGCAGCTGCACCATGAAGCTCAACGCCACGAGCGAGATGATCCCCATCACCTGGCCCGAGTTCGCGAACCTGCACCCGTTTGCGCCAGCGGAGCAATTGCAGGGCTACGCCGAGCTCGACGCGCAGCTGCGCGCCTGGCTGTGCCAGGCCACGGGCTATGCCGGCATCAGCCTGCAGCCCAACGCCGGCTCGCAGGGCGAATACGCGGGACTGCTGGTGATCCGCGCCTACCACCAGGCGCACGGACAGGGGCAGCGCAACGTCTGCCTGATCCCGAGCAGCGCGCACGGCACGAACCCGGCCAGCGCCCAGATGGCCGGGCTCACCGTGGTCGTCACCGCCTGCGACGCACAGGGCAATGTGGACATGGCCGACCTGAAGGCCAAGTGCGAGCAGCACAGCGACAAGCTGGCCGCCGTGATGATCACCTACCCCAGCACGCACGGCGTGTTCGAAACCCAGGTGAAGGAACTCTGCGCCCTGGTGCACAGCCATGGCGGCCGCGTCTACGTCGACGGCGCGAACATGAATGCGCTGGTGGGCACGGCCGCGCCCGGCGAGTTCGGCGGCGACGTGAGCCACCTGAACCTGCACAAGACCTTCTGCATCCCGCACGGCGGCGGCGGACCCGGCGTGGGTCCGGTGTGCGTCGTGGCCGACCTCGTACCCTACCTGCCGGGCCACGCGACTTTCGACGCTGCGCAATTCATACCCCCTCTCCCCGCGGGAGAGGGCAGGGGTGAGGGCCGACGCGTCGGTGCGATCAGTGCCGCGCCCTTGGGCAATGCCGCCGTCTTGCCCATCAGCTGGATGTACTGCCGCATGATGGGCGCCGACGGTCTGCGCCACGCCACCGAAGCGGCCATCCTGGCGGCCAACTACGTGAGCGCGCGCCTGCGCGAGCATTACCCCACGCTCTACGCCAGCGAGAACGGCCATGTGGCGCACGAATGCATCCTGGACCTGCGTCCCCTCAAGGACGCCAGCGGCATCGGCGCCGAGGACGTGGCCAAACGCCTCATGGACTACGGTTTTCACGCGCCCACCTTGAGCTTCCCTGTGCCGGGAACGCTGATGGTGGAACCTACGGAGAGCGAAACACTGGAAGAACTCGACCGCTTCATCAACGCCATGATCGCCATCCGCGGCGAGATCGCCCAGGTGCAGGCCGGTGTCTGGCCACAGGACAACAACCCGCTCAAGCACGCGCCGCACACGGCCGCCAGCCTCATGGGCGCCGACTGGGAGCGGCCCTATGCGCGCGAGCTCGGCGCCTTCCCGCTGGCCACGCTCAAAGCCGTCAAGTACTGGCCGCCGGTGGGCCGGGTCGACAACGTCTGGGGCGACCGCAACCTGTTCTGCAGCTGCATCCCGGTGGCGGACTACGCCGACTGAAAACCGACACTTGAACCTTGTCATACAACGTCATACAATTGCAAAGCCGCTCGGGCTAAGGAGTTGTCATGCGGGTGAATGCAAGGTTTGAAGGCGTTGCCGAACAACAGGTGGAGTATCTGGCCAGCAGCACGGGCTTGAAGCTCAGCGACGTGCTGCGCGACAGCGTGGACTTTTACTACCGCCATATGCGGGCGCAGGGCGCCGGCCTCAGGCACCTGTCTGCATTGATCGGTCAGGGCGACAGTGGGCGCAGCGACATCTCGGCCAACGTGAAGAAGTTCCTCGACGCGGGCCTGGATGAAAAATACGCAGCCAGACCTGTTGCACCCGGCACATCGAAGCGGGTCAGGCGCACATCGGCGAAATCATGATCGCCGTGGATGCGGGCTTCCTGTTTGCACTGCTCGACAAAAGCGACGCCTGGCACAGCCGCGCCCTGGCGGCCGCGCCGACCGTGCAGGAGGGCTGGATCACGACCTGGCCGGCGCTGACCGAAGCCACGCATCTGATGACGCGGCGCCTGGGAAGCCGGTTTGCCCAAGGCCTGATGAACGAGGTGGCCGACGGTGGCATCCTTGCCTGGGACATCCCACCCCAGCAGATTGCCGGCATCCCGGCCCTGATGCAGCGCTACGCCAAGCTGCCCATGGACCTGGCCGACGCTTCGCTGGTGCTGCTGGCCGAGCACCTTGGGCACGGCCGCATCCTGACCACCGACGAGCGCGACTTTGGCAGCTACCGCTGGAAGAACCGCAAGCCCTTTCACAACCTGCTGGCGCAGGCTCGCTGAAGGTCAGATCCGGATCTCGAACTGCGGCTCGCCCATGTAGCGGTTCGGGCCGAACGCTGCCGTGATGGCAGCGGACTCGGCCGCCTGCCACTGGTCGAACACTTGGCGCTGATCGTCCGTGAGCGCGTCTTCGGACGGCGTTTCGCCGAAGTTGGCGAGCAGCCGTTGGTACATCGCGTAGACCGGCGCCACCAGTGACGCGTCGCCCAGCGATTCCTCCAGCGCCTGGCGAAAGCGCTGCTCGGCGGCAAGACGCTCCTGCGGCGAGGCGTCTTCGAAGTCGTAGAGCTTGAGGGTGTAGGACATGGTGCAGCTCAGGCGGACAGGCTGAAGGCGTCCATGGCCAGCATGCCGTGCATCACCTCGCGGCTCAGGTAGTCGGGCCTGGCACTCGCTCCCGCCGCGCCCAGGGCAAAGAACAGCGGCAGAAAATGGTCTTCACTCGGATGGGCACGCACGGCGTGCGGCGCCTGGGTCCGATAGTCCAGCAGTGCAGCCAGGTCGCCACGTTGCAGCGCCTCCTCGATCCAACGGCTGAACTCCAGCGCATAGGGCGCGGCAGCGCGCTGGCCGCCAAAAAACTCGCCCAGGTTATGCGTCATGCTGCCCGACCCCAGGATCAGCACGCCACTGGAGCGCAGTCCTTGCAGCGCTGCGCCCAGCGCGTACACCTCGCGCGGCCCAGCGCCCAGCGGCAAGGCCACCTGCACCACCGGCACATCGGCGGCAGGGAACAGATGCATCAACGGCACCCAGGCGCCATGGTCCATCGACCGCTCGGGCTCGCCCTGCGCCTCCAGACCCGCTGCCTGGAGCAAGGTCAGGACTTCCTGCGCCAGCGGCACGCTGCCCGGCGCCGGGTACTGGAGTTGGTAGAGCTCAGGAGGAAAACCGCCGAAATCGTGCCAGGTTTCAGGCTTGGGATTGATCATCACGGCCGGGGTGCGCGCCATCCAGTGCGGCGACAGCACGACCACGCCGCGCAGTGGGCCGTGCGCCTGCACCAGCTGCTGCGCCCATTGCGCCAAGGCCGGGCCGGTGCTGCCGGGCTCGAGCGCAAACATGGGCGAGCCGTGGGAGACAAAAAGTGTGGGTAAGAGTGCGGACATGAATTGCCTTGATGGGCTAGCGTGAACCGCCTTCAGGCCGCAGCCTGACTGTCGCTGCCGGGCTCACCGTGGATGTAGCGCGCCACAAAAGCCCCCACACTGCTGGCCGGCAGCGGCAACCACACGATGTGACCGCTGCCAGGCGCGACCTCGATGGCGGCGCCCTCGGCGTCTTCCATGCGCGTCAACTGCACGTCGGCATTCGCGCCCGGCTGAATGATCTCCAGCCAGTCGCCCAGGGCAAAGCGGTTCTTCACCGTCACCTGCGCCAGGCCGCGGGTCTCATCGAATGCCGTCACGTCGCCCACATACAGGCTGCGCCCTGACTCCGAATAGCCACGCAAATAGTTCTGCGTTTCCTGCGGCGTGTGGCGCTGGAAAAAACCCGAGGTGTAGCCCCGGTTCGCCAGTCCGTCGAGTTGCCCCAGCAGCGCGGGATCGAGCTCGCGCCCGGCCACGGCGTCGTCGATCGCCTGGCGGTAGCTTTGCACGGTGCGCGCCACGTAGTAGGGGCTCTTGGTGCGGCCTTCGATCTTGAGCGAATCCACGCCGATCTCCACCAGGCGCTTGACATGCTCGATGGCGCGCAGGTCCTTGGAGTTCATCACGTAGGTGCCGTGCTCGTCTTCCTCGATCGGCATGTAGCTGCCCGGACGCTGGCTCTCCTCGATCATGTAGACCTGATCCGACTCCCGCTCTGCAACTGCCTGCGGCGCCAGGATGTCGCCCGACGCGTCGACCACGCCTCCTACAGTCTTGTAGTCCCAGCGGCAGGAATTGGTGCAGCTGCCCTGGTTCGCGTCGCGGTGGTTGAAGTAGCCCGACAGCAGGCAGCGCCCGGAATAGGCAATGCACAGCGCGCCGTGCACGAAGACCTCGAGCTCGGTGTCCGGGCAGTCCTGGCGGATCTGCTCGACCTGGTCCAGCGACAGTTCGCGCGACAGGATGACGCGCTGGATCCCCACGCTCTTCCAGAAGCGCACGGCCGCAGCATTCACCGTGTTGGCCTGCACCGACAAGTGGATCTCCACCTCGGGCCAGGTCTCGCGCACCATCATGATGAGGCCCGGGTCCGACATGATCATCGCGTCGGGCTTGAGCGCGATCACCGGTGCCATGTTCGCGATGTAGTTTTTGATCTTGTTGCCGTGCGGAAAGATGTTGGACACCAGGAAAAACCTGGCGCCCTGGTCGCGCGTCAGCTGCATGCCTTGGGCCAGCACCTCGATGTCGCCAAAGTCGTTGTTGCGCACGCGCAGCGAGTAGCGGGGCTGGCCCGCGTAGATGGCGTTGGCGCCAAAGGCCAGCGCGGTCTGCAGCATGGCCAGCGAGCCCGCAGGCGCCAGCAGTTCGGGTGCGCGCAGGCTCATGCTGGGCACCGGTTCGGGTTCGGGGCGTTCGGGATGGGCGCTGTCTTCATGGCATGGCTTGGGAGAGTGTCAGTAGCCCGCTATGCTAACGCGCCGGCGCCGGTGGTATGGTCAGCCCATGAAAACACAAATTGATCACCTGGTCGTGGTGGCCAAAACCCTGGAACAAGGCGTGCAGTGGTGCGAAGCCACGCTGGGCATCACCCCCGCGCCGGGCGGCGAGCACGCGGCTTACGGCACGCACAACCGCCTCTTCAAGATCGCCACGCCCGCCAACCCCCTGGCCTATCTGGAAATCATCGCCATCGATCCGGGGGCGAAGCGCGCAGCCGAAGCGCCGCGGCGCTGGTTCGATATGGACGACGCCAAGCTGCAGGCGGCCGTCGCCGTCGAGCCGCGCCTGGTGCACTTCGTGGCGCAGACCGACGACATCCAGGCCGCGCGCATCGCGCTCAAGACCCTGGCCATGGAGCCGGGCCCCGCCATGGCGGCCAGCCGGCACTCGCGCAAAGGCGTGCTGCAGTGGCAGATCACGGTGCGCGAGGACGGTCAGCGCCTGTTCGACGGCGCCCTGCCCGCCCTGATCCAGTGGGGCAAGCCGCACGCTGCCGAGCCGCTGCGCCTGCACCCGCGCAACAGCCTGCCACGCTCCGGCGTGACGCTGCACAGCGTCGCCGTGACGCACCCGTCAGCGGCCAAGCTGCAGGAGGCCTACACGGCGCTGGGACTGGCAGGCGTCGCGCTGGAGACCGGCCCGGCCGATATCAGCGTCACGCTGCACACGCCCAAGGGCGTGGTCACGCTGCACAGCCAGGGGGTTTAGACAGCTTGTGGATATGATGCTGTGAACAAGGTCTCTTCATGGAGTGACGTATGGGTGTTCCGCTTTTGAAAATGACTTTGCCCGAGTTCCTGGAGTGGGAAGGGAAGCAGTCGGAGCGACACGAGTTCTACCAGGGGGAAACGTTTGCCATGCCTGGCGGCACGGCCAGGCACAACCGCGTTATCCTGAATTTGGCCAGCCGCATTGGCGACCATCTGGATGGCACTGTCTGCCAGGTATTTGCCGAAAACATGAAAGTGCTGATCGCCGATGGCGTGCTCTACCCAGACGTCGTGGTGACCTGTGGCAAAGCCGAAGCCGGAGATGAACAAACCGTCGTCGATCCAAAAATCATCATCGAAGTTCTCTCTCCCAGTACCCGGGGCTATGACAAACGCGAGAAGTTCATCCTCTACCGGACGCTGGCAACATTGCGTGAGTACGTCCTGATCGACCCCAGCAAGCGCCAGGTGGAAGTTTTCAGCCTGACAGAAACCGGCGCATGGTTGTTTACCGACCAGACCCATGGCGGCGTGCTGTCGTTGTCGAGCATCGATTGCAGATTGGCCATGGAATCGGTCTTCAAGGGTGTGGAGAGCGAAACCGTCTGAAGTGTTTACCGTCGCACAGACTGCAACAGATTCTGCAAGACGCCATTGGATCTAGAACCTGAGTTTTGTTGTCTTTGTGAACCGCCTCTGCGGCCCGGCCCACGCCCTTTCCCCGCTATGCTCACAGTGTGAGCGCCGCACCCGCCCCCCCTCTTCGCCGCATCGCCCATCTGGACATGGACGCCTTCTACGCGTCCGTGGAATTGCTGCGCTACCCGCAACTCAAGGGCCTGCCGGTGGTGATCGGCGGCGGGCGGCGCAGCGTGGACGCCGCCATCGCCACGGACCTGCCGGCGCTGGCGGACATCCCGCTGAGCGATTTCCCGCGCCTTGACGGCTACACCGGGCGCGGCGTCATCACCACCGCCACCTACGCCGCGCGCCAGTTCGGCGTGGGCTCGGCCATGGGACTGATGAAGGCCGCCAAGCTGTGCCCTCAGGCCATCATCCTGCCGGTGGACTTTGACGAATATCGCAAATACTCGCGCCTGTTCAAAGCCATCGTCACCGACATCGCGCCGGTGATGGAAGACCGTGGAATCGACGAGGTCTACATCGACTTCACCCAGGTACCCGGTGGGCAACGCGAGGGCGGGCGCGTGCTGGCGCGGCTCATGCAAAAAACCATTTTTCAGGCCACAGGCCTGACCTGCTCGGTAGGCGTGGCGCCGAACAAGCTGCTCGCCAAAATGGCCAGCGAGTTCAATAAACCGCAGGGCATCTCCATCGTGCTGGAACAGGATCTGGAGGCAATGATCTGGCCGCTGGCCTGCCGCAAGATCAACGGCATCGGCCCCAAGGCCGACGAGAAGCTGCAAGGCCTGGGCATCAAGACCATAGGCGAGCTCGCCGCCAAAGACCTGCAATGGCTGATCGACCACTTCGGCCAGGCCACCGGCGCGTGGATGCATGAGGCATCGCATGGCCGCGACGTGCGCGAACTGGTGACAGAGAGCGAGCCCGTCTCCATCAGCCGAGAGACCACCTTCGACCGGGACCTGCACGCGGTGCGCGACAAGGCCGAGCTCGGTGCCGTGTTCACGCGCCTGTGCGAGCAGGTGGCGGGTGACCTGCAGCGCAAGGGCTATCTGGGCAAGACCATAGGCATCAAGCTGCGCTTTGACGATTTCAAGGGCGTGACGCGCGACCAGACCCTGGACCACTACATCGGTGACGCCGCAGCGATCCGCTCCGCTGCGGGGCAGGCGCTGAAACGCGCACCGCTCACGCAGCGCCTGCGCCTGCTGGGGGTACGCGTGGGGGCGCTGATCAAGACTGAAGATGCGCCTGTGCAAGGCGGGAAGCAGCCGATCCCCCGCCCGGCCCAAGAGGCACTGCTGTTCCCTGAAGACTGATCACCGAGGGCCAGGGATGGACGCTGGTCGGCTCATTTGCAGCGTGAGCTGACATTGGCTGGGAAGTTGTTGATCCTGTGTTTTCATGGCGTTTCCGACCGTGCGCTGGCGGCCACCAAGTGCTTGATTGGCTCATCAACAACAACCCGGTTTCGCCCGAGATTCTTGGCCGCATAGAGTGCTGCGTCTGCAGCTTTCATGACATCCTTCAAGGCGATGGAACTGGCCATCAGGTCGGGTATCGCTATGCCAATGCTCATGGTGATGCCGGCTTGCTGGTCACCAAACGTGAACACCTTGGCCGCAATAGCTTTTCGGAAGCGCTCGGCAGCTGCAGTCGCATTCTCCAGATCGATGTCTGGCAGTACTGCCAAGAATTCCTCGCCGCCAATTCGCCCTAAGTAATCGATGTGGCGAAACGTGCCGCGCGCAATGTCGGCCACCGCGCACAGCACCAAGTCGCCTGCGGGGTGACCATAGCGATCGTTGACGATTTTGAAATGGTCAATATCGAACATCAATACCGCCATAGGATGCTTGCTCCGCACTGCCCGATCGATTTCATGCTGCGCGTGTTGCATGACTGAACTTCGACTGGCCAGGCCAGTCAGCGCATCTGTATTCGCTTTCGACTCCAGGTCGGAGAACACCTCCCTTATGCCATATATGCCTGCAGCCATGAGGATGGATATCGCCATGCCAAAGACAGCGTCAGTGAAGCTGCACAACTCTCCAGCATTGATTAGGCGCCACATAGGTGCGAGTCGACGTTCAACCATCAACGTCAAAGCAATCCCCACGCAAACCCAAGCCGCCCGGTAGCGACCGGCAACATTACCCGTTTGAGTCAATGCGATCCATCCGGCGACCGCCTGCAATACAACGGATGCACCTAAGATGACTAACCTGAAGTTCCTCCCCGTTTTCCCGTAAAAACGCCCCAGTTTTCACGGATTCTCCCAATGAAGGCCGCTTATAACCGGTCTTTTTTTTAGATTCCATTTGTAGTCACTAAAATGTATTTACAAATTTCTATTTGTTGCCTAAAATATTCGGTATGGCATCAAGAACCGGAACAGCACACGTAGTAACCAC
>CAIKVZ010000226.1 GCA_903830985.1 uncultured beta proteobacterium
CGCTGTTTTCCGCTTAAGTGTTGGTGTGATAAAATGACCGCTGGGCTTTTCCCCGGGGCAAAACATGGATATCACCGCCTACAAGGTGTTTGTTTCACAGCTTGAGAACCTGGCCGATGACCAGGTTGTTGACGTTTCCGAGAAGCTGAGGCTGAGGCACAACAGCTCAACCGTTCAGAAGTTGGCCGCTGAGCGTTTTTCCGAAGCAGGGTGCTGCCCTCACTGCCGAAGCTCTCGCGTGGCCAAGCACGGCCTTGCGAGGGGCTCCCAGCGGTTCCGGTGTGGCGAGTGCCGCAAGACCTTTTCAGCCCTGACAGGGACACCCTTTCATCGCATGCGGAACAAAGACAAGCTGCTTGAAAATGCGGCATGCATGTCAGATGGGTTGTCGCTCAAGAAAACCGCAGCGCGTCTGGGCATAACCGTGACCCGTGCGTTCACGTGGCGGCACAAGTTCCTGAGCTTCCTTAACCGGCAAAAGCCGCAGGCCCTGACGGGCATGGTTGAGGCGGACGAGACCATGTTTCCGCAGTCGTTCAAGGGGCAGCGCAGCGACATGCCTCGTATGTCCAAGCGGCACGGCGGACCGTGCAAAGACGGGACCGGCCTGGAGAAGGTCGCCGTAATGGTGGTGGTGCAGCGAGGCACCCGCAAAGCCTATGACCACGTGATGGCCGATGGCAGCACGCCGTCGCTGACCGAGGCACTGCGCCCCGCCTTGGGCACTGACGCCGTGTTGGTCACCGACGGCAATGCAGGCTATCTGACGGTCGCCGCGGAGTTGAAGGTGAAGCACGAACGCTTCGTCTCCAGCTATCACGGCAAAGGGGGCAAAGGCCCCGCACACGTTCAAAGCGTTAACCGCTACGACTCAACTCTAAAAACTTGGATGGCTCGCTTTCGCGGTGTGGCGTCCAAGTATCTGGCCAACTACCTCGGATGGCGGCGGTTGCTGGACCGTTTCGAGGACGCGCTAACTCCGCAGCAGTTTATGTTTCACGCTATGCGGGTCAACTATCTCACGCCAGGGACCAACACTTAAGCGGAAAACAGCGCAGAAAAGTGATATCTGGTTTCATATTTTCACGGTTGTTGACGGAATGAAAGTCCGATGAATACGATACTCTCCCGTGCGCGAAGAATTCGTGGCCAATCAAGGTCAAAACCGGATCTGGCCAATCCGGTCAAATGGGCCCCGCATCCCGACCGCACAACACTGGAAACCGTCCTATACGCCTTGCGCTGACCAGGCCATTTCACTGGGGATTAGCCGGAACTTTGCAGGCGCGCTGGTGCAGAGGTCCGTTTCCATTTTTGTTGCACCTTCGCAATTGAAAGCTCCTTCATGAACCATGATCCAGCTGCAGAGCCTATTTCCCGGTCGGGCCTGAGCGAAATTGATCTTCAGCATCGCCAAATCGCCGCCATGATTGAAACGCTCATTGAATTCGCGCAACGCTGGGCGCTGCATAACGGTGACTCACAGAAGGCATGGGAAGGGTTCCACAGCGCCCTAAGCCATCTTTTCGTGTGCTACGTGGAGCACTTTCAATTTGAAGAGAATCTGCTCCAGAGTTGCCGCTATCCAAATCTGACCGATCACCGGCACGATCACACAAGGATCTTGAGTAGCGTCGCGCAATGCACCCATGCAATGATCGTTGGCATGAAGGTCGATTTGCTTTTGACTGCACAAGGCCTTGCCGCCTCGTTCCAACAGCACGAACTCGATGCAGACTTCGCCTACATGGGATTCTTGAATCAACCGGTGGCAACCTAGGCTGCGACGCGCCTCGAGCGCACTGGCACTGTCCTGCGGCCAACGCCCATGGCGCGCAGGCTTACTGCAACGCGAATTCAAGCGCACGACTCTGCGCGATTGAACTCACTGCAATGCCAGCACGATCTCGCAGGTCTGGCCTGCGCCCTCGGTGTCGGGCAGCACAAAACCCAAATCCCGCGCCAGGTCCAGCATGGGTCGGTTCTCGGTGATCACCGTGCCCACCAGGCGCTGCGTGCCGTTGTCGCGCGCGTAGCGGATGAGCTTGTCCATCAGGATGCGGCCCAGGCCGCCGCCCTTGAGGTCCGAGCGGATGATGATGCCGAACTCGGCGGCGATGTTGTCCGGGTCAGCGACGGCGCGCACCACACCCAGGGTCTGCTCAGCGCCTGAAGGGTCGTTCGGGTCCGCGGCCACCGCGACAAAGGCCATCTCGCGTGCGTAGTCGATCTGCGTCATGCGCGCCAGCTCCGTGCGTTCGATGGTGCGCCGGCTGTAAAACACCCGCATGCGTATGTCCTCGGGCGACAACTGGCCCAGAAAGGCCAGATGCTGGGCTTCGTCTTCCGGGCGGATCGCGCGCAAGCTCAGTTGGCGGCCCTGCCAGGAAAAACTCTCCGTCAAATGTGCGGGATAGGGGCGGATGGCAAAGTTCATGGCGCCACCAGGCGCCGCCGCGCTCACGCGAATCCGTGCGTCCAGCGCCATGACGCCGTGTTCGTCGGCAATCAGCGGATTGATGTCGAGTTCACAGATCTGCGGCACGTCCGCCAACAACTGTGACACCGCCACCAGCACCCCGTGCAGCGCATCCATGTCCGCCGCCGGCGTGCCGCGAAAGCCCTTGAGCAGGCGTGCCACGCGCGTGCCTTGCACCAGCGCGCGCGCCAGCGGAACGTTCAGCGGCGGCAGGGCAACGGCGCGGTCCGCCACCACCTCGACCGCCGTGCCGCCCTGACCGAACAGGATCACCGGACCGAATACGCTGTCCATGCTGGCGCCAACGATCAG
>CAIKVZ010000227.1 GCA_903830985.1 uncultured beta proteobacterium
ACAGGCGTCCAGCGCCGCACTTTGCAGTCGCAGCCAGTCATTGAAGACGCGCTCGGTTTCTGCCCGATTGGCAACTTCCAAGGCCAGCGCTATTTCGACCTGCTTGCGCGCGGTGACGACCGAGCCGACGCCACGGTAGCCTAGAAAACGGCCATTGGAATCAAAGAAAGAGCGCCCCGTCACCGATATCCAGGCCATAGCACCGTCGTTGGCCCGCACCTGGTATTCGAAATCCGTGAAAGGCAGGTGCGCTTCAAGTTGAGCGAGATGGTCTGTCACGGCTTTCGGGCTGTTTGCCGCATTGAAGGCCCACAGGTCCTGGCGACGCTTGCCCAGCAATTGCGTTGGCTTGCGGCCGTAAAATTTTTCGAAATTTTCAGAAAAATAGCTGAAATGCTGCTGTTCGTCGGTCTCCCAACGCCAGTCGGATGCGCACGCCGAGAAGTCGTTGGAGCGTTCTTCATCGTGGCGCAAACGGGTGGTCATGTGCTCAGCAAGCGATTCGGCGCTTCGCTTGCCCATGCCAATCTGCCGCACTATAAAAGCCAGCAAGGCACTCAACAAGGCGCCCGTGGCCAACACCCGCCAAGGCAATTCGTGATTGATCCTGGATTCAAATTCCGGCGTGCTGGACACCCGCAAGCTCAGTTCCCGACCGGCCAGCAGGGCGGGCTGAGCGCTGACAAAAAGCGGCGCTGGGGCCGTGGCCTGCGGCCCCAGCGTGTTGCTCGTGAAGAGCAGCGTGCCTTCCGGTGCCCCCTGGCGGAGTTCAAAGTTCAGGCCACTGGCCGTAGCCAGGGTAACGCCCTCCAGCAACTCATTGATCACAATCGGCGCGTACAACAGACCCACCAGGGAGGCACGGCGCTGTGCCACATTGCCCAGGTTCGCACCCTGGGCGTACACCGGCACATACATGAGCACGCCCGCGCTTCGGCGCTGGTCTTGCACCAGGCTAATGCCCTTGGTCATGGCGGGAAGGCCCGTGTCCACGGCTTGCTGTGCCGCCGTGCGACGCGCCGCCTCGGAGCCAATGTCCAGGCCCCTGGCGCCGACGTTGGCACGGGCCGGTTCGATGAACTTGATGACCCAAAGGTCCTCCTGTTCCTTGTCAATCAGCTGGCGAATGGCGAACTGGGGCGCACCGTCGGCCCGTTCGGCGGCAACAAAGGCGCCCAGATCAGCCCGCGCGACCCGCGCTATGAAGCCAAAGCCCCGCACACCGGGGAATTCGCCGCTCAGGTTGCGCGTCTCGACAGCGGCGTCAAACTCGGCACGCTTGAGCCTCGGGTTGACGGCGTACAAGCTTTGCAGTCCCTTCAATCCGTAGACCGGCCGGTCAAAACGATGCTGGATTTCGCTCGTCACGCGTTGAACGCCCCGCTGGAATTCGGCCTCGGCGGCCATGTTGACCTGGTTTTGCCGCAGCAGGGTGGTTGCCGCAGACAGACCCAGGCCCAGCAGGAACACGATCACCGGCAGCCAGGCGCCGGAGTGCCGAAGCCATTGCCTCTTGAGTGCGTTCGCTAGCGTGAAATTCGGGTTCATGGAATCTCGTTGTTTTACCCAGGCCGGCCATCGCAAGGCACAGGATTGAATTCCACGCATCGCTGTTTGTCTGACTTGCCAGCAAGCGTGCGACCCGTCGCCGGTGCGCACTGCGTCATTTGAAGTCAGCGTGTGACAGGACACGCTGAGATTCGCCGCAGAGCCTAACGAAATGCCATGGAA
>CAIKVZ010000228.1 GCA_903830985.1 uncultured beta proteobacterium
ACAGGCGTCCAGCGCCGCACTTTGCAGTCGCAGCCAGTCATTGAAGACGCGCTCGGTTTCTGCCCGATTGGCAACTTCCAAGGCCAGCGCTATTTCGACCTGCTTGCGCGCGGTGACGACCGAGCCGACGCCACGGTAGCCGAGAAAACGGCCATTGGAATCAAAGAAAGGCCGTCCCGTCACCGATATCCAGGCCATAGCACCGTCGTTGGCCCGCACCTGGTATTCGAAATCCTTGAAAGGCAGGTGCGCTTCAAGTTGAGCGAGATGGTCTGTCACGGCTTTCGGGCTGTTTGCCGCATCGAAGGCCCAAAGGTCCTGGCGACGCTGGCCCAGCAATTGCGTTGGCTTGCGGCCATAAAATTTTTCGAAATTTTCAGAAAAATAACTGAAACGCTGCTGTTCGTCGGTCTCCCAACGCCAGTCGGAGGCGCACACCGAGAAGTCGTTGGAGCGCTCCTCATCGTGGCGCAATTGGGCGGTCATGCGCTCGGCCAGCAATTCGGCGCGTCGCTTGCCCGTGCTGAGCTGGCGCAATAGCAGGGCCAGCAAAGCACTCAACAAGATGCCCGTCGCCAACACCCGCCAAGGTAATGCGTGATTGATCCGGGATTCAAATTCCGGCGTGCTGAACACCCGCAAGCTCATTTCCCGACCGGCCAGCAGGGCTGGCTGAGCACTGACAAAAAGAGGCACTCGGGCCGTGGCCTGCGGCCCCAGCGTGTTGCTCGTGAAGAGCAACGTGCTGTCGGGTGCCCCCTGGCGGAGTTCAAAATCCAGGCCACTGGCCGTAGCCAGGTTCACGCCCTCCAGTAACTCATTGATCACAATCGGCGCGTACAACAGACCCACCAGGGAGGCACGGCGCTGTGCCACATTGCCCAGGTTCGCGCCCTGGGCGTACACCGGCACAAACATGAGCACGCCCACGCTTTGGCGCTGGTCTTGCACCAGGGTGATGGCGCGGGTCATGGCGGGAATGCCCGTGTCCACGGCTTGCTGTGCCGCTGTGCGCCGCGCCGCCTCGGAGCCAATGTCCAGGCCCATGGCACCGACGTTGGCACGGGCCGGCTCGATGAACTTGATGATTAAAAGGTCGTCCAGTTCCTTGTCAATCAGTTGGCGAATGGCGAACTGGGGCGCACCGTCGGCCCGTTCGGCGGCAACAAAGGCGCCCAGATCAGCCCGCGCGACCCGCGCTATGAAGCCAAAGCCCCGCACACCGGGGAATTCGCCGCGCAGGTTGCGCGCCTCGACAGCGGCGACAAACTCGGCACGCTTGAGCCTCGGGTAGACCGCGTACACGCTTTGAAGTCCCTTCAATCCGTAGACCGGCAGGCCAAAACGATGCCTGATCTCGCTCGTCACGCGCTGCACGCCACGCTGGAATTCGGCCTCGGCCTCCATGTTGACCTGGTTTTGCCGCAGCAGGGCGGTTGCCACGGCCAGACCCAAGCCCAGCAGGAACACGATCACCGGCAGCCGGGTGCCGGAGTGCCGAAGCCATTGCCTCTTGAGTGAGTTCGCTAGCGTGAAATTCGGGTTCATGGAATCTCGTTGTTTTACCCAGGCCGGCCATCGCAAGGCACTGGATTGAATTCCACGCATCGCTGTTTGTCTGACTTGCCAGCAAGCGTGCGACCCGTCGCCGGTGCGCACTGCGTCATTTGAAGTCAGCGTGTGACAGGACACGCTGAGATTCGCCGCAGAGCCTAACGAAATGCCATGGAA
>CAIKVZ010000229.1 GCA_903830985.1 uncultured beta proteobacterium
AGCGAGGACAGAATCCGGTGCATTTGCAGCAAGCCCTCTATGCCATGGGACACAGTCTGCTTTGGGCCGGACAGATTGACCAGGCGCGCACTCATCTGGAACGTGCCATCTCCTTGTACCAGCCGTCGCATCATGCAATGATGGTTGCGCAGAATGTGAACAACATGCGCGTCGCCAGTGGCGCGCTGCTGGCAGCTGCATTGTGGATGCAGGGTTATCCCGAACAGGCCGGGCGTGCCAGCGAGCAGGCCCTTTCTTTGGCTCGTCAGCTCAATCACCCACCCAGTTTGGGCTACGTACTTTGTTTTTCAGCGGGATTTCAACGCCTGCTTGGGGCGCGGGAGCAATGCCGCAATCTCGCGGATGAGACCATGGTTTTTTCGCAGAAGCATGGTTTGGTATTCTGGCGGGCGCTGGGTGCGGCCAATCATGGTTGGGCGCTGGTGATGCAGGGTCAGGCTCAGGGTGCGGCTCAGATACAGCAGTGCCTGGATGTTGTCAGGGTCAGCATGGGCGGGGTCAAGATTCTGTTCTTGACCCCGCTGTGCGAAGCGCTGGTTCAGTTGGGCCAGTTTGAAAAAGCTTTGCCATTGGTGCTGGAGGCACTGGACGTCGTGAATAGCAGTGGTTACCACTATTCAAAGAGTGAGCATCATCGACTCCATGGACTTTGCCTGCTGGGGATTTCGCCCGACGCCACTGAAATGGCTGAGGCCTCTTTTTGCCAGGCACTCAACATCAGCCGAAAGCAGGGCGCCAAGTCGCTCGAACTGCGCGCGGCAAGCAGCCTGGCTCGGCTTTGGCTCACGCAAGGCAAAGAGGACGAAGCCAGGCGTTTGCTGGAAGATACACGGCGCTGGTTTACTGAAGGTTTTGACACGCCAGATTTCCGGGAGAGCACTGACTTATGGGGTTCCTTGAGCCTGACGCCTTGTTGAACAGGTTCGACTGCGAAATCTGAACGGCGGCTTTGGCTTGTCTGATCGAGAACACGAATACCCGGTCCTCAAGACCCTGGTTGTCGGCTTGGGGCACAAGCCAGGTCCCTGTAGAGGGCTGCTGACCTGCTCCGGAATTCACACAATTGGCCTGCCCGGCAGCCAGCGCTGCCTTGCATGACAAGTCAGGCGTGCAGCAGCTTCTCCAGCTGAGCGCGACCACCGGCGGTGACCATCAGCACCAGCGTGGTGCCACCCTGCAACAGGTGCTCGTCGGGGGGATTGAACACCCATTTGCCCTGCTCGTGTGTGGCCATCAGGATGTAGTCTTTCGATCGGGGCACCACTTGCGACAACGGCGTGGGCGCAAAGCCAGCCGGGACCGTCACTTCTTCGATGCGCAGGCCGTCTTCGCGGTGCAGCATCTGGTCCATCAGATTGACCGCATGCGGGCGCACCATGGCCGAGGCGATGCGCATGCCGCCGGCAAAGTCGGGCGAGACGATTTCGTCGGCGCCGGCGCGGCGCGCCTTGTCGGCGTTGCGGATGTCGTGCAGGCGCGCCACTACGCGCGCCTTGGGGTTGAGCAGCTTGACCGACAGCGACACCATCAGGTTGTGGCTGTCGTCGCCGGTGACGGCAAAAACACCGGCCGCCAGCGCCACACCGGCTGTGCGCAAGGCGTCGTCGTCGGCCGCGTCGGCATGCAGATAGGGCGTGTCGGGCTGGTGTTCGAGCCAGCGATTCAGGGCCTCGCGGTCGCTCTCGATGATGACGATGCGGCGCTCGGTCTGCACCAGCTCCAGCGCCACGTTGGTGCCGACGCGGCCGATGCCGCAGACGATGTAGTGGCCCTTGAGCCGGGAGATTTCCTTTTCCATTCTTTTCTTCCTCAGGGCGGCATTCAGGTCCGATTCCAGCAGCAGGGCGACAAACGTGGAGAACAGGTAGCTCATGGTGCCGATGCCGATCACCGCGATGAACACGGTGAACAATCGTCCCATGGGGTGGGTGGAGAGGTCCACGGTCTCACCATAGCCGATCGTGGCCACGGTGATGAAGGTCATGTAGAAGCAGTCGATCCAGCTTGCTGTGGGGTAGCCGATGTAGCGGTAACCCAGGGTGCCAACCAGATGTACCAGCAGCAGCAGCAGGGCGCCGTAGCCCAGACCCGAGAAATGTCGGCTTCGAAAAATTTTGTTCAAACCGGCTTCCGCATTGCTTGTTGATCCGGCAAATTGTAGTCAGCCGGGCGAGTTCCCAGTTTGCGCCTTGTCACTCCATTGACACAAATAAGACACATACTTTCCAGCGTCATACTCGCATGATGAATACGATGTCCGATAGCGCCAAACCCATCACTTTCCTGGACCGCGACCACAGCATCCTGGCGTTCAACGAACGCGTGCTGGACTGGGCGCGGCGCACCGACGTACCGCTGTTGGAGCGGCTGCGCTTTCTGTGCATCGTTTCGTCCAACATGGACGAATTTTTTGAGGTTCGCATGGAACCGCACCTGAGCGCGGCGCAAAACAACGACCACAAGGGCAGCTATACCGCGGCCACGTTCGCCACGCTCGCCAAAGTAGCGCACGCCGTGGTCGACAGCCAGTACCGGCTGTACAACGAGGCGCTGCTGCCGGCGATCAAGCAGCAGGGCATCGAAGTGGCCTCGCATTCCGAGCGCAATGCGGCGCAGCGCGCCTGGGTCAAGAGCTATTTCGAGCGCGAGGTGCGCCCGCTGCTGATCCCCGTGGGGCTCGACCCCTCGCACCCGTTTCCCCAGGTGGCCAACAAGTCGCTGAACTTCATCGTGCGCCTGAGCGGCTGCGACGCCTTCGGGCGCGAGAACGAGATTGCCATCGTCAAGGTGCCGCGCATCCTGCCGCGGCTGATCCGCTTGCCGGAGAAAGTTTCGGGACAACGCATCCTGTTTGTTACCCTGTCCAGCGTCATCCGCACTCATCTGGCCGACTTGTTCCTGGGGCGCCAGGTGGGGCAGTTTTCGCAGTTT
The DNA here is from genome assembly GCA_903830985.1 of uncultured beta proteobacterium. Taxonomy (GTDB): domain Bacteria; phylum Pseudomonadota; class Gammaproteobacteria; order Burkholderiales; family Burkholderiaceae_C; genus CAIKVZ01. Next base: position 2,953 of record CAIKVZ010000229.1, read on the forward strand.
CGCGTGACGCGCCACTCCGATCTGGCGGTGGACGAAGACGACGTGCAAAACCTGCGCACCGCCTTGCGACAGGGCCTCGAGCAGCGCCACTACGGCCAGGCCGTGCGGCTCGAAGTGTCGGCTGGTTGCTCGGACTACCTGTCGACCTTTTTGCTGAAACAGTTCAAGTTGCCGGAACTGGCCCTGTACCGTGTGCATGGCCCGGTGAACCTGGTGCGACTCACGCAGCTGATCGACCTGCTGGACGAGCCGCAACTGCGCTTCACGCCTTACAAAGGCTGCTGGCCGGTACAACTCACGCCGGGCGAGTCCTTTTTCGACCGGCTGAAGAAAGGCGATGTGCTGTTGCATCAGCCGTTCGAGAGCTTCGACGCGGTGCTGGCCTTTCTGCGCGAGGCGGTGTATGACCCTGACGTGCTGGCCATCAAGCAGACCATTTACCGCACCGGCAGCAATTCGGAGCTGATGGACCTGTTGCGCGAAGCCGTGCGCCGCGGCAAAGAGGTCACCGTGGTGGTGGAGCTCAAGGCGCGCTTTGACGAGGAGGCCAACATCAACTGGGCCGAGATGCTCGAGTCCATCGGCGCACAGGTGGTGTACGGCGTGGTGGGCCTGAAGACCCACGCCAAGATGCTGCTCGTGACCCGGCGCGAGGGCAAGCAGATGCGCCGCTATGCGCACCTGTCCACCGGCAACTACAACCCGAGCACGGCGCGCCTGTACACCGACCTGAGCTACCTCACCGCCGACCCGGCCCTGACTTCGGACATCGAGCAGGTGTTTGTGCATATCGCCAGCATGAACAAGCTGCCGCGCCTGCACCGCCTGTGGGTCGCGCCATTTCAGCTGCAGCGCCGTTTCATCGAGAAGATCGATGCGCTGGCGCTGGCGGCCAGCAAGGGCGAGGAAACGCGCATCGTGCTGAAGATGAATGCGCTCACTGACGAGGCCCTGATGCGCGCGCTCATCCATGCCGGCCAGTGCGGCGTGCGCATCGACCTGATTGTGCGCGGCGCCTGCATGCTGCCGGCGCAGGTGCCCGGTGTCACCGACAACATCCGGGTGCGCTCTGTCATCGGGCGCTTTCTGGAGCACTCGCGCGTCTTCTATTTCCGCTGTGGCGCCGAGGAGTCGCTCTATCTGTCCAGCGCCGACTGGATGAACCGCAACATGTTGCGTCGCATCGAACTGGCCTGGCCGGTCACGGATCCGCAGTTGCGCCAACGCGTCATCGACGAGTGTCTGGTGGCCTATCTGTACGACGGGCGCGACGCCTGGGATCTCGGCGCGGACGGGCGCTACACCCGTGTGGATACCAAGCATCTGGCGATAAAGGCCGGCGCCCAGGAGGCGCTGATGGCGCGCTACGGAGCGGCATTGCCGCAGCACAAGGAGAATAAAACATGGACCTGATTTTGTGGCGTCACGCCGAAGCCGAGGAGCCACAGGACGGGGGCGCCGACCTGGACCGACCCCTGACTGCGCGCGGCCAAAAGCAGGCCGCCAAGGTCGCGGCCTGGCTGGACCGGCAGTTGCCCGAGAGCAGCCGCATTCTGGTCAGTCCGTCTCGTCGCACCGAGCAAACCGCCCTGGCGCTGGGGCGCAAGTTCAAGCTGCGCGCCGAACTCGGGCCCGACGCCACGCCTGCCCAGGTGCTGGAGTTGGTGCAGTGGCCGCACAACAAGTCCACGGTGGTGATCGTCGGGCATCAGCCCGTGCTGGGACAGATCATCGCCCAGATGCTGGGTTTGCAGGCCAGCGAATGCTCGGTGAAGAAGGGCATGCTCTGGTGGCTGCGCACCCGCGTGCGCGACGGTCAGAACCAGGCTGTGGTCGTGACCGTACAGAGCGCCGACACGGTTTAACGCTTGCGCTTCGCCGTCGCGGGCCGCTGCAGGATACCGTTTTGCAGGGTGGCGAGGCACTGTGTGGCAATCTCCTCGGTACTGAATTCGCCGCCCGGTTGGTACCAGCGCCCGATCCAGCTCAGCGCGCCGGCGATCACGAACGCGATCATTTTCGGGTCGCCGGCCTTTAGTGAACCTTCGGCGATCCCGGCGGCCACCAAACGCCGGAATTCCAGATCAATGCCGGACTTGAGGCGGCGCAATTCCTTGCGGCGCTCGGGCGGCAATTCGTCGTCGCTGATGCGGATCACGCACATGCCGAAGTCCTGCGTGACGATGCGGATGTAGACCCGCATGCAGGCCAGCAACTGGTCGATCGCCTGGCCACCGGCGGCGCGCGTCTCCTCTATGCCTTGGTGCATCATCTCCAGGCCCCGGCGCACGCACTCGATCAGGATCTCGTCCTTGTTCTTCACGTAGTAGTAGAGCGTGGGTTTGCTGACGTTCAGGCGCGCAGCGATGTCGTCGAGCGAGGTGGCATGAAAGCCCTTCTCGTTGAACAGTTGCGCGGCAGTGGACAGCACCGCGTTGCGCTTGGTCTCGCGCTGCTGCTTGCGCGCCGAAGCGCTTGCCCATGGCGATGGACTGGGCGCGGCCGGCGGCGTTTCTTTTTTGGGCATGTGGGGCTCTGTCAGGGAAACTCCCGATGCTGGGCTGGCTTGTGAATTCAATAATCTACTTCAGAGTAATAATTTTACGCAGCAGTAGGCATTCGACGCTCCGCACAAACCCGCATCAACCCATCGATGGATTCCATGCCCCCTGGCGACAACGCCTCGCCGCTGCTGCAGATTGACGGCGTCACGCTCACCTTCGGTGGCGTGCGCGCGCTGGGCGGCGTGAGCTTCAACGTGGCGGCCGGCTCCATCACCGCCGTCATCGGCCCCAACGGCGCCGGTAAGACCTCGCTGTTCAACACCATTTCCGGTTTTTACCGTCCGAGTGAGGGACGCGTGTTGTTCAAGGGCCAGGACATCACCCGGCTGCCGACGCCGCAGCGCGCCAAGCTCGGTCTGGGGCGCAGCTTTCAGACTAGTGCGCTGTTACGCGGCATGCCCGTGCTCGCCAACATCAAGCTCGGGCGCCATGCCCACCTCAACAGCAATGTGTTCGATGCCCTGTTCTACCTCGGTCGGGCGCGGCGCGAGGAGGCCGAACTGCGCGCCGACATCGAGGAGCGCATCATCGATTTTCTGGAGATCGATCACATCCGCCACGCGCCGGTGTCGGCCCTGTCCTACGGTTTGCAAAAGCGTGTGGAGATGGCGCGTGCCCTGGCGATGCAGCCGCAGATCCTGATGCTCGACGAACCGGTGGCCGGCATGAACCGCGAGGAAACCGAGGACATGGCGCGCTTCATCCTGGACGTGCGTGCCGAGTGGGGCATCACCGTGCTGATGGTGGAGCACGACATGGGCATGGTCATGGACCTGTCGGACCATGTGGTGGTGCTCAACTTCGGTCAGCTCATCGCGCAGGGCAATCCGGCTGAGGTGCAGGCCGACCCCGAGGTGATCCGCGCCTACCTGGGCTCGGGTGACGTGGCAGACTTGCGCAACAGGCTGCACAGCGGTCTGAAGGTGGCCTGATGGATTGGGCCTACCTGTTTGAAATCAGCCTGACCGGCATCGCCGGCGGCGGCCTGTATGCGCTCGCGGCGCTGGCCTTTGTTATGGTCTACAAGGCCACGCGCGTGGTGAACATCGCCATCGGCGAACTGCTGATGATGGGCGCCTACTTGTTCTTCACCTTTGCCGTCACGCTGGCGTTTCCCCTGTGGCTGGCCGTACCGGCTGCGCTGCTGGCGTCGGGGCTGCTGGGCGCGCTGATCGAGCGCACCATCATCCGCCCCCTGTTGGGCGAGCCGCCGATCTCGGTGTTCATGGTCACGGTGGGCCTGGGTTCGGTGCTGGTCGGCCTGGTGGAGATGATCTGGACGGCGGACCAGCGGCGCCTGCCCGAATGGCTGCCGAACAAGCCGGTGATGATCGGTGAGGCCTTTCTCGCACCCAAGGTGTTTTACGGCGCGCTGCTGTCGGTCGTCATGATCGCCGCGGTGCTGGCGGTGTTTCGCTACTGGCGAGGCGGCGTGGCCCTGCGCGCCACAGCCTCGGACCAGACGGCGGCTTACTCCGTCGGTATCAACGTGCCGCGTGTCTTCTCGCTGGCCTGGGCCGTTTCGGCCATGATCGCCGCCGTCTCCGGCATCATCGTGGGATCCATCGGCGGCATCTCTTCGTCCATGGGCGTGTTCGGCCTGTCGGTGCTGGTGGTGGTGATCGTCGGCGGCCTGGACAGCGTGCTCGGCGCGCTGGTCGGCGGCCTGTTCATCGGCCTGGTGGAGGCGCTGGCCGGCACTTACCTGGGCGGCGAGTACAAGCTGCTCGCCACCTTCATCGTGCTGGTGCTGGTGCTCATGGTGCGCCCCTACGGCCTGTTCGGCACCCACGAAATCGAGAGACTCTAGATGCGCATCGGCACCCTCAAGGAAAGCTATGTCGCTGACGCGGCGCTGTTCGACTCGCGCACGCAAAAGGTCTGGCTGGCGCTGGGCGCGGCACTGCTGGCGCTGTTCCCCTTCATGGCGGGCGACTACTGGATGTACCTGGCCTGTCTGGTGTGCATCAACGTGGCCAGCGCCACCGGCCTGAACATCCTCACCGGCTACACCGGCCTGGTGAGCCTGGGACACGCGGCCTTCATGGGCCTGGGCGCCTACACCGTGGCCATACTGGAAATCCGCTTCGGCACGCCGCTGTTGCTGAACCTGCTGGCCGGCGGCTTTGTCGCCATGGTCGGCGGCATCATCGTCGGCCTGCCGTCGCTGCGCGTCAAAGGCCTGTACCTGGCGATCGCCACCATCGCCGCATCCTTCATCGCGCATTTTTTGTTCGCCAACAGCAGCTTCACCGGCGGCACGGGCGGTCTCACCCTGCCACCGGCCAAGCTCTTCGGCGTGCTGCTCGATACCAGCTTTCGCCTGTACTGGGTGATCGTTCCGGTCATGCTGCTCATGCTGCTGGGCGCCGCCAACCTGTTTCGCACGCGCGTGGGCCGGGCCTTCATCGCGATCCGCGACCGCGACATCTCGGCCGAAGTGCTGGGCATACCCTTGCTGCGCTACAAGCTGCTGTCTTTCGGCCTGTCGTCCTTTTATGCGGGCGTGGCCGGCGGCCTGTGGGCTTATTTTTTCCGCGTCGTCACGCCCGAGAGCTTTCCGCTGCTGATGTCGATCTTCTTCCTGGCTGCCATCATCGTCGGTGGCATGGGCACCATCCTGGGGGCGGTGCTGGGCGCGGTCTTCATGACCATGGTTCCGGAACTGCTCAAGCTGGCCGTGGACCTGCTGCCCGGCGGCGCCGAATTGACGGTCTTTCTCTCGCCGGTGCGCACCGTGGTGTTCGGCCTGTTGATCATCGGATTTCTGGTGTTCGAGCCGCAAGGGCTCGCAGAACTGTGGCGGCGCCTGCGCCGCTTTTTCCACCTGTGGCCATTTCGCCATTGAGGCGCGCACTTCAGCGGCCACGCATTTTTGCAAGCAAGAAAAGGAGACAGACATGAAGACTTCCGCCCATTCCCTGCAGCGCCGCACCCTGTTGCTCGCCGCCGGCGCCAGCCTGATCACGCCCCTGGCCCAGGCCCAGGCGGCCGAGGACATCGTCATCGGCGGCTCGATTCCCATGACCGGGGTCTTTGCTTTTGCCGGCGTGGGCGTGAACGCCGGCATCGCCGATTACGTGAAGATCGTGAATGACGCGGGTGGCGTCAAGGGCCGCAAGCTGCGCTTCGTGCCGGAAGACACGGGCTACAAGGTGGACGCCTCGGTGGCGGTGTTCAAGAAGATCACCAGCCAGAACAAGGTTCACTTGTACTACGGCGACTCCACGGCCTTTGCCAAGACCATCAACCCGGAGCTCGACCGCACCGGCAACATCCTGATGGCCGGCGCCTCCTTTGCCACCGAACTGAACGACCCGGTGAAGTACCCGAACCAGTTCCTCGTGGGGCCGGATTACACCGAGATGTTCGGCATTTTGCTGCGCCACATCGCCAAGGAAAAGCCCGGCGCCAAGGTGGCCTTCGTCTACTCCGATTCCGAGTTCGGCCGGGACCCGGTCGACAGCAGCGAAGCGCTGGCCAAGAAGCTGGGCCTGTCCGTGGTGGTGAAGATCATGACGCCGGCCGGCAGCGTGGACGTCTCCACCGAGGTCATCAAGCTGCGCCGCGCAGCACCGGACTACACCATCTTTCACGGCTACGTGCTGGCGCCGATCCCCGAGTTCATCACCCAGGGCAAGCAGATGGGCATGACCAGCAAGTGGATGGGCACGTTCTGGACCATGGACAGCTCCACCGTGATGAAGATGGGCGAGGCCGGTGACGGTTTCATGGGCGTGATGCCTTACCGCTACTACTATGACACCTCGGCCAAGGCGCCGATGCTGGAGAAGATCCGCCAGTTGCACCCCGAGTACCAGAGCACGGCCTACATCCAGGGCTTTCTGGCGGCCATGCTGTTCACCGAAGCGGCCAAGCGCACGCTGGACGCGAAGAAGGAGCTCAACGGCAAGAACCTGAAGGCCGCGCTGAACAGCATCAAGGACTTCGACACCGGCGGCCTGATCGGCGTGCCCATCACCATCAAGGGCAACTCCATCCCTGTGGGTCGCGTCTACCGGGCCGACATGAAGGCGCAGAAGATGGTGGCCGCGTCCGACTGGATTGCGCTGTGACACGCCCCCACGCTCTTCACTGCGTGTATTCGCTGCCCCCCGAGGGGGCCGTGGCCTCCCTTGGGGCGACGCTGCGCAGCGCAGTGCGCGAAGCTGTACAGCGAAGCAGCGTCATTGCCGCCCTACGCCTGGTTCGCTTCGCAGACCGACGGCTGCGGGCGGCCCGGCGGGAGGCCATCCCGTAATGACCGCAGCGCGCACGGACAACGTCCTCGAAGTCAACAACATCGAGGTCGTCTACAACCAGGTGGTGCAGGCCTTGCGCGGCCTGTCCCTGGTCGTGCCGCGCGGCCAGATCGTGGCCTTGCTGGGCAGCAACGGCGCGGGCAAGTCGACCACGCTCAAGGCGATCTCGGGCCTGCTCAAGCTGGAGGACGGAGAGTTGCAAAGCGGCAGCATCAACTTCAACGGTGAGAGCACGGCGCGCCTGCAGCCGCATCAGCTGGTGCGCCAGGGCCTGAGCCATGTGATGGAAGGGCGCCGCGTTTTCGAGGATCTGACGGTGGAAGAGAACCTGGTCGCCGCCAGCTACGCGCTCAGCGGGCGTGCCGGCGTGAAGCCCGACTTTGACGCGGTCTACAGCTATTTCGGGCGCCTGCACGACCGGCGCAACAGCCTGGCCGGCTACCTGTCGGGGGGCGAGCAGCAGATGCTGGCCATCGGCCGCGCCATGCTGGCGCAGCCGCAGCTCATGCTGCTCGACGAACCCTCGCTGGGCCTGGCGCCCAAGCTGGTGGAAGACATCTTCAGCATCATCGCGCGCATCAACGCCGAGCGCGGCGTGTCCATGCTGCTGGTGGAGCAGAACGCCACGCTGGCGCTGGCCGTGGCGCACCGTGGTTACATCATGGAGAACGGCAAGATCGTGATCGACGGCAGCGCCGAGCGCCTGGCCAGCGACCCCGACGTGCGCGAGTTCTACCTGGGCATGGGCGGGGGCGGCGAGACCCGCAGCTTTCGCGACATCAAACATTACAAGCGCCGCAAGCGTTGGCTTTCATGACCCAAGCTGCAAAGCTGCCCGAACTGACCCTGCCGCAGATGCTGCGTGAGCGCGTGCGCCTGGACGGCGAGCGCGTCGCCATCCGGCAAAAGGACTTCGGCATCTGGAAGCCGGTGAGCTGGGCCAGCTATTACCAGCGTGCTTGCCATTTCGGTCTGGGACTGCGCGCCATGGGCCTGAGCGAGGGCGGCCATGTCGGGGTGATCTCGGAGAACCGCGTCGAGTGGGTGCTGGCGCAGATGGGCGTGGGCCTGGTGGGGGCGGTCACGGTGGGCGTCTACCCTACGAGCCCGAGCAGCGAAGTCGCCTACGTGGTGGGCCATGCCGACATCGAGATCATGATTTGCGAAGACCAGGAGCAGACCGACAAGCTGCTCGCCGCGCTGGATCAGTTGCCGCGGCTGCGCAAGATTGTCGTCATGGAAACCAAGGGCCTGCGCAGCTTTGCGCCGCAGGCGCGCGAACTCATCGCGACCTTCGCCGAGGTCGAACAAGCCGGGGCCGCCAGCGGCCAGCAGGCGCTGGTCGACGCCGTGCTGGCGCGCCAGACGCTGGACGACATCGGCCTCATGATCTACACCTCGGGCTCCACCGGCAAGCCCAAGGGCGCGATGATTTCCTACCGCAATATCCGCAGCGTGGTGCCGGGCATCGTGGACCGTCTGGCCTTGTCCCGCGATACCAGCCACCTGTCCTACCTGCCGCTGTGCCATGTGGCCGAGCAGATGCTCACCAGCTTCGTTCCGGTCTACCTGGGCTCGCAGGTCAACTTCGGTGAGTCCATCCGCACCGTGCAGGAAGACCTGCGCGAGGTCGCGCCCAGCATGTTCCTGGGCGTGCCGCGCATCTGGGAAAAGATGCACGCCGCCATCAGCATCCAGTTGCAGGAGACCGGCGGCCTGCGGCGCGCGCTGTTCCAGCGGGCCTGGAACGCCTGTCAGGGCTTGGCGGAAAAGCCGCGCGCGGCCTGGACCGTCGGCGAACGCCTGGCCTGGTTCGTCAGCTACTGGAGCGTGTTTCGCGCCCTGCAGAACTTCCTCGGCCTGCGCCGTGTACAGGTGGCGCTCACCGGCGCGGCACCGATACCGCCGGACGTGGTGCGTTTCTTTCGCGTGCTCGGCGTGCCCCTGGTCGAGGTCTATGGCCTGACCGAGTCCAGCGGCATGGTGACCGGGCACAGGCTTGATCATGTGGTGATCGGCACGGTGGGCACGCCCATCCTGGGCGTGGAACACCGCATCGCCGACAACGGCGAACTGCTGCTGCGCGGAGACATGATTTTTGCGGGCTATTACAAGAATCCCGAGGCCACGACTTCGAGCATCCGCGACGGCTGGCTGTATACCGGGGACGTGGTGGTGGAGGAGGGCGGTCAGTTGCGTATCGTGGACCGGCTGAAGGACATCATGATCACGGCCGGCGGCAAGAACCTCACGCCCTCGGAGATCGAGAACACCATGAAGGGCAGTCCGTACATCAAGGAATGCATCATCGTGGCCGACGGCCGCAAGTTCGTCGGCGCCCTGCTGCAGATCGATTACGAGACCGTGGGCAAATGGGCCGAGGCGCGGCGCATTCCGTTCACCCATTTCCGCTCGCTGGTCGAGCACGCCGATGTGCGTGAACTCATAGCAGCCGAGATCGCGCGCGGCAATGGCCGGCTGGCGCAGGTGTCGCACATCCGCAAGTTCCATCTGCTGGTCAAGGAACTGGATCACGACGACGGCGAAGTCACCGCCACCATGAAGGTGCGCCGCTCCAGCATTTACAAGACCTATGCCGCCGAGATCGAGGCACTGTACCGCTGAAAGCAGCGTCAACCGAAAGCACGCCATGACCGCTGATTCCTCCATGCCCCAGGAAGCGCCCTTGCTGCTGTCGCGCGACGGCGCCATTGCCACGCTGCGCCTGAACCGCCCGAACGCGCTGAACGCGGTCGATGTGCCCATGGCGCGCGCGCTGCTGGCAGCTGCCCGGCAACTCGCCGCCGACGCTAGCGTGCGCGCCGTCGTGCTGTGCGGCGCCGGGCGCGGCTTCATGGCCGGTGGCGACCTGGCCACACTGCGCGCTGACCCGGTGCAGGGTGCGGCCGATCTACTCGAGCCTTTGAACGAAGCCTTGCAGGTCTTGGCCGCCATGGACGCACCGCTGATCGCCCAGGTGCACGGTGTCGCGGCCGGCGCCGGCCTGAGCCTGATGCTGCAAGCCGACTTTGTGCTGGCGGCACAAGGCACGCGCTTCAACCTGGCCTACGTGAATCTGGGAACCAGCTGCGACGCCGGCGCCTCCTGGGCCTTGCCGCGCCTTGTGGGACTGCGCCGCGCCCTGGAGATTGCCCTGCTCGGAGATACCCTGAGCAGCGACGATGCCCTGCGCCTGGGACTGGTGAGCAGAGTGGTCGCAGCCGCAGAACTCGAGGCCGAAGTCGGCGCCTTGGCGCAGCGTCTGGCGCGCGGCCCGACCGTGGCCTATGGACACATGCGCCGTCTGCTGCGTGCCAGCTTTGACCGGGACTTTTCAGCGCAACTGGCGGCCGAGGCGGCGGCGTTCGCCGATTGCGCCCATACCGAAGATTTCAAGGCCGGGATTGAAGCCTTCTACGCGAAAACGCCGGCGCAGTTCGTCGGGCGCTGAATCAGCCGATTTTTCATCCTTCGATCGGCAGTGGGTGGTAGGCCAGGCGCATGCGCGGGTTCAGGTAATCGATCACCTCGTGCTCCAGGCTGGATGGCTTCAACACGGCATCGATTTTCACGTCCGGCGACTCGGTCAGGTTGATGACGACGGCGTCGCTGCGCGGCACGCCCGGCTCATAGATCAATACGCTCGGCCGCAGCGCGTTGCCCGGCGCCGCTGCAATCACCAGTCCAATGGAGCCGTTGCTCAGTCGCACGAAGGAGCCGGGAGGGTAAATGCCCAGCTCGCGGATGAAGACGGCCAGCATGGACGAGTCGAACAAGTGCGCCTCGCGCGCGTACATGAGCGACACGGCTTCTGCCGGCGCCAGCGCGTCGGCCAGGCGCAAGGGATTGCACAGCGTATCGTAGCGGTCGGCGATGGCCACAAGCCGCGCCAATGGGTTGATTTGCGCGCCCTTGCTGCCGTTTGGGAAACCGCTGCCATCGACGTATTCGTGGTGCTGACGAATGATGGCGCGCACACCGGGGTTGACATGCGCGCCCACAATTCCTGCACCGTATTCGCCATGCAGCCGGTACAGCGTCTCCTCGCTGCGGTTGCGCGGTGACTTGCGCAACACCGTCTTGCTGATGGAGGTCTTGCCGATGTCGTGCAGCAGAGCACCCACGCCAGCGGCGGTCATGATTTCGCGGCTCAGATTCAAGCCCTTGCCGATCAGCATGGTCAAAATCATCACGTTGAGCGCGTGCTGCAGTGCCAGGTCGTCGACCTTGTTGGACGAGACCATCATCACCGTGGCCCCCTGAGCTTCCAGAAAGGTCGAAGTCAGTGCCTCCGACATGCTGCAGGCCAATGCTACGGCGCGCTGCGGTTCGCGAAAAATATCGGTGTGAACCTGCCGGGTCGAGGCCATCGCCCCTTCGTATTCATGCTCAAAACCCAGGATGCGTTCGCGGTGCGCTGCCATGCGCCCGGTGCGCTCGCGCTTGTCCTGCATCAGTTTGTGGTTTTCTTGGCTCACAGCGGGTGCGTCGCCTGAATCGGGCTCCCCCTCCAGGTAGCACGGTTGCGCATGGGAGCGCTGCGGGTCGTAGGACACCATGCTCAGACCGAGCTCGCGCAAAGTTCGCAACTGTGCATCATCCTTGAGCAGGAACGAATTCACTGCAAACGGGTGCTCCAGCCAGCCCAGTTCGAGAGCGATGAAGATGCCCGTCTGGAGTTGGTTGATGTGGATTTGCGGGAGCGGGGCAGTCACGGGTGTGGACCAGGGTATCTGCAGAAAGCTGGCTGCATAGGTGCTTGGATTTTATCGACAGCCTGCTTTTTAGATGGGGCGGCGACCGGCCCAGGCCGCTCTGTTTGGCATGGTTTCAGGCCGGCTGGACGCCGTCATAGCCTTCGACGATGATGACATCCGCAGTGGAGACCGCAAGCCGAAGATCCCTGGCGTGCCGATAGCCTGGAGAATTCCAGCATTCCAGGGCCTTGGCGTAACTCGGGAACTCGATCACGACATGGCGCGATCGGCTTGTGCCTTCGGCGGCCTCGAACTGGCCTGCGCGTACCAGAAATCGTGCGCCGTAATGGCGAAACGGTTCGGCGTTGGCCGCGACGTATGCCTTGTACTGTTCAGGGTCACTGACATCGACGTGTGCAATCCAATAGCCTTTGGCCATGAATATTTCTCCTTGAACGGGTCTCGTGCGGTGCGTCACCGCGAACAGTGCAGCTTAACCGTTTGTGGGGCCGCCAACAAAACCCGGGCTCAGGGCAAATCAGGCCTGCGTCACAGCCAGCGACCAGGCGGTCTTCTCCCAGGCCAGAACTTCCTCGCGCAGCAGGTGGGCCGACTGCGGAAAGGCCTGTGCCCAGCCGCTTCGGCAGCCCAGCAAAAACTGTTTTTGCGGCAAGGCCCCGCGTTGCAGCGCCAGACCCTTGAGGTCGGGGTCGCGTCGCGCGTGGCACAGGATGACGGCCAATCGCAGGCACATCAGCTGTGCCACGAAGTCGGGATCTTCGAAGTCGGCATCGAGCTTGCGCAGCTTGCCCCTGTGACCCAGTACCAGCATACCCAGACGGCGCAGTTCGTGCTGCGCAAAGCCGGGTGCGTCGGTGTTGTTCAGCATGTAGGCGCCGTGCTTGTGGTAGTCGCTGTGCGAGATCTGGCAACCGATTTCATGCAGACTCGAGGCCCAGCCGAGTTTTAGCAGCAGGCGCTGGCGCTCCTGAGTTGGCCCCTGCGTGCCAAGTAACTGGCGCAGCAATTGGCAAGCCACTTTTTGCACGCGTTGGCTCTGTGCCGCTTCGACGGCGAATTTTTCCACCAGGCGCTGCACCGAGACGGCGCGCAAGTCGGTCTGTACGTGCTCACGGTCCAGCATGTCGTACAACACACCGTGGCGCAATGCGCCTTGGGCCGTCGCCAGGGTATCGATTCCCAGCAGGTCGAAGACCGCGCGCAGGATGCTGACACCGCCGCCGATGACGGCACGCCGGTCATCCTTCATGCCTTCCAGGCGCAACCGGTCGGCGCGCTGGGCGCGCAGCAGTTTGTCCAGCAGCCAGTCCAGGCCATCGCGTGTGACCTGCCCGGCGGGCCAGCCGCCCGCCTCCAACACGTCGCTGACAGCGCCCACGGTGCCGGACGAGCCGTAAGCCTGGTCCCAGGAAAGCCGCGGGTAGGCGTTGAGGGCTTCATCGAGCACGGCCTTGGCGGCGATCTCTGCGCCTTCAAAGGCTTTGGCCGTGAGTTGTCCATCGGCAAAGTACTTCATTGACCAGGCCACGCTGCCGACGCGGTAGGACTCCATGACGCGTGCTTCGTAGCCATGGCCCAGGATCATTTCGGTGGATCGCCCGCCGATGTCGACCACCAGGCGGCGCTCGTCGGACTGGGGCAACAGATGCGCCACCCCCTGGTAGATGAGACGGGCTTCTTCGCGCCCGGATATCACGTCGATCGGAAAACCCAGGATTTCATGGGCGCGCAGCAGGAATTCGTCGCGGTTGCGTGCCTCGCGCAGGGTCTGCGTGGCGACGGCGCGCACTTGACCCTTGCGAAAGCCCGCCAGCCGCTCGCCGAAGCGTGCCAGGCAATCCCAGCCCCGCTGCATGGCTTCTGGCGACAGGTTACGCTCTGCGTCCAGACCATTGCCCTGGCGCACGGTCTCCTTGAGGTATTCGGAGCGCTGGATCTGGCCGTGCTCGAAGCGCCCGATTTCCAGGCGAAAACTGTTGGAGCCGAGGTCGACTGCGGCGAGAAGGGTACCGTTATGCATGGGCCATTATCGACGCGGCGGGCCGCGCTTTCGGGATTGGCGTTGCAGGGCAGCCATGTCACGTATTCGTCATAAATTCGACTTGAATTCGTGGTGCGCGGAAAACCAGCAAGAATGGTTCACCCGTGGGGCGGTCCTTGTCATTTTCTTTGGTTCCTTCTGTCAGGCCCCGGCACCAGGAGACGCAACACTGCAGCACCGGGCGCTTCGGTTAGTATTCTCGGCCAATCCGCGCACAGGTACCGGTTTCTATAACATCAGAGAACGACACATCATGGGTGACAAACATCTGTCCAGCCAGTTCGACAGCGAACTCAGCGGCGTTTCCACACGCGTCATGGAAATGGGCGGTCTGGTGGAGTCGCAGATCCGCACCGCGGTGTATGCGTTGGCCGAGTTCAGCGCAGAGGCAGCCACGCAGGTGACCGAGGCCGAGCGCCGCGTCAACACCATGGAACTGGAGATCGACCGCGAACTTTCGAGCATCATCGCGCGGCGCCAACCCACGGCGCGTGATCTGCGCTTGCTTATCGCTATCTCCAAGATCACGGCGAACCTGGAGCGCGCCGGCGACGAGGCCGAGAAGATCGCCCGCATGGTGATATCCATCATCGATTCCGGTTCCGCGCGCGTGCTGCCGGCCGGCGAACTGCGCATCGCGGCCGATCTGGCGTCGGGCCTGCTGCGCAAGTCGCTGGATGCCTTTGCCCGACTCGATGCGTCCATGGCGGTGTCGATTCTGAAAGAGGACGACGCCATCGACCGCGAATTCGACGGTTTCGTGCGAAAGCTCATCACCTACATGATGGAAGATGCGCGCACCATCTCGGCCAGCCTGGACCTGCTGTTCGTGGCCAAGTCGATCGAGCGCATTGGCGACCACGCGAAGAACATCGCCGAGGTCATCGTCTACGTCGTCAAGGGCGAAGACATCCGACATTCGTCGATGGCAGCCATCGAAGCGGTGGTGGGCTGAAAGGCTGCGACGCTTGCCGGGACCGAGCATTGGCCGCGACGCGCCGAGCGCTGCTACCAGACTCAGGGGCTTGTCGGCAAACGCCTGAACAACAACACGTCTTCGTTGTCGTCAGATGGGCGGCGCAGCTTGGCGCGCAAGGTCCATTCGGACATATTCACAGCGCGCGCCAGCGTTGCCCTGGCGTCGATGTCCACCAGCAGCCATTCGCAGCGCACGCTGGAATCGGTCGCGTGCAAGTCCAGTGCGCCGTGGAATTGGAACGCCGCGATCTGCGCTCGGGTGAGACCGTGCACCTGCACGCAGCCCCTGGGTTCAATCAATGCGGCTACGCGGTGCACCAGGGGCGCATAGCTGCGCGCGAAGTTGCCCAGGGGCAACCACAGTGTCATGAGCAGCAGCAGGCTCAGGGCTGCGCCACCCGCGGGCAGTACCAGGCTTTTCCAGATGGCCGCGCGTTGCCTGCCGGTGCGCCAGCGCACCAGCCAGATCCAGGAAGAAGTTGCCAGCAAGGCGAGCAGGAAATGAAGCGCTGAGAAGCTGGGTACGAACCCCGGAAACAGCCGCACGATGTTGGCGGCGATGCGCGGTGGCACACCCGTTTGCATGGCAATCCAGATGACCCAGATCGTGATCGCGCAGCCGCTGAAGAACAGCAGCGTGAACCAGTCTATCAGCGCGGACATGCTGCGGCTCAGGGTGGGCAGAGAAAAGGCTGCCAGCGCGGCCATTGCCGGCAGTGTCAGGAGCAGGGCCCGATCGGTGCCGTCCATGCACAGGGAAACGCCAAAACCGGTTACCGCAAACAGCAGCGGCAAGGCCATGTGCCGGCTCCAGCGCTGACGGTGCCAGCGCCACACGGTCCACAGCGCCAGTGGCCAGGCAGGCCAGCTGAACCACAGCCACAGGCGTGCCAGGCTGCGCCACTCCTGCCAGCTCGAGTCGGGCAACTGCACACGCCAGCGGAATTGGTCCAACGCCCATGCAAGGGCTGCACCCAGCATGGCGATGGCCAAAATGCTCCAGCGGTCATGGCCCCAGCGACCGCCCGCACGCGGTGTGTCGGGGTCCAGCAGGTCCACCAGGGCACCGCCCAAGCCCAGCAGCAGTGCCATGGCGGGTGCGCCGCTCAAGCCCAGCCCACAAAGCCCAAGGGTCAGCCCGACACGTCCGCCCAGCGGGTGGTAGGGCATGGTGGCCAGGCCATAAAAGCTCAGTGCACAAAAGCTCAGTTGCGCCAGTGCCGGCGTGGTTTCGTGCGACAACTGCGCCAGGCCCAGGCTGGCGATCAAGGCCATCAGGCCGCCGTCGGCCACGGCGCGGGCGTAGTCCTTGGGTCGGGCCTCACCACCGAAGGCAAAGCTCAGCGGCTGCGCCAGGCGCCCTCGCGCCAAGTAGTAGACGCCGTACCAGGTGGCGGCCAGTGTGAGCGCCAGCAGGAGAATG
Source organism: uncultured beta proteobacterium (assembly GCA_903830985.1). GTDB lineage: Bacteria > Pseudomonadota > Gammaproteobacteria > Burkholderiales > Burkholderiaceae_C > CAIKVZ01. The sequence continues at coordinate 18,939 of CAIKVZ010000229.1, forward strand.
AAAGGAATGCGGGCGGCAAAATCAGCCGCGACCCAGCCCGGTGCCACCTGCATGGCCCAGGCACCGAGCCAGTAGGGGAGCAGGGCGGGCACCTGCGGGTCCAGCCCCAGCAGTTGGGGGTGCAGCCAGTCGGAGCGTCCCTGCGCCAAGGCGGACATGTAGCCAAAGCCCGCCATGTCGCTGCTCTTCCACGGCTCGCGCCCCAGAAATCCTGGCAGGATGTAGGCCAGACACAGCAGCAGCAGCGCCAGGCGCGGCAGGCGGCGCACGGCGTTTTGGGCAACGATGGCGGGGGTAGGCTGGTTCAAGAGATGCTAGCCCGGGTGCATTCCGGGCAATTGGCAACAAGAGTCATTAGAACAAAAAAGGGCAGCACGGATAACCGTGCTGCCCTTTTTGAGGAACGCAGCAAGCTGCGTCGCTGTGCTTACTCGGCAGCGGCCTCAACCGGTGCGGCCACGGCAGCAGCGGCGACAGACTTGCCGAAACGGTTGCGGAACCGTTCCACGCGTCCACCCATGGTGTCCACGGATTTCTGTGTGCCTGTGTAGAACGGGTGCGATTCGCTCGACGTATCAAGCTTGAACAGCGGCAGTTCGCGGCCGTCTTCCATCTTGATCATTTCCTTGGCGTTGGCGCAGGAACGTGTCACGAACTTGAAGTTGTTGGACAAGTCCACAAAACAAACTTCGCGGTAGTTGGGGTGAATGCCTTCTTTCATGGTCTTCTCTTTCAGTTCAGTTGCGACAGCCAGTCCGGCCTATTCCGAAGCACTTGTCGCGAAGCCTTGGATTATAGCATGAAACCAGCGGCTCTACGGTTGCGCGAAAACGGCCGTACCGCGTGGTGCCGTGCGGCACCCCCAGTGCTCGGGTAACATTGGCCCATCCGCCTGCCGTCGAGCAGGCTCGGGCCGCTGCAGCGTCCCGGCTCATCCGTCTTTCAGGTTCAACGTGCGTCTCAACTCGATCAAACTCTCCGGCTTCAAGTCCTTTGTGGAGCCCACCAACTTCGTGCTGCCTGGGCAACTTGTTGGCGTAGTGGGCCCTAACGGTTGCGGGAAGTCCAACATCATGGATGCGGTGCGCTGGGTGCTGGGGGAGAGCCGCGCCAGCGAGTTGCGCGGCGAGTCCATGCAGGACGTGATCTTCAACGGCTCCAATCACCGCAAGCCGGCCAGTCGCGCCAGCGTGGAACTGGTGTTCGACAACGCCGATCACCGCGCCGGCGGGCAGTGGAACCAGTTCGGTGAAATCGCCGTTAAGCGCGTGCTGACGCGCGACGGCACTTCCAGTTACTTCATCAACAACCAGGCCGTGCGCCGGCGCGACGTGCAGGACGTGTTCCTGGGCACGGGCCTGGGGCCGCGCGCCTACGCCATCATCGGCCAGGGGACGATCAGCCGCATCATCGAATCCAAGCCGGAGGAGCTGCGGCTGTTTCTGGAAGAGGCGGCGGGCGTTTCCAAATACAAGGAGCGCCGGCGCGAGACCGAAAACCGCATGAGCGACACGCGCGAGAACCTGACGCGTGTCGACGACATCCTGCGCGAGCTCAATGCCAATCTGGACAAGCTGGAAAAACAGGCCGAGGTGGCCAAGCAGTACAACAGCCTGCAGGCCCAGGGCACGCTCAAGCAGCACCAGCTCTGGTTCCTCAAGCGCGGCGAGAGCGAGGCCGACCAGGCGAAGATCAAAGTCGAGGCCGACAAGGCGGTGAACGCCCTGGAAGCGCGCATGGCGGATCTGCGCCACATCGAGGCCGAGCTCGAGACCGTGCGCCAGGCGCATTACACGGCAGGTGACCTGGTGAACCAGGCGCAGGGCCGCTTGTACGAGGCCAGCGCCGAGGTCGGGCGTCTGGAAGCGGAGATCCGCTTTGTCGTGGAAGGGCGCCAGCGCGTCGAGCAGCGCCTGGTCACCTTGCAGGAGCAATCCACGCAGTGGGCGACGCGCCAGGAAGAGGCCCAGCGCGAGACCGAAACTCTGGCTTCGCAGGGAACCCAGGTCGAGGAGCACGCGCAGATGCTGGCCGCGCAGGTGGAAGAGCAGGCGCAGTTGCTGCCCGACATGGAAGACGCGAGCCGCCTGGCGCAGGCCAAGGCCAACGAACAGCGTGCCAGCGTGGTGCAGGTGCAGCAGCAGATCCAGGTGCTGGCCGCGGACCAGCGTAGCATCGAAGAACAATCTCGCCAGCTGAACCAGCGGCGCGAGCGCCTGGCCGCCGACAAGAGCACGCTGGCCGCGCCCGACGATGCGCGCCTGGCCCAGTTGCAGACCCAGCTGGAAGAGGCGCAGGAAGCGGCGAGCATCGCCGACGCCCGTTTGCACGAATTGCAGGACAGCGCACCGCTGGCCGACGAGGCGCGTCGCGCCAGTCAGCAGGCCGTGAACACCGAGTCGGCCAAACAGGCGGAATACTCGGCGCGCCTCGAAGCCCTCAAGGCGCTGCAGGAAAAGGTCAAGACCGACGGCAAGCTCACGCCATGGCTGGCCAAACACGGGCTGGACGGTCTGCAGGGGCTGTGGACGCAGCTGCACATCGAAACCGGCTGGGAAAGCGCGCTCGAAGCCGCCCTGCGCGAGCGCCTGAGCGCCCTGCACGTGAGCCGGCTCGACATGGTGCGTGGCTTTGTCGGTCTCGATGGGAACGGTGTGCCACCGGCCAAGCTGGCCTTCTACAGTCCGCCGCAGGCCGCGGCGCCAGCCGCGCCAGCGCACCTTAGCGCGCGCCGGCTGGCCGATCTGCTGCGCCTGAACGACGCGGGTTTGCAGGCCCTGTGCCAGGACTGGCTGCATGGCTGCTACATCGCACCCAGCATGGAAGAAGCCCTGGCCCTGCGCGACCAACTGCAGCCGGGTGAAGTGGTCTACGTGCGCGCTGGCCACGCCGTGAGCGCGCACAGCCTGAGCTTCTACGCACCCGATTCGGAACAGGCGGGTTTGCTGGCCCGCGCCCAGGAAATTGAAAATCTGGACAAGCAGCTGCGCGCCCAGACCCTGATCGCGCAGGAGTCGCGCACCGCGCTGCTCCGGGCCGAAGCCGCGTATGCCGACGTGATGCAGCGCATGGTGGCGACGCGGCGCGAGGCCACCGAAACCCAGGGCCGCGCCCATGAATGCCAGGTCGAGTTCCTGCGCCTGACGCAGCTGGCCGAGCAGGCGCGCGCTCGCAGCGCGCAGATCGCCGCCGATCTGGCCGAGGTGGATGCCCAACTGGAGGATCTGCAGGAGCGCCGGGTCAACGCCGAAGGGCGGTTCGAGGAGCTCGACATGCAACTGGCCGACAGCCAGGAGCGCCATGCCCAGCTTGACGAGCGCGTGATCGAGGCCGAGCGGCGCCTGAGCGCCTGTCGCGAGCAGCAGCGCGCGCTGGAACGCCAGTCGCAGGAGGCCACGTTTTCCGGACGCAGCCTGCAGGCGCGCAGCGACGAGCTGGCGCGCACGGTACAGACTGCGAGCCAGCAGATGGAGTCGATCCGCGCCGACCAGGCGCGGGCCCAGGAAGAATTGACGCGCCTGACCGACGCCGCAGCCCAGGCCGGTCTCCAATCGGCGCTGGCCATGAAGCTCGAGCGCGAACAGGCGCTGGGCGCGCAGCGCAGCGCCTATGACGACCTCACCGCCAAGCTGCGCGCCAGTGACGAACGGCGCCTGCAACTCGAGCGCGAGCTCGATCCGCTGCGCCAGCGCATCATGGAATTCCAGCTCAAGGAACAGGCCGCGCGCTTGGGGTTGGAGCAATACAACCAGTTGCTGCTGGACGCGCAGGCCGATCTGGAAGCTGTGGCGCTGTCGATTGCGCAAAACAATGTTCGGTTGGTGGGTCTGCAGTCTGAGATCGACCGCATCGGCCGCGAGATTGTGGCCCTGGGCGCGGTGAATCTGGCGGCGCTGGACGAACTCGGCGTGGCGCGCGAGCGCAAGGAATTCCTGGACGCGCAGTCGGCCGATCTGGTGGACGCACTGAACACCCTGGAAGACGCCATCCGCAAGATCGACGCCGAGACCCGCGAGTTGCTGTCGGGCACCTTCAACGCGGTGAACGAACATTTCGGTCGCATGTTCCCCGAATTGTTTGGCGGCGGCAATGCGCGCCTGGTGATGACAGGCGACGAAATCCTGGACTCGGGCGTGCAGGTGCTGGCCCAGCCGCCGGGAAAGAAGAATCAGACCATCCACCTGCTGTCGGGCGGCGAAAAGGCGCTCACCGCCATCGCCCTGGTGTTTGCCATCTTTCAGCTCAATCCCGCGCCTTTTTGCCTGCTCGACGAGGTCGACGCGCCGCTGGACGACGCCAACACCGAGCGGTATGCGAAACTCGTGTCCGCGATGAGCAAACACACGCAATTCCTGTTCATCAGTCACAACAAGATCGCCATGGAAATGGCCGAGCAATTGATTGGCGTGACCATGCAGGAACAGGGCGTCTCGCGCATCGTTGCGGTCGACATGGAGTCGGCAGTTTCCTTGGCACTAACGGCATGAACAACCCATGAGTACCCTGCAAATCGGATTGGCCATCGCCGGCGGCCTGGTGCTCGCCGGGGTCGTGGCGCACGGCGCCTGGAGCACTCGCAAAAATTCACCACGTCAGGCCCAGCCCGACGCACAGGAGCCGAGCTACGACGCGCCCGAGGTGGTGGAGCCGCAGTTCGACCACGGCAGCTTTGACACCGGCCTGGCCAGCGTGCCCGCGATCGAGAAACGGCCACCGTTGGACGCCCTCATCGACGTGCTGGCGTCTATCGGGCTGGAGAGCGCCGTTTCCGGCGAAGCTGCGTTGGCGGCGATGCCGGCAACACGCCGGGTCGGCAGCAAGCCTTTTGGTCTGGAAGGCCTGAACGAGGCCACGCTGGCCTGGGAGTGCCCCGTGCCGGGTCAGCGCTACAGCATGTTCCAGTGTGGCGTGCAGTTGGCGAACCGGACTGGTGCGCTGAATGAAATCGAATTTTCCGAGTTCGTGCAGAAGACGCAAAGCTTCGCCGACATCGTCAACGGCAACCCTGAGTTTCCGGAAATGCGTGACGAGGTGGCGCGGGCCCGTGAACTGGACCAGTTTGCCAGCGAGCACGACGCACAGCTTGGATTCACCCTGCGCGCCAAGAAGACTGCCTGGAGCCCTGGTTATGTGCAGCAGCACGCGGCGCGCCGCGGTTTTGTGGCGGGCGCCTTGCCCGGGCGCATGGTCCTGCCGGCGAGCGAGCCCGGTTTGCCGCCGGTGTTGGACCTGTCCTTCGATACCCAGGCAGCCTTGTCCGAAGACCCGGCGCAGTCGGCCATCCATTCCGTCACGCTGAGCCTGGACGTGCCGCTGGTGCGTCCCGAGGAAAAGGCTTTCGAGCGCATGTGCGACATCGCCATCGCACTGGCCGCCAGCATGGATGGCCTCATCACCGACGACAACGGGCGCGTGATTCCCTTCGATGGCCTGAGCGCCATCGGAACCGACCTTGATCAGCTCTACGTGACGCTGCAGGAACACGATCTCGCGGCCGGCTCGGTGCTGGCGCGCAGGCTGTTCTCCTGACAGCCGTGCCATCGGGTATGCCCACGCCGGATCTTTTTTCGGTCCCTGACGATGCAGCGCTGCAGCAGCGCGCCCAGGTGCTGCGCCGAGAACTGCAGCACCATGCGCATCGCTATTACGTGCTCGACGCGCCGGAGATTCCCGATGCCGAGTACGACCGACTGTTTCAGGAACTTCAGTCCATCGAAGTGCAGCACCCGGAGTGGGTGACGGCGGACTCGCCGACGCAGCGCGTGGGCGGCGCGCCATTGGCGCAGTTTGCCAGCGTGCGCCACGCCGTGCCCATGCTGAGCATCCGCACCGAGACCGACACCCAGGCCAGCGGTGCTGCCAACTTCGACGCGCGGCTGCGTAACCAGCTCGGGCTTGGCGAAACCGATGCGCCGATCGAATACGTTGCCGAGCTCAAGTTCGACGGCCTTGCCATGAGCCTGCGCTACGAAGATCGCGTGCTGGTTCAGGCCGCGACGCGCGGCGATGGCGAAACCGGCGAAGACGTGACGCAGAACATCCGCACCATCGGCCAGATTCCACTGCGCCTGCCCGACAGTGCGCCTGCGCTGCTCGAAGTGCGCGGCGAGGTCTACATGCGTCGCGACGATTTCGAGGCGTTAAACGAACGTCAGCGGCAGAAGATCGCCGCCGGCGCCAAGGGGGAGAAGACCTTTGTCAATCCGCGCAATGCCGCGGCCGGCGCCGTGCGCCAGCTGGACTCGACCATCGCCGCGCAACGGCCTCTGAGCTTCTTTGCCTACGGCGTGGGCGAAGTGGCGCCGCCCGAGCAGGGCGGGCCGGTGTGGCAAACCCACTTCGAGCTGCTGCAGACGCTCAAGGGCTGGGGTTTCCCGGTGGCCGAACAGGTGCGCGTTGCGCTTGGCGCGGCGGGACTGATTGCCTTCCACGAGTCCATCGCCAGTTCGCGCGACAAGCTGCCCTATGACATCGATGGCGTGGTGTACAAGGTGAACCGGCTTGACCTGCAGCGTCAGCTCGGCTTTGTCACGCGCGAGCCGCGCTGGGCCGTGGCGCACAAGTTTCCCGCGCAGGAGCAACTCACCACCGTGCTGGACATCGAGGTGCAGGTGGGCCGCACCGGCAAGCTCACGCCGGTGGCCAAGCTCAGTCCCGTGTTTGTCGGCGGCGTCACTGTGACCAACGCCACCTTGCACAACGAGGACGAGGCCCGGCGCAAGGATGTGCGCATCGGCGACACCGTCATCGTGCGCCGCGCTGGCGACGTGATTCCCGAAGTGGTGGGTGTGCTTCCGGACAAGCGCATCGAAGGCGCACAGCCGTTCACCATGCCCAGCCATTGCCCGGTGTGTGGCAGCGCTGCCGTGCGCGAGGAGGGCGAGGTCGACCACCGCTGCAGCGGGGGGCTGTTTTGCAGCGCCCAGCGCAAGCAGTCGTTTCTGCACTTCGCGCAGCGCCGCGCTGTGGAGGTGGAGGGGTTGGGCGACAAGCTGGTCGAGCAACTGGTGGATGCGGGCATCGTCAAGACCCTGCCCGATCTGTACCGGCTGGGTTTCGTGCATCTGGCGAGCCTGGACCGCATGGCGGAGAAGTCGGCGCAGAACATCATGGACGCGCTGGAAAAATCCAAGCTAACCACGCTGCCCCGCTTTATTTTCGGACTGGGCATACGCCATGTGGGCGAGTCCACTGCCAAGGCCCTGGCCGCGCATTTCGGCAATCTGGACGCCGTCATGCAGGCGACCGAAGAGCAACTGCTGCAGGTGGCCGATGTGGGGCCCGTGGTGGCGCGGAGCATTCGCACCTTCTTCGATCAGCCGCACAACCGCGAAGTGGTGGAACAACTGCGCGCCTGCGGCGTGCACTGGCCCGAGGGCCAACCCTCGGCTGCAGCCTCCTTGCCGCTGGCCGGAAAAACCTTTGTCGTCACCGGCACCCTGCCCACGCTGAGTCGCGACCAGGTGAAGGATCTGCTGGAAGCCGCCGGCGCCAAAGTGGCGGGTTCGGTGAGCAAAAAGACGCACTACGTCGTGGCCGGCGCCGAGGCGGGCAGCAAACTGGACAAGGCGCTGGAGTTGGGCGTTCCGGTGCTTGACGAGGCGGCTCTGGTGCAGTTGCTCGCGAACCACCCATCAGCATCATCCGGCCTGGGGTAGGGGCCAAGTCCCCATTCATGTGAGTGGGATGTGTGACCGAACCAGCGTTCTGGCTGTTGCAGCCAGGCGAGCAGCGAAGGGTGGTGCAGGCCCACGTCCTGTTCGATGACGCGAAGATCAGCCAGGTAGGGCGCGACCGGACCGTAATAGTCTGTCACGGGGCCAATGGGCGCGAATGAAAAGTGCATGCGCTGCAGCGAACGCGCCAGGGGTTTTTCCATCGCGGCGTACCAGTAGCGAACGCCGTTGCTGCGGCTGTATGCGTACATCTGCCGGTACAGGCTGAGCAGTATTTGCGACGATTCCTGCCGCCGGCTCGATGCTCGCGTTTCATCGTGGCCGGCTGTCTCGCCTTGCCCGATGCCTTGGCGCTGCCTTCTGTAGTCGTTGCGCACCATCAGTCGGCTGATCTCGGCGGCCTGGTGGTGCTTGGGCAAGTCTTGCGCGCCAACCGACAGTTGGCAGTGCGTTTGCATTGGAAAGTGCTGGCTGTCGTCTGCACGCACCAAGCGCACGTAGCCGGCCAAATTTCCTTCAGCGTCGAAGGCATAGAAGTGCGCCGCCTGACGGTCATGCTCGTCGCTCTCGATGCCATCCGGATAGTCTGCGGCCGGCAAGTAGGCACATTCCAGGCAATAGACCTGATACCGGAGTTCGAGCGCGCTGCGCAGCGCATTCATGGGTGCCTGAGCGTTACAGGAGCCCTGCGGTATCGATAAAGTTGAGTTCAACATTTTTCCACCCCTCGCTTTCTGCTTGCAACTGTCGATCGATCCGTGAACCGAAACTCTGTAACGAGTTTTCGGTTGAAAATTGTTTTCGCTGTGTTGTCAATGTAGTAAGTAAAATCATCAGAAGTGCGACGGTTTCAAACTGTTTCCTCTGGGGCTTTGCTGTTACTCCGGGCGCCTCGGTTGCAGTCGGTTGAATTGACAAAATTCAAGCGGCGAATCCAGTAAACGGCAAAGTCACAACCGGGAGGGTCGAATCATGTTGGCGTATGAAAAATTGGTGGTGCGAAATTCGGGCTATATCGACGCCGAAACGCAGGCGAAAATTCGCCGGACACGGCTGCTCATTGCCGGTTGTGGAATTGGCAGCAGTCTGGCAGTTTGTGCCGCTCGCATGGGCTTTGAGAACTTCATCCTGGTCGACGGCGACCGCGTGGACACGCATAATCTGAATCGCCAGTTCTACGATTTTGCCGACATCGGAAGGCTCAAGGTGGATGCACTGGCGGAAAAAATCCTGCGCGTGAATTCTCATGCCAAGGTTCAGGCCGTGCCGGCCATGCTGGATGTGGACAACACGGCACAACTGGTGGCCAAGGCCGACATTGTCTTTGACACCGTCGACTTTCTCGACTTGCCTGCCATCTTGGGCTTGCACGCCAGTGCAAGGCAGCAGGGCGTTCATGTCCTTACCGCTCTGAGCGTCGGCTTTGGTGCGCTGGTCTGGTATTTCCCGCCGGATGCCGGGCCGTCACTTGCCGAAGTTCTCGCGCCGGACGTCGCGTTGGCCAGCGCGCGCCATGGATCGGATCCGAGCTACGCCGAAGTCTTCGAATCGTTCATGCAGCGCCTCGCTCCCCACCTGGACGGCGAGGTGGTCGAGCAGGTGAGCCTGGTGCTGAGTTCGATGAAAGAAGGCAAGCCCTGTCCGGCCTCGCAGGTGGCAGTGGGGAGTTTTGCCGTGGGTGCCCTGGCCATGTCGATGATCCATGAACTGCTCGCGGGACGACCCGTTCCCGCTTCGCCCAAACTGGTGCTGCACAGCTTCAGAAGCCAGCAGACAAAAATTGTCGACATCATGGGCAAGTCGTGAGCCGAAACCAAGGCTCAGGGCGGACGGAGTCGGGGCGGACTCATGCGCTGCGCATCCACGCCATCAATTGCGGCTTGCTTTGATCCAGCCGCTGTTCCAGTTCCCTCAAGTCCAGCATATAGGGCGCCACTGGCCCGTAGTAATCCGCTTGCGGTCCCAGTTGGCGAAAGCCGAAATTCATCCGCGTCTGTTACGTCCCACGATAGATTCGGGCCGGCCACCCACGCTATCCATGGTTGAATTCGGTCCTGTGTCCCACGCCATTTTTGAAGGTGCTCGCACCTCGCTGTGAGCGGGACGGTGTCGGCAGTGGAACTTGTTTAGTCGC
>CAIKVZ010000230.1 GCA_903830985.1 uncultured beta proteobacterium
ATGACAGAGTCGCGCTCGGGGTTAAGAGTCACTGGCCCTACAGGCGACCAGTTGCGTGTTTGGCGTGACCAACGAGCCGGATTTAGCTCCCGGGCTTGCTGGTACACCGCATGGCGAGCGGCCAGAATGGCGTGATCCTGCCCTGTGTGGCGTTGTTGCGGACTCACGTAGCGGATGCCGCTGTGCCGATGTTCGACGTTGTACCAGTGCACAAAACCTGCAGCCCACTGGCGCGCCGCGTCCAAGTTGGAGAAGCCCTTGGCCGGGAACTCTGGTCGGTACTTTGCGGTGCGGAACAGGGACTCGGCGTACGCGTTGTCGTCGCTCACACGTGGGCGCGAATACGAGGGTTTCACACCGAGCCAGTTGAGCATCGACAGCACGGTCGTAGCCTTGAGCGTTGAGCCGTTGTCGCCATGCAATACCGGTTTGACAGGAAGGGCGGCAATGCCCTCGGCCAACGCCGTTCGCTTCAACAGATGAACGGCATGGTCAGAGTGGTCGCTGTCGTGCACTTCCCAGCCCACGATCTTGCGGCTGTACAGATCCAAAATCAGGTAGAGGTGAAACCAGCGACCCATCACGGTGGCAGGCAGATAGGTCATATCCCAGCACCAGACCTGTCGCACGGCCGTGGCGATATGCGTGGTGGGCGGGCGCACAGCGTGCGGTGCTTTGGCGCGTCCACGGTGTGCCGTTTGCCCATGTGCACGCAGCACGCGCGTGAAGCTTGACTCACTGCCCAGGTACACGCCTTCGTCGGCCAGCATGGGAACGATGCGCGCTGGTGGCACGGAGGCGAAGCGCGGCTCGTTGGCGACGTCCAGCAATCGCGAACGTTCTTGCTCGCTCAGCGCGTGACTGGGCACGGCACGCACCGCCTGCGGCCGACCATCGCCCTTTGCGAGGCCCGCGTGGGCCTTCCAGCGTTGCAAGGTGCGTAGGTCGATGCCAGCTATTTCGCACGCCAGGCGCAACCGCGCACCAGCGTTGTGGGCAGTCTCAATGCTATCGGCCAGACTACGGCGATCTTCGATGAGGATCATGCGTCCTCGCCTCTGCTGAAGATCGCCGTGACTTTTTTTGACAGGACCAGCAGAGCTGCTGTTTCGGCCAGGGCACGGTCTTTGCGCAGCAACTCACGTTCGAGTTCCTTGATGCGCGTTCGGTCTTTGCGGGTGGCCTGTGGACTGGCCCGTGCATCCTGCGGATCGCACAACGCGCCGGCAGCGCTTGCACACCACTTCTCGAGTTCGGTGGGGTAAATGCCTTGCTCTCGGCACCAGGCGTTCTTGTCGGCCTCGGCCATTGCCGCCGTCGTGATCACGGCCTGCAACCGCGCCGCCGCAGTCCATGCCCGCCCGCGGGCGGGCATGGACTGAACATCATCGCGCCAGCGCTGTAGTGTTCCTGTTCCCACGCCAACCTCACGCGCCACCAACTCCAACGCCGCGCTTTCAGGCGGCAGCATCCGAGCAACCGCCCGGTCCTTGAATGTTTGTCCGTATCGTGCCAACTTCTGTCCTTCATCGCCGCCCCCGGGTTCTTGGTTCTATGGAGGCGACAAGTATTGTGACGCGGAGGGGCACGGACCAGCGACTTTTCGCCGACCCGTTCACGATTGAAGCCGCACAAAGAATTGAGGCGGACCCCATTCTGGCAGAGCGCCTGGATGCATTCGTAAGCCGGTTTGGTTGCCTGCAGGATACGCTGGGCGACAAGTTGCTGCCAACACTGTTGAACGCCTTGGGCGAGGCTCCGGGCGCTGCGATTGACAATCTTGACAAGGCGGAAAAACTTGCATTGATCGATTCATCCGATGCCTGGATGGAAATGCGCAGACTCAGAAACCAGATGGTGCATGAGTACATTGAAGACTTGGCCGTGCTTTCCAGCGCGCTTCGCAACGGCCATGCCTTCGTACCCCTTCTTGTGGCGGCGGCTCGTCGCTGTCTCGCTGAAGTTGATCGGCTGCTTGGCACAACTGACCAGACCTGAGCGCAGCGCAAGGTACTTTTAGGAAGGGTTCATGCGCACTGCGCAATCATGGTGTCTTGTGTGACGCGTGGCAACTTCACAGGCAGCTGAATCGCTCTCTGTCACCTGTGTTCTCGACGGTCCGGGGCCGGGCGTGTGTAAATTCCGTTCCTTTTCAACCAACCCGGCGAAACTCCCATGACCGAAACCATCCACCACCGCATCTGCCCTTTGTGTGAAGCCTGTTGCGGGCTGGAGATCAAGGTGAACGAAGGCCGCGTGATCAGTATTCGCGGCGATGCCAACGATGTGTTCAGCGCAGGCTACATCTGCCCCAAGGCGGTGGCCTTGAAAGACCTGCACGAAGACCCCGACCGCCTGCGCACCCCGCTGATCAAGCGCAACGGCGTTTTTGAAGAAGCCAGCTGGGAAGAGGCCTTTGCCGAGATTGAAAGCCGCTTGCCGCCACTGATGGCCGCCCACGGACGCGACGCCACGGGTGTGGTGGTGGGAAACCCGTCGGCCCACAAAATCGGGCTGCTTACCTACTTTGGCAAACTGGCCCGTGCCTTGGGGACGCAAAACGTATTCTCGGCCTCCACCCTGGACCAGATGCCCAAGCAGCTCTCCAGCGGGCTGATGTTTGGCCATTGGATCTCGATCGCACTGCCCGACATTGCGCGCACCGATTTGCTGCTGGTGATTGGCGCCAACCCGCTGGCCAGCAATGGCAGTCTGTGGACAGTGCCCGACTTCAAGGGCAAGGCCAAAGCGCTGCAGGTGCGGGGTGGCAAGCTCGTTGTGATCGACCCGCGCCGCACCGAGACCGCTGCGGTGGCCGACGAACATCATTTCATCCGTCCCGGCGCCGATGTGTTTTTGCTGGCCGCGATGGTGCAGACCCTGTTTGCCGAAAAACTGGTGCGCCTGGGTGCGGTCGCCGAATGGGTCAACGGCGTGGAAGATGTCACCCGTGTGGTCGCCACATTCACCCCTGAGGCCGTGGCGGCGCGCTGCGGTCTGTCGGCCGACACCATACGCGGTCTGGCGCGCCAACTTGCCTGCACCGAGCGAGCCGCCGTCTACGCCCGCATCGGCACCTGCACCCAGGAATACGGCACGCTGGCGAGCTGGCTGGTCGATGTGTTGAATGTACTGACCGGTCATCTGGACCAGCCTGGCGGCGCCATGTTTGCCAAGGCGGCGGCGTTTGCTTCCAACACGGCGGGCAAATCCGGGATCGGAAAGGGTGTGAACACAGGCCGCCACCGTGCCCGCGTGAGCTGCGCGCCCGAGGTCTACGGCGAGTTGCCCATGACCTGTCTGGCCGAAGAAATCGAAACCGCGGGGCCCGGCCAAATCCGCGCCCTGTTTACCGTGGCGACCAACCCGGTGCTCTCCAGCCCCAACGGGCCGCGCCTGGCCGCTGCGCTGGAGACGCTGGACTTCATGGTCAGCATGGACATCTACTTGAACGAGACCACGCGCCACGCCGACGTCATCCTGCCCGGCAACTCGCCGCTGGAAGAGATGCACTACGACGTGGCTTTTCCCCAGCTCTCGTGGCGCAACCACGCTCGTTACAGCCCGCCGGTGTTGCCGCGCACTGCCGGCGCCCCCGAGGAGTGGCAAACCCTGTTGAAGCTCGCCGCCATTGCCCGGGGTGAAGGCGCGCAGGCCGATGCCAACGCGCTGGACGACGCCCAGTTTGCCGAAGACGCTCAGCGGCTGGCTGGCGCCAACGCGCCCGCAGTGATTGAAGCCACCCGCCATCTGAGGGGCCCGCAGCGCATGCTCGAAGTGGCCTTGCGCACCGGCCCCTATGGAGACGGCTTTGGCTCGAAGCCCGACGGACTGAACCTGGCCAAGGTGATGGCCGCCAACGCCACCGGCGGTATCGACCTGGGCGCTTTGCAGCCCCGCATCCCCGAGCTGCTGCGCACGCCCAGCGGCAAGATCGAGCTGGCACCCCCTTTGCTGCTGGCCGACATGGCACGCGCTGGCGCGGACCTGGCGCGGCCCACGCCGGAGCTGATCATCATCGGCCGGCGCGAGGTGCGCAGCAACAACAGCTGGATGCACAACCTTCCAACACTGGCCAAGGGCCCGTTTCGCTGTACCGCACTGGTGCACCCGTTGGACGCGGCGCGATGGAACTTGCAGGACGGCGGCTTGGCCCACATTGCCAGCGGCCCACGCAGCATTCAGGCCCAGGTGCAGATCAGCGCAGAGATGATGCCCGGCGTGGTCAGCCTGCCCCACGGCTGGGGTCACAACCTGCCTGGCGCGCAGCTCAAGTTGGCCGCCGAGCGTCCCGGCGCCAACCTGAACGCCCTGCTGGACGACCAGCTGCGCGACCCCCTGTCGGGCAACGCGGTGCTGGGCGGCATAGCAATCACGATGGCGATGTGCCGCTAAGTTTCCCCGCTGCTACTGTGCTGCGGCCTGCAACAGCGGGTTGCCGCTGAGGGCGTTGGCGCGTGCGGCAAGCTCTTTCTCCTCGTCTGATGCGTACAGTCGGTCCCATTCAAGGACTTTGGGTGTCATCAGGCGGTGCCACAGCGGCGGGATCATCGCGACCAGGATGGTCGTGAGGTAGCCGCCGATCATCATCGGCGCATCCGCGAAGGGCTTCAGGTCGTGGTACGGCACCTCGCCCTGGGCGTGGTGGTGCGAATGCCGCGTCAGGTTGAACATGCTCCAGGAGCTGATGCGCCGGTTGGTGTTCCATGAATGGCGCGGCTGCACCGGCGTGGCCGGGTTGCGCACCATGCCATAGTGCTCCATGTAGTTCACGATCTCCAGCAGCGCCTTGCCCCACAGCGCGCAGAGAATGAAGAACGCGGCTGCCGCCCCGCCACCCATGGCCCAGGCCAGCACCACCAGCCCGAAACTCATGGCGTGTCCGCGCAGCACGGCGTTGCGCCATGAAAACAGCGCGTGGCCCTTGCGGCGCAGCCGCTGGCGCTCGATCTTCCAGGCGCTGACGTTGCCCTTGAATGTGGAAGCCAGGATGTGCGCGTAGACATTGCGCCCGCGCGGCGCCGTGGCCGGGTCTTCCCGAGTCGAGACGTAGCGGTGATGGCCATAGACGTGCTCGATGGCAAAGATGGTGTCGAAGCTGAAGGCCAGCAGCCAGCGCCCGATGGCCATCGAAACCCGGTCCCAGGTGCGGTGCGTCAACTCATGCGCGGTGATGGTGCCGATCAGGCCGATCAACAGGCCGGTGAGCAGCACGGCCGAGGCATGGTGCAGTGCACCCGCGGCCGCCCTGGCCGCCAGCGCGTCATAGCCGGTCCAGTGCAGGATGCCGGCGCCGAAGCCCATTGGGTCGCCCGGGCTCACGCCCCACACCGCAGCGAACACGATCAGCGCCAGCAGGGGCAGGGCCGCCCACAACTGCGCGGTCAGGATGCCAGTATGTCGGTAGCGCGGGGTTGAGGTGTCGTCGCCGCACACTGCGTCGCCCAGCAGATAGAAGGTCAGCACGGCCAGCAGCATGACGCTGATGGCCGGGCCTCCGGCCACCAGTGCCGCCGCACTCAGCAAACCCACCGCGTGAAACAGGAAGAACTTCAGGTAGTCGAGCACACCGGCATCGGTGGCCTTCGGGTTCAAATGCGCGGCTGCCGCTGGCACCTTGTCCGACACCGGCGTGGCCGAAGGGGGCAGGGTGGTGAAACGGTCAGCGTGAATATGCGCCACGGGCACGCCGTGCTGCAGCAGCGACGCCACGGCCGCGTCGATCATTGCCGGCGGCCCGCACAGGTAGGCGCGGGTGCCGGGCTGCACCGCTGCGTCGATGTGCTCGGTCACAAGGCCGCGTGCGCCGGACCAGTTCACCGCGTCTGGCGCCTCGGACAGCACCGGCACGAAGCGCAGGCCGCCGCGCCAGTGCCGGGCGATGGTATCGATTTCGTCCAGCGCATACAGGTCGCGCTGCTCGCGCGCACCGAACAGCAAGCAGGCGCTGCGCAGGTCGGCGCCGCTTTTCAGCGCCTCCTGCAGCATCGCCAGCAGCGGTGCCAGGCCGCTGCCACCGGCCACAAACAGCAGCGGCGCGTCGTCCGGGCGCAGCCAGAAGTCGCCCAGCGGGCCGTCCACCTGCAGCGCCTGACCGACCAGATCCTGCGTGTCGACCAGCGTTGAGAACACCCCCTGCGGCAGCCTGCGCACGAAGAAGCGCAGGCGTGCGTCGGGCCGCACCGGCGCCGCGAAGGAGTAGTTGCGCCGCACACCGGGCAGGGCGGCCAGGCTCAGCTGCGCATGCTGTCCCGCCTTGTACGGCAGGCCCTGGTCGAGTTGCACCTCCAGCGCCGTGATGTCGTGCGTGAGCCGGTGCTGCGCGGTCACGCGTCCGCCGATGCTGCGCTGCGCCGGTGGCGCGGCCAGATCCACCTCGATACAGACGTCGGTCTGCGGCACGCTCTGGCAGGCCAGGATGCCGCCCTGCGCCAGTTCGTCGTCAGACAGGATGTAGCCGGTCTCGGTGAGCTCCTTCACCCGGCCCGAGACCAGCCGGCATTTGCAGGTGCCGCATCCCCCTACCCGGCAGCTGTAGGGCATGGCGACGCCCTGGCGCAGCGCCGCGCCCAGCAGGGTCTCCTGCGGCTCGACCGTGATCAGCCGTCCGTTGATGGTGGCGCTGCTGGCCTGCCGGTGGGGTGCAAAAAAGGACATGGGTTGATCCTGATGAAGTGGACTCTGATGCGCAAAACCGCAAACCTGGCGCCATGCGATGCGTCTGCCATGCGGTGCCAGCCAAGGCCAGCTCTGGCGTGGGCCGATGTTAGTCGCAAGGTCCTGCTTCAATGGGATCATTTATTGACAAGCGTGGCGCGTGCGTTATCGTCCGCCAATGACAGGACAAGGCAAAGGCGATTTGGTGCACCGTCGCGCTGCCGATCTGGCGCAGCCGGCGGACTATGTGCGCGAGCTGTCCGCTCAACTGGCCGACATGGACTTTCCCGTGGGGGACTGGTTGGCGCGCCACGGCCTGGAACTGGCCCGGCTGCAGGATCCCCGGCTGGCCGTGCCGGTTCTGCTGTTTCGCCGCATGGTGTCCGACGCGCTACAGGCCTGCAACGAGCCCGCGCTGGGATTGCTCCTGGGGCAGCGCCTGGCCGTGCATTCCCATGGCGAGCTGGGTTTGGCGGTGCAAGCCTGTGCCAGCTTGCGCCAGTTGGTGGAACTGCTCGAAAACTACATCGGGCTGCGCACGCCACTGGTGTCGCTGCGCCACGAGGTGCGCGGCGCCGAGGTGCGCATCGTGTTGCGCGAGCGTTTGGTGCTGGGCGACATCCGGCGCTCGGTGCTGGAATCCATCCTGCTGGCGCTGAAGAACATGCTGGATTTCGTGGCCCTGGGCATGCAGCCGGTGCAGCAGGTTTCGTTTCCGTTCGAGGCGCCGGAGTACATCAGCCTGGCGCTGGATGTATTCCACTGCGAGTTAAGCTATCGACGCAACTGGTGCGGTCTGGTCGTTCGGCTGGAGCTCTTCGACCGGCCCTTGAAGCGGGTCGACCCGGACGGATTTCGGGCGGCGGCGCGGGTCTGCGCGCGCGAGATGGACGATTTGCATGAAAGCATGGCAACGGCGACGCGGGTGCGCAAGCTGTTGCTGGAGAAGGGAACCAGCGGATTTCCTTCCTTGCAGGTGCTGGCACGACAGCTGCATCTGACGCCCAGAACCTTGCACCGCTTCCTGGTGCGCGAGGGCACCTCGTTTCGGCAGATCACGCACAGTGTGCGCCACGCATTGGCGGTCGAGCACCTGCAAGGGGGGCAGCTGACCGTGCGCGAGATCGCGCAGGCGCTGGGCTACAGCGATGTTGCCAACTTCCGGCGTGCGTTCAAGCGCCAGGGAAACGCGCCTCCGTCGTCCTACCGTGACCAGGCCTGAGCGCTGGGTCTGTCGCACCCTGCGGCGAGCTGTGAAGTCCCTATACTGTTGACAACAACCGGGCCTTCTCGGCTGGTCGATGCAGAACTTCAGGAGCACAACGTCATGCACACCGCCCCGCCGGAAATCCTGGCCTTGCAATGCCTGTATCGCTGGGAGCAGACCGAGCCCGATCGCGTGGTCCTGACGCAGCCGACGGGGCACGGTGCGGTGCAGGATTTCACCTGGAGGCAGGTCGCTGATCAGGCAATGCGCATGGCCGCGCATCTGCAGGCGCAGGGCTGGGCGCCGGGCTCCAAGGTGGCGATCCTGTCGAAAAATTGCGCCTGGTGGCTGATGAGCGATCTGGCGATCTGGATGGCGGGTTACGTCTCCGTGCCGCTGTACCCCACGCTGGCGGCGGACACGGTGCGCCAGATCCTGACGCACAGCGAGGCGCGCGCCTGTTTCGTCGGCAAGCTCGACGACTGGGGCAGCATGCGCGCCGGCGTCCCCGACGGCCTGCCCTGCATCAGTTACCCCGTGTCGCCTGAGGACGCGCTGGCGCGCTTTGACGGCTGGGACGCGGTCTGCGCGCGCACGGCGCCGCTGCAGGGTCAGCCGCTGCGCGGCGCGGATGAACTGGCGACGCTGATCTACACCTCGGGCACAACCGGTCAGCCCAAGGGCGTGATGCACAGTTTCGGCAATCTCGCCTGGGCGCTGGACCAGGGCATCCGACGCATTTCCATGTCGGCCCAGGACCGCATGCTGTCCTACCTGCCGATGGCGCATGTGGTGGAACGCGTGCTGGTGGAGCACGGCTGGTTGCGCACCGGTCTGCATGTCTTTTTTGCCGAATCCCTCGACACCTTCACCGTCGACGTGCAGCGCGCACGACCAACGATTTTTTTCTCGGTGCCGCGCCTGTGGGTCAAGTTCCAGCAGGGCGTGCATCAGAAGCTGGCGCCGGCCACGCTGCAGCGCCTGCTGGCGGTGCCGCTCATCGGCGCACTGCTGCGGCGCAAGCTGAAAAAGGCGCTGGGCCTGGACCAGTGCCGTGTCGCTGCTGGCGGCGCTGCCCCCATGCCGGTGGCGCTGCTCGCCTGGTATCGCAAGTTGGGCCTGCCGATCAACGAAGGCTATGGCATGACCGAGAACCTGGCGGTGTCGCATCTGACGCTGCCGGGGCAGAACCAGGAAGGCACGGTGGGCCCGGTGTACGAGGGCGTGCAGGCGCGCATCGATGCCGAGACCGGTGAAGTCCAGATGCACAGCGCCGCCCTGATGCTGGGCTACTACCGCGAGCCGGAACTCAGCCGCGCCGCCTTCAGCGCCGACGGCTGGCTGCGCACCGGCGACAAGGGGCACATTGACGCCCAGGGCAATCTGCGCATCACGGGGCGCGTCAAGGACCTGTTCAAGACCAGCAAGGGCAAGTACGTGGCGCCGGCGCCGATCGAGGACAAGCTGGTGATGCAGGAGGCGCTGGAGGCCTGCGTCGTCACTGGCGCCAACCTGGGCCAGCCGCTGGGTCTGGTGCTGCTCAATCCCGGCGCGCAGGCGCGCATCTCCGACCCCCTGGCCAAGGCAGCGCTGGAGCTGGAGCTGGGCGCGCACCTGCGCCGTGTGAACGCCACGCTGGACCCGCACGAGCAACTGGCCTGCCTGGTGGTGGTGAACACGCCCTGGACGGTGGAAAACGACCTCGTCACACCGACCTTCAAGGTCAAGCGCAACCGTATTGAGGACATTTACGCGGCGCAGTACGAGCGCTGGGAAGACTCCGGGCAGAAGATCATCTGGGAATCGGCGTGAGCCTCTTATTGCTTGCGCGCATTTCAGGTCCAATAGGCGCATGGAAAACCCCCACGACATGGAACAGCGCCTGACCGATCTGGAGATCAAGGCCAGCTTCAACGAAGACATGCTCGATCAACTCGAGCAGGTCATCATCCGCCAGCAGCAGCAGATCGACCTGTTGCTGCGCCAGGTTGGACAGCTGCAGTCGCCCGAGATGCAGCTTGAGCCGGGGGCTGCGCGCAACCCGCGCGAAGACCTGCCACCGCACTACTGAAAAGGCGACTCCCGTGGCGCGCATGCTCTTCAATTTTGCTGACGACGCCGCGGTAGCGGGCTGGTCCGCCATCGACGACCGGGTCATGGGCGGGGTATCGAGCAGCCGGCTGCGCCACGATGTGGCGGGTCACGCGGTGTTCGAGGGCGTCGTCAGCCTGGAGCGCAATGGCGGCTTTGCCTCGGTGCGCTCGCGCCCGCAGGACCTGGGCGTCCCGGGCGGCGAGGCCTTTTTGCTGCAGGTGTGCGGCGACGACCAGCGCTACAAGCTCAACCTGCGCTGCGATGCCGCGCAGGACGGCGTCAACTACCAGGCAACGTTTCAGCCGCCTGCGGGTGTCTGGACCGAAGTCCGCCTGCCGCTGGGCGCGTTCAGCGCCACCTGGCGCGGGCGCAGCGTGCCCGACGCTGCGCCGCTGGATCCGGCGCGCTTGAGCCAGCTGGGGCTGGTCATTGCCGACGGGCAGGCCGGCCCCTTCGCATTGGCCCTGCGCTCGGTGGGCGTTGAATGAACGCCGGCACAAGAACTGCCGCTTTATCGGTGTGGCGCTGCAGCTTGCAGCACTTGAGCGCCGCAGCGGATAGCATCGGCGCTCCGGCATTTGATTCAGCCGGTTGATCTGACCCACCCACAGGACTTTCCATGAAGCTTTATTACTCCCCTGGCGCCTGCTCGCTGTCGCCCCATATCGTCCTCAAAGAATCCGGCCTGGCCTTCGAAGCCATCGCTGCGCCGACCAAGACGCACCAGTTGCCCGACGGCACCGACTACTACACCATCAACCCGCTGGGCTATGTGCCCCTGCTGGTGCTGGACGACGGCACGCAACTGCGCGAAGGCCCGGTGATCGTGCAATACATCGCCGATCAGGTGCCGGCCAAGAACCTGGCGCCCGCCAACGGCACGTTCGCGCGCTACAAGCTGCAGGAGTGGCTGAACTTCACCGGCACCGAACTGCACAAGGGTTTCTCGCCGCTGTTCAACCCGGCCATGCCGGAAGAGGCCAAGGCCCTGAGCAAGACCCGTCTGATCTCGCGCCTGCAGTGGGTCGACGCCGAACTGGCCAAGTCCGACTACCTCATGGGCGACACCTTCACCGTGGCCGATGCCTATCTGTTCACGGTGACGGGCTGGTGCGGCCATGTGGCAGTGGACATTTCCGCGCTGACGCACCTCGCGGCCTACCGGGCACGCGTCGGCGCGCGCCCCGCAGTGCAGGAAGCGCTGCGCGCCGAAGGCCTGATCAAGTAACGGCACTGTGCCGCAGCACCCATGAAAGCACCCCCCAGACTGCAGGTCCTGATTGAGGAAGGGCTGATCGACAGCGTCGTGCGCCAGCTCATGAGCGGCAAGGAGGCGCTGGTCTACGTGGTGCGCTGCGGCGAGGACACGCGCTGCGCCAAGGTCTACAAGGAGGCCACGCAGCGCAGTTTCCGGCAGGCCGTGGACTACACCGAAAACCGCAAGGTGAAGAACACGCGCCAGGCGCGCGCCATGGCCAAGGGCACGCGCTTCGGGCGCGAGGCACAGGAGGCAGCCTGGCAGAACGCCGAGGTCGACGCGCTGTACCGCCTGGCTGCGGCCGGCGTGCGCGTGCCCAAACCCTACAACTTCCATGAGGGCGTGCTGCTCATGGAACTGGTTACCGACGAGCAGGGCGACGCGGCGCCACGACTCAACGATGTGGCCTTGAGCCCGGAGCAGGCGCGTGCCCATCACGCCGCGCTGCTCAAGGAAGTCGTGCGCATGCTCAGCGCCGGCGTGGTGCACGGCGACCTGTCCGAATTCAACATCCTGCTGGCGGCCGATGGGCCGGTGATCATCGACCTGCCGCAGGCCGTGGACGCCGCCGGCAACAACCACGCGCAGCGCATGCTGCTGCGCGACGTGACGAACCTGCGCAACTACTTTGGCCGCTTCGCGCCGGAGTTGCTGCAGACCGACTACGGCGGCGAGATCTGGGACCTGTACCAGCGCGGCCTGCTGCACCCGGACGGTGTGCTGACGGGGCGTTTCCATGCACCCAAGGGCGCGGTCGACCTGGGCGGCGTGCTGCGCGAAATCGACGACACGCGCGCCGAAGAAGCCGCACGCCGGCTGCGCCAGAGCATCAAGCAAAAAGGCATTGCCGGGAGCACACATTGAGTCAGAACGACAGCCCAACGGTGGCGCTCTACTGGGACTTCGAGAACCTGCACGCCAGCCTGTGCGACGCGCGTCTGGGCGAGGGTTCCTACAACAAGCCCGACGGCCGCTTCAAGGCCCAGGAACCGCTGATCGACGTGCCCACCATCATCGAACTGGCGTCTTCCTTCGGACCTCTGGCCATCAACCGCGCCTACTGCAACTGGCAGTATTTCGGGCGCTACCGCGACGCCTTGTTGCAGGGTGCGGTGGAGCTGATTCAGCTGTTCTCGCCCGGCGCCTCGGCCAAGAACGGCGCCGACATCCGCCTGTGTCTGGACGCGATGGAAGATCTGGGCCGCTTCGAGCACATCCGCACCGTGGTGATCGTGGGGGGCGACAGCGACTTCATGCCGGTGGCGCAGAAGATCAGGGCGTCGGGACGCACGCTGATCGGCATCGGTGCCGACAAGTCGACAAACCGCCACTGGGCGCGCAGCTGCCAGGCGTTTCACTACTACGAACAGCTGGTCGCCGAGCGCGACGCGCCGCTCGTGGCGCCGCTTTAGTTCATCGGCCCGTCTGGGCGCGGCGCTGTTCGCGCAGCATGAACAGGTACAGACCCTCCACCTTGTCGCGCGCCCAGGGTGTCTTGCGCAGGAATTTCAGGCTGGAGTTGACGCTGGGGTCGCTGGCAAAGCAGCGCACCGGGATGCGCTCTGCCAGGCCTTCCCAGCCGTAGTATTCGGCCAAGGCCGTGACGATGACCTCCAGCGTCAGGCCGTGCAGGGGGTTGTGCGCTTGCGTGGCGACGGGGGTGCTGGTCATGGGTTCACAATCAACGAGCGACGTCGGTCCCCGCTCGCTCAGGGTTGCAGTTTGGCGTCTTCCACGATCACCTTGTAGGAATAGCCCGAGCCGAAATCCTTGTCCACGCGCACCACGCCCGACACGGTGACCACATCGCCGAGCTTGGCTTCGGCGTTGGTCGTGACCAGCAGGTCGTCGCTGCCGTTGGCGGCCGCGCCCGAGCCGTCGCGCAAATGGATCCAGTTCTTGCCCATGATGCCCGCGTTGTACTTCACGACCTTGCCGCGCACCTGCACCGGTTTGTCCTTGAGTTCGGCCGACTTGGTGACAATCTCCGCCACCGTGCGGGCGTTCGCGCCCGTGGCCTTGGGTACCTTGATCGGTGTGGTGTCGAGGGCTTTGGCCGCAACCGTTGCATGAGGTGCTGCGGCAGCTCCGCCGCTTTCAGCCAGGTTGCCGAACAGGATGCTCGGGAAGGTCTTCTTCAGCGCCTTGCTTTCGAAGTTCTTCATCACCGAGTAGTTCTCGATCGTGACCTTGGCGCCCTTCTTCACGGGGGCCTTGCTCACTGCGGCCCTGGTTTCACCGTCCTTGGTCTTGAGCAGCAGGTAGGTGTAAATGTCCACGTCCTTGACTTCCAGCACTTCACCGGTGACGACGCCGGCGGCCGCAGCGGCGGACGCAGCGACGGCCGGGGTCGCAGCCCAGACGGTGGGGGCAAGGGGAAAGGCAAGGAAAAGGGCGGCTGCCAGCAGTTTTTTCATGGGCAAATTTCTCTTGAAGATGATGCGGCAAGCATAACAGCACCGGTTTTCCCGGCCTGGCGCAAGGGGCTGCGGATCCAGGACAACATCCCCGCGCCACGGGGGGCATGGTCGACGGTGTCACGAGGCCTGCGTCAAGTTGTGCGACGCTTGGGCCCTATGAAAATCGAATTGAAAAGTAATAAAGCCTTGGGCTCATGGCTGGTTTGTGCTGCGTTGGCAATCGGGATGTGCGCGCCGCAAGCCGCCACCATCTCCGGCGCCGGCTCGTCCGCCGCAGCGCCCATTTACCGCAGCTGGGCCGGTGAATATGCCAAGGAGAGCGGTGTGACGCTGGACTACGAGGCCATCGGTTCAACGGCAGGGCTGAAAAAGATTCGCGCCGGCGCCACCGGTTTTGGCGCCTCGGATGTGGCGCCGAGCCAGGCGGAACTGGACAAGGACGCCCTCGTGCTGATCCCGATGGCCATCACGGGGGTGGTGCCGGTGATCCATTTGCCCAAGAGCGGTGACATCGAACTTCGGCTCACGGGCGAGCTGTTGGCGCGGATTTTTCTTGGCCGCATCACGCAATGGAACGCGCCCGAGATCGTGCAACTGAACCCCGGCGTGGTGCTGCGCGACTGGCCGATCAGGGTGGTGGTGCGCAGCGACGGCTCTGGTACCACCCACAATTTCGCCGATTACCTGGCCAAACTGAGCCCTGATTGGAAAAGCCAGCTGGGTGTCAAGTCCAGTTATGCCTGGCCGGCGGGCTTTCTGGCGGTCAAGGGCAGCGACGGTGTGGTCAAGGCGGTGCGGGAAACACCGGGCGCCATCGGTTACGTGGACTTTGGTTACGTGCGCGAGAACAAGCTGCACGTCGTGGCGTTGAAGAATTCAGCCGGCGAATTTGTCCTGCCGTCGACGGCAGGCTTTCGTTCGGCCTTGTCCAACAGCGACTGGGCCAGCCAGGGAAGCTTTGGCAGTGCCTTGACCGACAAGGCCGGGCTCGCGACTTGGCCCATCACCATGGGCACGTTCGTACTGTTTCCCAAAAGCACCGATCAGCCCGAAATGACCTTGCGTGCGCTGCAGTTCTTCGTGTGGGCCTTTTTGCACGGCGACAGCCTGGTGCAAAAGAACAATTTTGTGCGTCTGCCGGATCGCGTTCAGGCCACCGCCTTCAAGGCGATCACATCGATCAAGGACCGCACCGGCCACCCCTTGAGCCTGAGCCTGAGCCTGCAGGGGCCATTGGCGCAGTGAGCTTGTGGGGCACGGCGCCAGCTTACTCGGCGCGTTTGAACAGCGCCAGCAGCGAGCCGGCGAGCACGAACAGCGCGCCAAAGCTGCGGTTCATGGCGCGGATATGCGAAGGCGACTTCAAGGCGCCAAGCACGCGCGCCGCCAGTACCGTGTAGCCCGCCATGACCACCAGATCGGTAAAGCCCAGCGTGACACCGATGATCAGGTACTGCGCCAGCAGCGGGTGCGACAGACTCAGGAACTGCGGCACCACGGCCAGCAGAAAGACCGTTCCCTTGGGGTTCACCGCATTGATCATCCAGGCACGCAACACCATGGAGCGGCGCGTCACGATGGCCGCGTCGTCGAGCCTGGCCGCCAGCGGCGTGGCGGGGGCGCGCCATTGGGCAATGCCCAACCAGACCAGATAAGCCACGCCCAGCCATTTGACCGCCAGGAAGGCCGTGGCCGATGCGGCCACCAGCGCGCCCAGGCCGGCACCGACCACCAGCACCTGCGTCCAGATGCCCAGCACCAGGCCGAAGGTGGTGAAGTAGCCGCGGCGAAAGCCGTGGTTCAGTCCGGCGCTCATGGCCGCAACCGCGCCGGCACCGGGAGAAATGCTGATCGCCCAGGAGGCGGCAAGAAAGGCAAGCCAGGTGGAGAGTTCCATGAGTCAGTTCATTCCCGATAGATGTAGACGGCCACGCACAGTGCCGTCCCGACCAGGTACAAGAGCCTGGTGTCGGATACGGCGTAGGGGTAGAACATGAGCGCCACGCCCAGCCACTTGGGTATGGGCAGTGCGGCTTTCTTGCCATAGCGCCAGGCCGCGTAACCCAGGATGCCGAACACGATCGCGCCCAGGATGTACATCGGGCTGGGAAGCGTGAAGCCCAGTGTTTCAAGGGCCTGAAGGTCGTTCATGGATTCGTTCTGTGCGGTGGGGTGCGAGGGTAGCATTTCCGCGCAGGGCTTGCCGGCCCCGGCCTTGCCGAATTTCGGCCCACAGTCAGGAGGGCACGCTTTCTAAGCTGGTCCGAGCGACAATGGCGCAACTGTAAAGGGACCCACCATGAATCCAAGCGAAGCCTTTGTTCTGTCCAGCCGCGACGCCCGCGGCGTGGTCACGCTGACACTGAACCGCCCCAACGCCTTCAACGCACTCTCGGTTGGCATGATGGCAGCGTTGCAGCAGGCACTGGATGCGCTGGCGCAGGACGAGGGCGTGCGCGTGCTGGTGCTGGCGGCTGCGGGCAAGGCTTTTTGCGCCGGCCATGACCTCAAGGAGATGCGCGCGGCGCCTGCTCTCGACTACTACCAGGTGCTGTTCAAACAGTGCGCGCACCTGATGTTGACGCTGCAGAAGTTGCCGGTGCCAGTGATCGCGCGCGTGCAGGGCATTGCCACGGCCGCCGGCTGCCAGCTGGTGGCGACCTGTGATCTGGCCGTGGCGTCGCGCCATGCACGCTTCGCCGTGAGTGGCGTGAACCTGGGCCTGTTTTGCGCAACCCCCGGCGTGGCCTTGTCGCGCAACCTGTCGCGCAAGGCGGCGTTCGAAATGCTGGTGACAGGCGAGTTCATCAGCGCCGAACAGGCGCTGCGCGACGGTCTGGTGAACCGAGTGGCCGACCCCGAGACGCTGGACGCCGAGGTGGAGCGGCTCGTGGCCAGCATCGTCGGCAAGCCGCGCGTAGCCGTGGCCATGGGCAAGGCGCTGTTCTACCGTCAATTGGAGACCGGCGTCGAAGCCGCCTACGCCGACGCGGCGCAGACCATGGCCTGCAACATGATGGACCCCTCGGCGCTCGAAGGCGTGCAGGCCTTCATCGACAAGCGTCCACCGACCTGGGCCAAATAATTGGGGTCAGATTCCAATTAATTTCTCTCTGTGATCGCCTTCCTGCATCACGTGACGCTGGCGTCACCTTTTTTTGTGCTGGTGCTCATCGGCTACGTACTGATGCGCTGCAGCGGCTGGCCGCGTTCCATGTCGGAGAACCTGTCGAGCTTCGTCTTTTCCGTGGCGCTGCCGGCCATGTTGTTCCGCATGATGAGCGACATGTCCAAACTGCCGCCGGTGGACGCGCGGCTGCTGATCGCGTATTTCGGCAGCTGCCTGATCGTGTTCGGCGTGGGACGTGTCATCGCCTGGAAATTCTTCGCGCTGGATGGTGTCAGCCAGTCGGTGTTCGCGTTGGGCGGCGTGTTTTCCAACTGCGTGCTGCTGGGCCTGCCGCTGGCCAAGCTGGCGTTGGGTGATTCGGCGCTGCCCTCGGTGGCGCTGGTGCTGGTGTTCAACGCGCTGATCCTGTGGACGCTGGTCACGGTGTCGGTGGAGTGGGCTCAGCATGGCAATTTTTCCCTGCACGGCTTCTTGAAAGCCGCGATTGGCGTGGCGCGCAATCCCATTGTTGCCGCCATCGTCTGCGGCAGTCTGCTCGGGCTCACCGGGCTGACGTTGCCCTCGCTGGTGGACGTGCCTCTGGGGCTGGTGGGGCAGGCTGCGGCACCGCTGGCACTGATCGCCCTGGGCATGGGTCTGGCCGAGTACCGCGTGCGCGACGGCTGGAAGATCAGCGTGGCCATGAGCACCGTGAAACTGATCGTGCAACCGCTGGTGGTGTGGTTGCTGGCGCGCCTGCTCAACCTGCCGCCGATGGAGACGCGTGTCGTGGTGCTGCTGGCCTCGATTGGGGTGGGCGCCAACGTCTACCTGATGTCGCGCCAGTTCAAGGTGCTCGAAGGGCCGGTGGCGGCCAGCTTGGTGCTGTCCACGGCGCTTGCCGCCATCACGACGCCCTTGGTACTCACGCTGACGGGGTCTTGAGGCCACGCCACAGGGTTCACCCGTTGCCGTAAGGAGCGGGCCGTGGTCGAGCCAGTATGATGAGGGTCCGGACCCGAGCAACGGGCCCGGCACTCAATAAACGCTCTGATGCCGCGCGCCCCTTCCCAAATTCTCGCGCCACGCGAATTCGCCTCGACAAGCCTTGTCGCTGGGCGCTTGGGCCGCACGTCCAACCTGACTTACAAAATCGTTGCCACCCTGGCTGTAGTCTGGGTCGGATTGGCCTGGCTGGGTTCGGGCTACTACAGCACGCAGTTGGAGGAACGCGCGTACCGCGAAGGCAGCACGTTGGCCCACAAGCAGCTTGAAGGCATCACCGGCGAAATCGACAACGCGCTGCGGATCTTGCGCAACGTGCCGCGCATTCTGGCGGGTGAGGAGGCTGTCCAAGCGCGGTTGGCGCGCTTCGGGCCGGACGTTCAGCCTTCGAAACTGGCACTGGATGAGCGCAAGCGGTTATGGACCGCGACCGGCGATAAAACGGGCTTGCGCAATTTTTTGATTGCTGCGGCTGCGGGATTGGACGCTGAAGTGATCTGGATCGTGAACGCTGCAGGGGACTGCATTGCTTCGAGCAACGCCGACAAGCCCTCGAGTTTCGTCGGCACCAATTACAGCGAACGCGAGTATTTTCGGCAGGCACGCGCCGGTCAGCCGGGCCGGCAGTACGCGGTTGGCAAAGTCACCAAAGTGCCAGGCCTGTTCTATTCTTACCCCGTGCTAGACAAGGAGCTGAGCTTCATCGGCGCCGTCGTGGTGAAACGCGACATCACGGATTTCCTGCGCTGGACGCGACCGAACAATGCCTTTCTTGCCGACTCCAACGGGGTTGTGGTGCTGAGCGAGGACAAGGAGTTGGAATTCCGTTTCGTACCCGGCGGCCGCTTCACCTTGCTTTCTGCACCGGCCAAAGCGGAACTCTACAAACGCGATTCCTACGCACAACTCGATATCCTGCCCTGGGAAGCCGGTCGCTATGGTGAACTGGTCAGCCTCGGCAAGGCCTCCACGCCGCTGGTGCTGGTTTCCAAAACCGTCGCCGACGGCAACATCACGGTCCACCTGCCGCGGCCGCTGCCGGAATTCACCCGCATCGAATCAGAACGGGTCTGGCTGTTCATGTTGGTCGGCCTCGCCGGCACCATGCTCATCGTCGCAGTGTTCGCGGCTGCGCTCTACTTGCGTGCGAACCGCCGCGCCCGCGAGGCAGCGGAGAGTGCCAATCGTGCCAAATCACAGTTTCTGGCCAACATGTCGCACGAAATCCGCACCCCCATGAACGGCGTGATCGGGCTGGCCAATTTGCTGCTGGAGACCCAACTCGATGTTGAGCAGCGCGCCTTTGCCCGCGACATCGCGGTTTCGGGGGAGTCGCTGCTGGCCATCATCAACGACATACTGGATCTGTCAAAGATCGAGGCCGGGCACATGGCTTTCGACCACCATCCGTTTTCTGTCGAGGCCTTGCTTGACGCCGTCGCCTCCATGCTCAGGGTCCGGGCCATGGAAAAAGGCATCGGCTTTGAAATTGACATCGCGGCCGGGGCCGCAGCTACCTTCATCGGCGACAGCCTGCGCAGTCGTCAGGTCCTGCTCAACCTGGCCGGAAATGCCGTGAAGTTCACGGCCACGGGCGCAGTGCGCGTGCAGGTCGCCCCTTGTGCGTCGGGGCTGCGCTTCGAGGTGCATGACAGCGGCATTGGTATTGCGCCGGAGTCCATGGGTCGACTGTTTTCCAACTTCAGCCAGGTGGACGCCTCGACCTCGCGCAAATTCGGTGGCACCGGGCTCGGACTGGTGATCAGCAAACACCTGGTCGAAGGCATGGGAGGCCGCATTGGCGTGGACAGCCCCGCTGCGGGCGGCAGTTGCTTCTGGTTCGAACTGCCGCTGCAAGCAACCGTGGACGCACCGATCGCGGCGGGCACTGCGGCCACTGCGGCCCAGTCACCGATACCCCTTGCCGCCAGCGACCCGCAGGACTCGGCTGTGGTGTCGCCGCCGGGCGATGACGCGCGCGAAGCTGCTGCGCCACGCCTGCTGCTGGCCGAAGACAACAAGATCAATCAGAAACTGGCGCTGGCCTTGCTGACGCGCAGCGGTTACAGCGTCGATCTGGCAGAAAACGGTGTGCAGGCGGTGGCTGCCACGGCAGAAAGGTGCTACGCGCTGATCCTGATGGACATGCAGATGCCGGAGATGGATGGCCTGGAGGCGACGCGGCAGATTCGCGCTGGCACTGGGCCGAACCGGGCGGTACCCATCGTCGCGCTCACGGCCAATGCCATGCAGTCCGATCAGGCGGCATGCCGAGCGGCAGGCATGGACGATTTTCTGTCCAAGCCCTTCAACCGCGATGCACTGATGGCATGCGTGGCGCGTTGGGTCGCGGCGAGCAGCACCCGATCGGCCGCGTGATGGCCACCGGCCCGGTGCACCGGGTGAGCGAGGCGCTGCTCGATTTTCTGGCGCAGGTGCCGCCTGCCACGGAACAACGGCACAACGAGCCGGCTGCAGCAGCACGAAAGGCCACCAATAAGGCTGCAGCCAAAGCGGCGCTCGCGTCGGGCACGCTGGCGCTTCCTCCGGGGCCTCTGGGCTGGCTCACCATCCTGCCGGAACTCACCACGGTCTGGCGAATTCAGGCGCAACTGGTCTCTGACATCGCCGCCATTTACGGCAAGCAGGCGCAGGTCGGTCGCGAACAGATGCTTTACTGCCTGTTCAAACACCTGGCAGCGCAGGCGCTGCGCGACCTGGTGGTGCGGGTCGGCGAGCGCGTGCTGATCCGCCAGGCTTCGTTGCAGGTCCTGCAAACCATCGTACGCAAACTGGGCGTGCACATCACGCAGCGCATTCTGGGGCGCGGGGTTTCCCGCTGGCTGCCGTTGGTGGGGGCCGCCGGCATCGGTGCCTATGCCTGGTACGACACCCGGCAGGTTGCGGCTACCGCCATCGAATTGTTTGGGCAGAGCGAGCTCAATAGCGCCATGAAAAAAGCCGATGCTGTGTGCGATGCCGCACACAGATCAAACGGTAGTTGATTTACATTGCAGGTGGAGAGTCCAAGCCCCGCCCGTTTCATTTCGGACGGTCCCTGCAAAGGGTTGAACCCGGCACGTGTGCCGGGTTTTTTTCGCGGTTACTCCCTGTGTGGCGCACAATAGTCGCTTGCTCCATCCCTAGAAATATCACTCCCATGGCAGGACCTACGACCGAATTTTGGCAGGAACGCTTCGATAAAAAGGAAACCGGCTGGGACCGCGAGGGCCCGAGTCCGCAATTGATGAGTTGGCTCGAAGCGGGCGAATTGCAGCCCTGCCGCATCGCCGTCCCTGGCTGCGGGGGTGGTTGGGAAGTGGCTGAACTGGCGCGCCGCGGTTTTGACGTGGTAGGCATCGACTACACGCCTGCAGCGGTTGAGAGGACGCGTGCGTTGTTGCTGGCACAGGGCTTGCGGGCGCAAGTCCTGCAGGCCGACGTGCTGAGCTACCAGCCTGACGAGCCCTTTGACGCCATTTACGAGCAGACCTGTTTGTGCGCCATCCATCCGGACCATTGGTTGGAATACGCGCAGCAATTGCAGCGCTGGCTCAAACCGGACGGCAGCCTGTGGTTGCTGGCCATGCAGATGGTCCGGCCCGCGGCCAGCGAGGAAGGCTTTGTCCAAGGCCCCCCCTACCACTGCGACATCAATGCAGTGCGGGTGCTGTTCCCGCCCACGGCGTGGCGCTGGCCCAAGCCGCCCTACGCGAAGGTGCCGCACCCCAGCCTGTCGCACGAACTGGCGTTGAAGCTGCAGCGGTCTTAGTTTCGGAGCACGGTTTCCATTTGTTGCCGGGCTTACATTCCCGGGCGGCGGGTCGGGTGCATGGCTGCCATGATGAACGCAGCCACACAAGGGAGCTCCAACATCATGAAGTTACCGCTGATTCACCAGATGATTCTCTTTCCAGCCAGCCGCAGCGCCTCCGTGGCGATCGCTACAACGGCGCACGCCGGGCAGCGTGCGGCCAGGGTCAATCTGCGTTCGCGCGGCACTTGCCCGACTTTGCGTCGTATCTGTGTGGATCCACGCCAAGTGGCAAGCACCGCAGCCGCAGATTTATCCGCTCAATAACCCATGGCCAGGCCGGTGTTGCGGCGCGGATCGTTGGCGCCATAGAAGCGGTTGGCGCCTATGGGCTTGCCCTCGAGTGACGGGGCCCCGACCAGGATGGCCGCCAGATGATTGGCGGGCTGCGGCGCACCCAGTTTGTGACCCATGGCCTCGAGCAGCTTGCGCGTGTCAGGGCTCAGGCCGAAAGTGTCCACGTTGGTCAGGTCAGGCAGCCACTGCTGGTGAAAACGCGGCGCGTCGACCGCCTCCTGCACGTTCATGCCGTAGTCGATGACGTTCATGATGGTGTGCGTCACGGCCGTGATGATGCGGCTTCCGCCCGGTGTTCCCACCACCATCACGGGCTTGCCGTCGCGCGTCACGATGGTCGGACTCATCGAGCTCAGAGGGCGCTTGCCCGGGGCGATGGCGTTGGCCTGACCCTGCACCAGGCCGTAGATGTTGGGCACGCCGATCTTCACGGTAAAGTCGTCCATCTCGTTGTTCAGCATGACACCGGTGCCGGCGGCCATGACCTTGGCGCCAAACCAGTCGTTCAAGGTGTAAGTAACCGCAACGGCATTGCCGTCCTTGTCGACGATGGAGTAATGCGTGGTGTTGCTGCCCTCGTGTGGCGCGACGCCGGGTTTGAGGTCCTTGGAGACGCCTGCCTTGGTCGGATCGATGGCCGCGCGGATCTGCGCGGCGTAGCCCTTGTCGAGCAGTCGCTCCAGTGGGTTCTTCACATAGTCGGGGTCACCCAGGTAGCTGTTGCGGTCCACGTAGGCGTGGCGCATGGCCTCGATCTGGTAGTGCACAGACTGGGCCGAGCGAAAGCCCAATTCCTTGAGCGGATAGCCCTCGACAATGTTCAGGATCTCGCAGATCACGGCACCGCCGGAACTGGGCGGCGGCGCCGACACCACGTGGTAGCCGCGGTAGTCGCATTCCACCGGCGCCATTTCGCGCACCGAGTACTGATCCAGATCGGCCTGCGTCAGCAGGCCTTTGCCGGCCGTGCTGGATGCGACCAGCGCCTGGCCGACCGCACCCTTGTAAAAGCCGTCGGGGCCGCGCTGGCTGATGATGCGCAGCGTTTTCGCCAGGTCCTTTTGCGTCAGCTTCTGGCCCGGGGCATAGGGCTCGCCCCGGTTCAGAAAGATCGCGGCCGAAGGCGCATCCTTCTGAAAGTCAGCCGTGGCCGTGCGCAGCATGTCCACGTCACCCTGCTCGAGTGCGAATCCCTGCTCGGCCAGGCGGATCGCTGGCGCCATCAACTCGGCCCGGGTCTTGGTGCCGTACTTCACGCGCGCCGTTTCCATGCCGGCCACCGATCCCGGAACGCCCACTGCGAGCCAGCCGTTGGTGCTCAGGCCCTTGACCACATTGCCGCCGGCATCCAGGTACATGTTGGCGCTGGCGGCCAGGGGTGCTTTTTCGCGGAAGTCCAGAAAGGTCTTGCGCCCGTCGGCCAACTGCAGCGTCATGAAGCCGCCGCCACCGAGGTTGCCCGCCGCCGGATAAACCACCGCGAGCGCGTAACCCACGGCCACGGCCGCGTCGATGGCGTTGCCGCCTTTTTTCAATACGTCGACGCCGACTTGCGTTGCCAGGTGCTGTGCCGTCACGACCATGCCGTGCTCTGCTGCGACCGGCGCCACTGAGGCAGCATGCAGGTTGACGCAGCCAAGGACCGAGGCGACACCCGTCAGGGTCAGCCGGAAGAAGGTTTTTTTCATGATGCTGGAACTCCTGTTGTGGATGGCTGGGACGCTACGAATTACATGTCGAGCGACCTGAGCAGCTCGTCGGTGTCGGCCGAGTGCGAAGGCTGGGGAGCCGGCGCGGACGGCGCATTGGCCTGCGCCATGACCTCGTCCGGGTCGCCCACTTCCTTGGACTCAAAATCGAACAGCTTGATGAACTCGGTCCGGTCGATGGCCAGTTCGAGGTAGAAAATGTTGTTGCGCCCGGTGTAGAAGGTGACGCGGCGCGACTCGGGCTTGTCCAGATTGGCATCTACGCTGAGGATCACCTGCTTGTTCAGCACCAGCATCTTGGGCTGGTTTTGCGTGATGTGGGTTTGCAACTCGCGCCGCACCTTGCTGGTGAAGTCCCCCAGGATCTGGTTCATCAATTCACCCATGACGTTGCTGACTTCGTCCGAGGTGTAGGAACTGGCCAGGTCGTCTTTGGACATGCCCATGTTCAGCATGTAGGTCTCGTACAGTTCCATCGCCGCCTGCGCCGTGAAATTGACGATCACCAGACCCGAGAAGCCGCCATCAAACAGCACGAAGCAACCGATGTCGGGCTTGAGGCAGGTCTTGGCGATGCGCTGCACCATGCCCGAATAGTGAATCTGACTGTGCGTGGCCATGGTGAGCACCTTGGTCACCGAATTGCACAGGCTCATCAAAAGATCTTCGGTGCCGAAGACGACGGAGGTTTCTTGGGTGCTCATGGTGGTCGCGGCGCCAATGCCGAAGCGGTGATGTTGCGACAGCATAGCCCACGAACGGACGGGCCGGGCCGCGTTGGCAAAATTATTGCCCGACCGTCAGGCCACCGTCGCCTTCATCAGAACGTTGGCCTGGATCGTCAGGCCCAGGCCGACGCTGCCAAACTTGTCGCCTTCAATCACCCTGGCCTGTGGCACGGCACGGGAACAGGCGTCGCGTACGAAGGACAGCGATGAAGTGCCGCCGGTGAGGAACAAGGTGTCGACCCTGTCGGCTGAGACGCCCGAGTTGCGCACGCACTCGCGAATACTTTGGCCGATCTTGTCGGTCAATCCAGCGACGCTTCTTTCAAAGTCGGGGCTGTTGAAGGCCAGCACCAGACCTTCATCGACGTAGGGCAGTTGGACCGAGGTGCTTGCACCGCACGAGAGGTCGATCTTGGCGCGCTCCACGTCGCTGGCCAATTGGTGGCCGGTCTGCTCACGCACGACGCGCATCAGGCGGTGCACCAACTCGGGCCGTGCTGCGTACTGATGCATCTCGCGCAGCAGCGACGAGGTCTGCCGGCCGTTCAGAAAGGCAATGCGGTGCCAGGTGGCCAGGTCAAAGAAGACGGAGGAGGGCAACTCGCGATCCGCCTTGCCGCGGTAGTGGCTCTTGTAGCCCAGGTGCGGCATGACCTGTCCCAAGCTCAGCCACTTGTCGAAATCCGTACCGCCAACGTGCACGCCGGTATTTGCCAGAATGTCCTGGCGCCGGTCAGGCAGGCGGTGCCGCTTGGGCGAGACGCGCACGATGGAAAAGTCGGAAGTGCCGCCACCGATGTCGGCGATCAGCGCCAATTCTTCCTTGGCAACGCCGGACTCGTAGTCCAGGGCTGCCGCGATCGGTTCGTACTGAAAGTGCACTTCAGTGAAACCACAGCTGTGGGCAATCGATTCAAGCTGTGATTGAGCCAGTCTGTCCAGAGTGGTGTCGTCATCGACGAACCACACCGGTCGGCCAAAGATGACCCGTGCGATGTCACGCCCGGCGTGGCGCTCGGCAATGCCTTTGAGGTGGGCGATGAACTTGCGTATGACTTCGCGCAAGGCGATTTTTTCCTGCCCGATCTGTGTGGCTTCTTCCACCAGGCTGCTGCCCAGAACGCTCTTGAGTGCGCGCAGCAAGCGCCCCTCGTAGTGCCGCGTATAGGCAGTGATGGCGGCGCGCCCGAACTGGACACAGTCTTCCTCCAGATTGAAGAAGATGGCACTGGGAATGACCAGATGGTCTTGCTCCAACGGGAGCAGCCTGGAGCCTTGTGGGGACGCCAGTCCCAGGGTGGAGTTCGATGTGCCGAAGTCGATTGCGATCACTTTTGACGGGGGGCCTGTGCTGTGTTGCCGAGCTTCGCGCGAGTAAGCCGCTTATTGCACGGCCAGCAGTTCAACCGTGAACACCAGGGCCGCATTGGCCGGAATCACACCGGCGCCTGCTGCACCGTAGGCCAGCGAGGCCGGGATGATGAGCGTACGTGTACCACCGACCTTCATGCCCGCGACGCCCAAGTCCCAGCCCTGTATCACCTGACCGGCACCGACCTTGAAAGAGAACGGCGTTCTGCCGATGGACGTGTCGAATTGCACGCCATGGAAATTGACCGCCGTTCCCACGTAAAGCCAGCCGGTGTAGTTCACGGTGGCGGTACTGCCCGCTACGGCCGTGGCACCGGTACCCACGGTGGTGTCTGTCGTTTGCAAAACAGTGGGCCCATCCGGTGCAGGGCTGGTGCCGCCGCCACCACAGGAGACCAACAGCAGGGAGAAGGCAAGAATCGTCGCAGTCAGAAGTCGTTTCATTTCAGTTGCTTATTACGTTGATTGAAAGGGTGTGCGTGCAATCTTCCCATGGCAGCACAGCGCAGCCGCAATGCGGCACATCGACCACGGTTTTGGTGATGGCCCGCCTGGGTGGCTGAACGGCCGCGCTGGGTGCGCTGGCCAGGGGCTGTGCCGGCCCATGCGTCGGCCCCTGTGTGGCCGCTGCGAGGTCCGGAATCCAGCGCGCAAAAGGCGCGAGGTCCGCCACGTCAGTGATGTACCAAAGCTTCTTGCCGGCGTCCCAGCGGGCTCCGAGGGCCTTCACCGCGTCTTTCTCGGCGAATGGCGTGACCAAATTGATTCTCATGTTTGAATTATCGGTGCTGACTGCTCCCGCTACTTGCCAACCGCATCAGGGAGCGAGTTCGGACTGTCTCCGCCCGGGGCGTAGATCGAGTCAATCACCATCAGGAACGTGATGGTGCCGACGATGAAGGCGACAAAGGCCGCTGGCAGCAGCCACGATTTTTTCTGCTTCAGAGCAGGTTTTTCTTCGGTCAAATTTTCCTGTGCCAAGGTGAATTCCAATCTGTGTCAGTTCCGGGGTTGGCCAAGGCGGCGGGCTTATCTCTGGCCGGGTTGATTCTGGCAGACATTTGTTGACGGTCTGAGGTGGTCTGGACTCGAACGATTGACCAGAGTGTCAACGTGATGCCTGGATACCGCGTTTCAAATGGTATGTCGGTCGCGCATTGGTGGCAGTGTGCCGGCAATCAATTTGGAACATTTCATGAAAAAATCTCTCCTTCTGGCGTGCCTGGTTTGCGCCTTTGCCGGGTCAGGCTTTGCCCAATCGGTCCCCGCGGCGCCCGCCACAGCACCGGCCCAGGCCGGCGCCAAGAGGGTCGCTGAGCGTGACGCTGAATGGCGCAAGGCGCATCCGGGCGGCGCCGTGGCCGCGCAACCCCAGGCAGTTCATAAACTCAAAGCCAAGAAAGCGCATGCCGTCAAGGCGGACAAGCATGCGAAGCGCGCCAAACACGCCAAAACCGTTAAGCACCACAAGCCGGTGAAGCACGCCAAGCCAGGCAAGCACAAGGTCAAAAAAACGGTGTAAGCTGGGCCGCATGAGTTCCATTTCAGCCACAGCACTGTCTGGCACGAAGGCCGCGCAGGCGCTGCTCGATTCGTCCGCCAACAACATCGCCAACGCTGACACCGCAGGCTATCGGCGTCAGGATGTGGTTCAACAAGCCCAGGCCGCAGGGGGTGTTGCAGCGACAGTGACGAAGGCGAGCACGGCGGGCGCAGCCATGGAAACCGACGTGGTGTCGCAACTCCAGGCCAAGCATCAGTTCCTGGCCAATCTGGCGGTGTTCAGGACGAGCAACAAGATGACCGGGACGCTGTTGGACAAGACGGTTTGAGGCCACCCAGATCCAACTTGTAGCCCGGCTCAGTGAATCAGGGGTCGAAAAAACGCCAGCGTCAGTCCCGCTAACCCGCATGCCAGCACAACGGCAATGACACCTGCCTTGAAGCGAAACAGGGCCAGCGCCGCACCCAGACCGATGAACGCTGAAGCCCAGTCGAACGGTCCCGCCAGTCCCTTTGGCCAGAGCACGTGGTAAGCGAAAAACACGGCGAGGTTCACGATCACACCGACCACGGCGGCCGTGATGCCGGACAGCGGGGCCGTGAACTTGAGATTTCCATGGGTGGATTCGATGAACGGGCCGCCCAGGAAGATGAAGAAGAAGGACGGCAAAAAAGTAAAGAACGTGACCACGGTTGCCGCCACCATTCCGGCCAACAACAGAGAGTCCGAACCAAAAATGGCTTTGCTCCATCCCCCGGCGAAACCGACAAACGACACCACCATGATGAGCGGACCTGGTGTCGTTTCGCCCAGCGCCAGGCCGTCAATCATTTGCGGCGCGGTCAGCCACTGAAATTGCTCCACTGCGCCCTGGTACACATAGGGCAGGACGGCGTAGGCTCCGCCAAAGGTCAGCAAAGCGGCTTTCGTGAAGAACCAGGCCATCTGCGTGAGCACAGCGTCCCAGCCACAAAGGGCAATCAGGGCGCCGAACGCTGCGACCCACATGCCAAGGCCGACCCGCAACACTCGCCAAAAGCGAGGCCAGGTGAAGCTCGCGTGCTCCGGTGTCGGGGTGGTGTCGTCTATGACTGCAGGTCTGCCGCTCGCTGCGGCCTGGCCGTGCCCCACGCCCACGGCGAACTTGTTCGGCGCATAGCGCCTGCCCAGAGAACCCGCCAGACCGGCTGCCAGCACGATCAGCGGGAAAGGGAGATTGAGCGCAAAGATGGCAATGAATGCAGCCACCGCGATGCCCCAGAGCAGTCCGTTCTTCAAGGTTCGTCCGCCGATGCGGTAGGCCGCCGAGACCACGATGGCCGTTACAGCGGGCTTGATGCCGTACAGCACTGCAGCAACCGCGGGAACGTCGCCAAACGCCATGTAGATCCAGGACAGGCCCATCAGAATGAGCAGCGATGGCAATACAAAAAGTCCACCGGCAACAATTCCGCCCCAGCTTCGGTGCATGAGCCAGCCGATGTAGGTCGCCAACTGCTGGGCCTCAGGTCCTGGCAGCAGCATGCAGTAGTTCAGGGCGTGCAGGAAGCGCTGCTCCGAAATCCAACGGCGACGCTCGACAAGGTCCGCGTGCATGATGGCTATCTGACCTGCGGGTCCGCCAAACGATATGCAGCCAAGCTTGAGCCAGTAGGTAAAGGCTTCGCGGAATGTGGGCGCCTTCGGGGCCGAGGAATTTGTCGTCATGCGCTCGTCTGCAGGGCGGCGTGGGGCGCCGAACCGCGGTTCACATCGTGGTGTCCATCCAATTGGTGAAGAGCGATTTCAGGTCGTTTGAGCTGATTAGCATCTTGCCTCGGCCATAGCCGCTGGCAGACGCCACTTCGACCAGTCGACGAACGATTCGATCAAATGACCGGCCGGTGACGTCGGTTTCGAAACTGTGTCCCGCAGACTTTGCCCAAGCTGGGTAGTCGCCGTGGCCATCGCCTGGCAGCGCCATGTTTGCAAAAATCGCGATCTTGGAATTGGACTTGTCGGACAGGAAAAGACTCGCCAGGTTAACCGGTTTGGCTGAAAGAACCCGATCGCGCAGAAATTTCTGGATTTCATCTTCCGCGTCAGCAGAACTGGCTTGTCCCGGTTCATATTCCAGGACAAGGCGATCGAGTTGATTCAGTTTGATTTGCATTTCTCTGCCAAACTTAGGGTGACAAATTCCAGCTTGGGCGGCGGCCCAAGATTCAAGGTGTGCCACTTTAGCACCCAAGACGCAATCGGTGCAGGCCGGGTGTATTCTCTGTGCTCCGAGTAATTTTCGAATGCGCTGAACCCGCGTCCCAATATTTTCATGAGTCCCCGAAAACAAGCCGACGAGACTTTGCCATTGACGCGATCGGATCAGGTCTTCGAGTCTGCGGCCGAGATGTTTCGCGTCATGTCGGCACCGATGCGCCTGAAGATCATCAGCAGCCTGTGTCACGGGGAAAAGAATGTGGGGCAGTTGCTCGCTGAAATCGGCACGACCCAGCCGAACATGTCGCAGCATTTGAATACTTTGTACCGCTCTGGCGTGCTTGGGAAGCGTCGCGACGGTGTGCAAATCTATTACCGCATCATCAACGAGCGGGTAGTTGGCGTCTGCCGCGCGATGTGCGACGAGGTCGCGGTCTAGCAGACCTGTCGGACTTTGCACGCGGGACGCGTTGGAGGCAAACCGGGATGGATACCAGGTGAAGGAGACCAAGCACTGAACATCGTTTCCTCCGCATGCGGGTTTGTCCCGGTGTACATGGAAGCCACGATTGTTCCCTCGGGCGTTGCCGAGGTGGCGAGTCTGCGGGCCAAGCAAGGTTTTGTCTATTTACGGCCGTGAGGATTGTCCTGAAGCAGGAGCGGACGATGGCTCAGGAACTGGCAAGATGAAGCGACTTCGGCTGTCTGTCGTGTTGGTTCTGCTCGCAGCACTGGCGCTGTGATGACTGTGACCGCACAGCCGCCACGCACGACTAGGTGGTACGCGGCTGGAAAAATCAAGATTGCGCTGACTATTTTGTTCCTGGTGCGTGGAGGTCGTGAGATCGCACCGCGCCTGGTGGGCGGCAGTCAATCGAACTTCTATGGCGCTTACCGGGATGAGCGCCTGGCGCTGGCCAAAACGGCAACGAGCAAGCCGTGATTCAGGGGCTGCGGCGCTGAAAAGTCAGCGGACACGCGTCGACGCCAGCAATTTCACTGGCAGTGGTTGTGCAGCTTCCATTTTTCTTCGTGCCCCATGGCCTTGGCGAATTCCGGCACCTTGCAGCGTTCCAGTTCAGCGGCGTCGATGGTGTCTGCCGGCACGGCTGACAGGGATGGCCGCAGCGTGTCCGAGGGAGCCGTGCGGTTAACCCATTGCGCCGTCGCCACCGTGGCAAGGCCGAAGGCCACGAGGATCAGGACTTGTGCCACGCTGGTTGGCGACCGCTGCTCTGGCGGCAGTTCGCACGCGCCACCAGGGCACAGCTGGGCCTGTTCGCGGTTGAACAGGTTGTACAGCTTGCAGCCGATGCAGATGCCGAAGGCGGTTTCGAAGAACAGCAGGATCAGGCAGCTTGAGCATACGAGCATGTTGATCGGACCGATCACCTGGTTCAGCACCAGCAGGTACAGCATGCTCAGCGCCAGCACAAAGCCTATTGCCCAGGCGAATCTTTTCTGTGGCGCGCCGACATACTCGGGCTGCTGCTTGCGCACCATCCATTGGCCCACGATCAGGCTGGGTGCAAAGCGCGGATTGACAAAAATGCGCAGGCTGAAATCCAGCAGGAAACACACCACGAAGACGCGCGTGGGTTGGAAGTTGCCGAGCAGAAAGGCGTTCATGAAGGCGACGATGGCAAAGAAAAAAACAATGCCCGCGCCAGCCCGCACGGCCCGCTCATTCAGCACGCGCACGCTGAACTCGGGACGGATTTCGCCGAATTGAAAAATGGATGCAATCATCACTTCCCCGTGCTGTGCGGCGTTGCCTCAGTCAAAGCTCGGCATTTGAGGTTTGATGATGGTTTTACCCGCCGCCAGCCAGGCGTCCATGCCGCCGGCAATGGACTTGACGTGCAGGTAGCCCATGTCGTGCATGGCGCAGGCAGCGAGTGCCGCCCGTCCACTGGTCTTGCAATAAAGTACGACCTTCAGGTTCCTTGAGCTGAGTTCCGGACTGCTGCTGAGCTTGAACTCCAGCAGCCCGCGTGACACATGAATGGCGCCCGGCAGATGGCCTGCCGCGTATTCCTCCGACTCGCGAACATCCAGCAGGACATCCGCTTCGCGTATCGCGTCCTCGGCAGCTTCCAGAGCGACTTCCTGGACGTGGGTCTTGGCGATGGCGACAAGGTCATGGGCGGTTTTCATGCGGTGCCTTTACTTAAGTGATGATGGATATAGCTCCGATGTTAAGGCCTTTCTGGTGGCGACTGGCCTGACCTGGCATTGAACGGCGGGGATTGACGGGATGACCGCGTTAACGCAGCAGTGCGCGCACCGCGTCGGCCACGGCCTCGGCGGTGATGCCGAAGTGGGCGTACAACTCCGGCGCGGGGGCCGACTCGCCAAAGCCCGGCATGCCGATGACGCGGCCGCTGCGGCCCACGTACTTGCGCCAGAAATCCGGCTGCGCGGCCTCCACCGCCACGGCCGGCAAGCCCATGGGCAACACGCTGTCCTGGTAGGCCTGCGGCTGCCGGTCAAACACATTCGTGCAGGGCATGGACACCACGCGTGTGGCGATGCCTTGCGCCCCAAGCAGCGCCTGCGCTGCCATGGCGAGTGACAGCTCCGAACCGGTGGCAATGACCACGGCCTGTGGCTGCACGCTGTCTGCCAGGATGTAGCCGCCCTTGCGCATGCCTTCAATCATTCCGGCATCGCTCAGGCGTGGCAGGTTCTGGCGCGACAGGGCCAGGGCGCTGGGGCCGTCACGCCGTTGCACCGCATAGACCCAAGCCACCGCAGTTTCGAGCCCGTCGGCGGGGCGCCAGACATCCAGATTGGGGATGATGCGCAGCGAAGGGACATGCTCGACCGACTGGTGCGTGGGCCCGTCTTCACCCAGGCCGATGCTGTCGTGCGTGAATACGTGGACGACGCGCAGTTTCATCAGCGCAGCCATGCGAATGGCGTTGCGCGAGTAATCGCTGAAGGTCAGGAAAGTGCCGCCATAGGGCAGGTGGCCGCCGTGCAGCGCCATGCCGTTCATCATGGCCGCCATGCCGAACTCGCGCACGCCCCAGGACAGGTGGTTGCCCCAGGTATCGCGCCCGGCTTTCACGCAGCCCTTGAAGTTGGTCAGGTTGGAGCCTGTCAGGTCGGCCGAGCCGCCAAAAAATTCGGGCAGCAGCGGCGCCAGTGCGTCGAGCGCGTTCTGGCTGGACTTGCGCGTGGCAAAGGCGTC
The DNA here is from genome assembly GCA_903830985.1 of uncultured beta proteobacterium. Classification (GTDB taxonomy): domain Bacteria; phylum Pseudomonadota; class Gammaproteobacteria; order Burkholderiales; family Burkholderiaceae_C; genus CAIKVZ01. The sequence goes on from CAIKVZ010000230.1 coordinate 32,566, forward strand.
GGGACGCGCGGCGATGGCGTCGAGCAGGGCGGGCAACTGCTGCTCAAAGTCCGGCGCCAGGTCGCCGCGCATACGGCGCTCAAACTCGGCTGCTTGCAGTGGGAAGGCGCTGCGGTAGGCCTCGAAGCGCTGCTGCCAGGCGGCTTCTGCCTGCGCGCCGCGTTGCTTTGCGTCCCAGGCCTGGGTGATGTCGTCGGGGATCTCGAACGGCGCAGCGCTCCAGCCCAGCGATTCACGCGTCGCGGCCACTTCGGCCGCGCCGAGCGCTGCGCCGTGCACGTCGTGCGTGCCGGCCTTGTTGGGCGAGCCCTGACCGATCACCGTCTGACAACAGATCAGCGTGGGTTTGCCATCGGCGCGCTGGCCCTGGGCGCGCGCGGCGTGCAGCGCGGCGTCCACGGCCGCAGGGTCGTGCCCGTCGACCTTGGCAATCACGTTCCAGCCATAGGCAGCAAAGCGCGCCGGCGTGTCGTCGCTGAACCAGTCCGCGACATGGCCGTCGATGGAGATGCCGTTGTCGTCGTACAGCGCCACCAGCTTGGACAGGCGCAGCGTTCCGGCGAGCGAGCAGACCTCGTGGCTGATGCCTTCCATCATGCAGCCGTCGCCCAGGAAGGTGTAGGTGAAGTGGTCCACGATGCTGTGGCCGGCACGGTTGAATTCCTGCGCCAGCAACTTTTCGGCCAGCGCCATGCCCACGGCGTTGGCCACGCCCTGGCCCAACGGCCCGGTGGTGGTTTCCACGCCGGGTGTCACGCTCACCTCGGGGTGGCCCGGCGTTTTGCTGTGCAGCTTGCGGAATTTTTTAAGTTCGTCCATGGGCAGGTCGTAGCCCGTGAGGTGCAGCAGCGCGTACAGCAGCATGGAGCCGTGGCCGTTGGACAGGACAAAGCGGTCGCGGTCCAGCCAGTGCGGGTTCGCCGGGTTGTGCGACAGGTGCCGGTTCCACAGCACTTCAGCCATGTCGGCCATTCCCATGGGGGCGCCGGGGTGTCCCGACTTGGCCAGTTCCACGGCGTCGACCGCCAGCATGCGGATGGCATTGGCCATGCGGCGCGCGAGTTCAGGAGAAGGTGAGTGCATAGTGGATCTCAAACAATTTGATCGGTTGGAGGTGGTTCCAGAACGCCGCGGAACCGGCTTTGCCGGGCCGCTGGCGTTGCCCCCCAGTGGGGGGCGGCGGCGACAGCCGACTCAGGGGGCGTTTTTCTTCTTGCGTTCCATCATTCGCCAGACAAAGGGCGTGAAGATCAGCTGCATGGCGAGTTCCATCTTGCCGCCGGGGACGACGACGGTGTTGGCGCGAGACATGAACGAGTCCTTGATCATGTTGAGCAGGTACTGGAAGTCAATGCCCTTGGGATTGGCGAAGCGGATCACCACCATGCTCTCGTCGGGCGCGGGAATCTCGCGCGCGATGAAGGGATTCGAGGTGTCCACCGTGGGCACGCGCTGGAAGTTGACATGGGTGTGCGCGAACTGCGGGCAGATGTAGTTCACGTAGTCGGGCATGCGCCGCAGGATGGTGTCGGTCACGGCCTCGGTCGAGTAGCCGCGCTTGGACTTGTCGCGCCACAGCTTCTGTATCCAT
>CAIKVZ010000231.1 GCA_903830985.1 uncultured beta proteobacterium
GCGCGGCGCTGACCACCTTTGTGTCGCTGGCCGGCCGCTACGTCGTGCTGATGCCGAACAACCCCCGTGGTGGCGGTGTGAGCCGTCGCATCGAGGGCGACGACCGCGCCGACCTGAAGGAAGCCATGGACCAGTTGGAATATCCCAACGGCATGAGCATCATCGCGCGCACCGCCGGCATCGGCCGCAGCGCGCCCGAACTGCAATGGGACCTGAACTACCTGCTCAAGCTGTGGAACGCCATCGATGGCGCGTCCAAGGCCGGCAAGGGCGCCTTCCTGATTTATCAGGAATCGAGCCTGGTGATTCGCGCCATTCGCGACTACTTCAACAACGACATTGGCGACATCCTGATCGACACCGACGACGTGTACGAACAGGCGCAGCAGTTCATGGCCCACGTCATGCCCGAGCATGCGGCCCGCGTGAAACGCTACCGCGACGACGCGCCGCTGTTCAGCCGCTTCCAGATCGAGCACCAGATCGAATCCGCCTATGCGCGCACCGTGCAGTTGCCCAGCGGCGGCGCGATCGTGATTGACCACACCGAAGCCCTGGTTTCAGTGGACGTGAACTCGGCGCGCGCCATCCGTGGCGGCGACATCGAGGAAACCGCCACACGCACAAATCTGGAAGCCGCCGAAGAAGTGGCGCGCCAGATGCGCCTGCGCGACTTGGGTGGCCTGATCGTGATCGACTTTATCGACATGGAAGAAAGCCGCAATCGCCGCGACGTGGAAAACTGCCTGCGCGATGCGCTGCGCCAGGACCGTGCCCGCGTGCAGTTCGGCACCATCAGCAAGTTTGGCCTGATGGAAATGAGCCGCCAGCGCCTGCGCCCGGCGCTGAGCGAAGGCGCTTCCATCCCCTGCCCGCGTTGCGGCGGCTCCGGCCATATCCGCGACACGGAAAGTTCGGCGCTGCAGATCCTGCGCGTGATCCAGGAGGAATCCCTGAAGGACAGCACGGCCTCCGTGTTGTGCCAGGTGCCGGTCGAGGTCGCATCCTTCCTGCTCAACGAGAAGCGCGCCGAAATTTCCAAGATCGAAATGAAGCAACGCATCAATGTCTTGATGGTGCCCAACAAGTCGATGGAAACGCCGAACTACAAGCTCGAGCGGCTCAAGCACGACGATCCACGGCTGGACAATATCGAAGCCAGCTACAAACTGGCCGAAGTGATGGAAGACCCGACCACGGTCACGCGCCGCTCGCAAGAGCGCGCCAACAAGCAGGAACCCGTCATCAAGGGCGTGCTGCCCGACCAGCCCGCGCCGATCGCGCCACCGCCTGTGGTCAAGCCTGTCGCACCGGCACCGGTTGCACCGCCACCAGCGCCGGTGGTCGAAACCGGCTTCTTTGGCTGGATCAAGAATCTGTTTGCTGCACCGCCCGCAACGACACCCGTCGTGGCCAAGGAAGTGCCTGTCAGCAAGGAAGAACCCGTCAACCCGCGCGGCCCCAGAGCCGGTCGCGGTGACGGACGTGGCGAGGGCCGCGGTGGCCGTGGTGGCCGTGGCGGCCGCGATGGTGAGCCCCGTCCCGAAGGACAGCGTCCTGACGGACAAGCGCGTGGTGACCGCGGTGACCGCGGCGGTCGTGGCCCACGCCCCGGACCACGCAACGAGCGCGACGCCGAGTCCCGCCCCATGAATCTGGCAGCCGGCGCGGCAGAGGCGCAAGTCAGCCCCAGCGTTGGCGCCGAGGGTGAGGCGCGCGGCGCCGCTCCGCGGCAGGATCGCCCGCCCCGCAACACCGCAGAGCGCGGCGAGCGTGGGGAACGAGGCGAACGCGGTGGTCGTGGACGCAACCGTGGTGACCGTGGGCCGCGCCCTGAAAATGGCGCGACCGAAGGTCAAAATGGGGCCGAAGGACAGCGCTTTTCGCAGGGAGGCCCTGGCGAGCAGGCCTTTGACGCGGCCGATATGGCTGCAGCGCCAACCACCGAGGGCAGCGCTGCGGCAACTGAAGCCGGCGCACCCCAAGAAGGACAGCGCGAAGGTGGTGAACAGTCGGGACGTCGTGAACGTCGCCCGCGCAATCGCGGTGGACGCGATCGCGCCGAGCGCAGCCCCGAAGAGGCAGCTCAGCGTGAGTTTTCGACGGATCCCCGCGAGCAGGGCTATGAGGCACAGGCACGCGCCGCGGAGTCCGCGGCCGCTGCAGCCAACATGCCCGAGCAAGTGGTGGCCGAGCAGCCTGCGACCGTGGAGTCGGTCGTTGCACCTGTTACCGTTGCTGCGCCTGCAGCAGTTGCCGCCGTTGCAGCACCGGCACCTGCCGCTGCGCCAGCACCAGCACCAGCACCAGCACCAGCACCAGCACCAGCCCCAGCCCCGGTAGTCGCGGAACTGACCAGCGCGCCCGAGGCCCTGCCTGAAGTTGCAGCCTTTGTCTTGCCCATCGAGAAACTGGCCGACGTGGCGCAGGGCGCGGGACTGGTTTGGGTTAACTCCGACGCCAGCAAGATCGCCGCGGTCCAAGCTGCCATCGCGGCCGCGCCCAAGGCAGTGCATGTTCCACGCGAACGTCCGGCACCGGTGACTGTTGCGGAAGAACCGCTGGTCATGGTGGAGACGCGGCGCGTGCTGGGTGATGCCAAGGCCGAATAAGGCGACAAGCTATTCAGAGGCCGCGCAGCGGCCTGTTAGCGAATGGGGACCCAGACTTTCGAGTCTGGGTCCCCATTTTCATTTCCGGAGTATTGGCACCATCGGACTGTTGAACGCAGTCCACTTCGACCACTGGCAAGGCCTCAATGCAATGGTTCCTTGAGGATGTCAGGCAGCGGCAGTATCAAAATGCCCTCCTCCAGCAGCTCCAGGGTCTGGGCTGGACTGGCCTGTCCAAGGATGCTGCGCTCCGGTTTCTCGCCGTAGTGCATGCTGCGCGCTTCTTCGGCAAAGCGTTCGCCCACATTTTCAGTCCGCGCCAGTATTTGACGCAGCAACCTGAGCTGTTCAGCAGGAAATTCGGAGGGGAGTTGCACCACAGGTTCCGGCGCGGCCAAGGGAAAGCGCCCTGCGCCCAAATTGAGCCGCGGGGCACTCAGGCGCTTGGTGATATGAGCCGAGCCGCAAACAGGGCACTGCACCAGGTTTGCCAGAAGCTGCCCCTGAAATTCATCTTCGGAAGCGAACCAACCCTCGAACCGGTGTGCCTGGGCACACTGAAGATCCAGAACTTTCATCGGGAAAGTCCTGCCCTGAACCGCTTCAGGTGGTGAGCATCTTCACGATGGAATGCGCGCACAGGGTCATCAGACCGCCAGGCATCACGCCCAGCACCAGCACCATGGCGCCATTGATCGACAACACGGCGCGCACATCCAGGCTGGCGGTAATGGATGCAGTGGACGTGGGACGGTCAAAGTACATCACCTTGACGACACGCAGGTAATAGAAGGCACCGATCAGTGACATCAGCACGGCAAACAAAGACAACATCAGGTACGGAGTTTGTCCCGAGGAAATCAGCGCCTGCAACACCGACAGCTTGGCGTAGAAGCCCACCAGTGGCGGCACACCGGCCAGCGAGAACATGCAGATCGCCATGACGGCGGCGTACAAGGGGCTGCGTTCGTTCAAGCCAGCGAAGTCTGAAATCTCTTCGCTCTCGAAACCGTCGCGGGACAGCAGCAGGATGACACCGAAGCTTGCCAACGTGGTGAGCACATAGGTCACGACATAGAACATCGATGAACTGTAGGCGTTGGACGCCGACAGCGTATTGCCGTTAACCACTCCAGCCAGCAGACCCAGCAGCATGAAGCCCATGTGCGAGATGGTGGAGAAGGCCAACATGCGTTTGATGTTGGTCTGGGCAATGGCGGCCAGATTACCGACCAGCAGTGAGGCAAAGGCGAGCACCGCGAGCATCTGTTGCCAATCAATGGCCAGGGGCATCAGACCCTCCACCAGCAGACGCATCACGATGGCAAAAGCCGCCAGCTTCGGGGCGCCGCCGATGAGCAGCGTGACCGAGGTGGGCGCGCCCTGATAGACGTCCGGGATCCACATGTGAAACGGCACCACGCCCAGTTTGAAACCGAGCCCCGCCACGATGAAAACCAGGCCAAAGACCAGCACCTGGTGCTTGACCTGACCGGAATTGACGGACTGGAACACGGCGCCGATTTCCAGCGAGCCTGTGGCGCCGTACAGCATCGACATGCCGTACAGCAGGAATCCACTGGCCATGGCGCCGAGCACAAAATACTTCATCGCCGCCTCGGTGGCGGTGGCATTGTCGCGGCGCAGCGCCACCAACGCGTAGCTCGACAGGGTGAGCAGTTCCAGACCCAGGTATATCACCAGGAAGTTGTTGCCCGAAATCATGACGAACATGCCCAGCAGCGAAAACAGGCTCAGCGTGAACATCTCGCCACCGCGCAACATGCCCCGGTCGGCGGCATAACCGCGACCGTAAACCAGTGTCACCATCAAGGCAATCGTCGCAAAGAACTTGAGCCAGTTGCCCATCGGGTCGCTCACCACCATGTTGCCGAAACCGTAGCGGGTGACGTCGCCTTGGGCGTACGAATACTCCACCATGGCAACGGCGCCAAGGGTAAGCAGTGTCATCCAATAGGTGGCGGTGCGGCGCGGGCTCTTATCGGCCAGGTCGAGCAGCGTGATGGCGCAGGCCATCACCATGAGCACAATTTCCGGGTAGACCGCGATCCAGCTGAGGTTGTCAATCATTGGAATACTCTTAATTCAGTTTGGATATCGCCACGTGCTTGAGCAGGTCAGCCACAGAAGTGTTCATGACATCCGTGAATGGCTTGGGGTACAGGCCCATGGCCAGCACGGCAATGGCCAGCAAGGACATCACCAGAAACTCACGTGCGTTGATGTCTTCGAGTGCCTTGACCTTGGCATTGCCCACCGGGCCCAGATAGACCCGTTTGAACATCCACAGCGTGTAGGCCGCGCCAAAAATCAGCGCCGATGCGGCAGCGAAACCGAGCCAGAAGTTGGCCTTGACAGCACCCAGAATCACCATCCACTCGCCAACGAAGCCCGCTGTACCCGGCAAGCCGCAGTTGGCCATGGCAAAGAACAAGGCAAAGGCCGTGAACTTGGGCATGCGGTTCACCACGCCACCGTAGGCGGAGATCTCGCGAGAGTGCATGCGGTCGTACAACACGCCGATGGAAAGGAACATGGCCGCAGATACAAAGCCGTGAGCAATCATCTGCACCACACCGCCGGCCGCACCCAGGTCATTGAAGATGAAAAAGCCCAGCGTGACAAAGCCCATGTGCGCGACCGATGAGTAGGCCACCAGTTTTTTCATGTCCTGCTGCACCATGGCCACCAGTCCCACGTAGATCACTGCGATCAGCGACAAGGCAATCATCAGACCCGACCACTCGTGAGCGGCATCGGGGGCGATGGGCAGCGAAAAGCGCAGGAAACCGTAGGCACCCAGCTTCAGCATGATGGCCGCCAGCACAGCGGAACCGCCGGTGGGCGCTTCCACGTGCACATCGGGCAACCAGGTGTGCACCGGCCACATCGGCACCTTGACCGCGAAGGCGGCGAAGAAGGCGAAGAACAGCAGGCTTTGCGCAGTGCTACCCAGGGGCAGATGCTGCCAAGTCGCCAGGTCGAAGCTGCCACCGGACTTGGTGTACAGATAGATCAACGCAATGAGCATCAGCAAAGAGCCCATCAGGGTGTACAGGAAGAACTTGAAGGCCGCGTAGATCTTGTTCGGTCCGCCCCAGATACCGATGATCAAATACATCGGGATCAGCGTGGCTTCGAAGAAGACGTAGAACAGCATGCCGTCGATGGCGCAGAACACGCCGATCATCAAACCGCTCAGGATGAGGAAGGCCCCCATGTACTGGTTCACCCGGCTGGTGATCGACTCCCACGAAGCAATGATCACAACCACGTTGATGAAGGCCGTGAGCAACACGAACCACAGCGAAATGCCGTCGATACCGAGGTGGTAGTTGACGTTGAAGCGCTCAATCCAGACGCTGTTCTCGACGAACTGCATGGCAGAGGTCGTAAGCTGAAAGCCACTGTACAGGGGCAAGGTGATAAACAAGCTGACCAGGGCACCGATCAGCGCAAACCAGCGTACAAAACGCGACTGCTCATCCCGACCCAGCGCCAGCAGCACGACACCGAAAAAAATCGGGGTCCAGATGGCAAGACTCAACAATCCCATATTCTTCTTCTCCTTATTTGCTGAGCAGTTCGCGCAGGGTTGGCCAAGTGACGAAGTACGTCATCAGCAGCAACACCCCCGCCGCCATGGCCAGGGCGTAGTGGTACAGGTAGCCGGTCTGAACACGACGCACCACACCCGACACCCAACCCACGAGCTTCCATGAACCATTCACCAGTGTTCCGTCAATGATGGTCTGATCGCCGACCTTCCACAGGCCAGTGCCCAGCGCGCGGGCACCGCGCGCCAGCACGTTTTCATTGAACCAGTCGAGGTAGTACTTGTTTTCCAGCAGTGTGTAGATCGGCATGCAGCGCGCCTTGATCGCCTTGGGCAAGGCCGGATTGACCATGTACATGTAATACGACAGAGCCACACCGGCCAGCGCCAACCAGAACGGCGCCGTGGTGAAGGCGTGCACCGCCATCTGCACCGGACCATGGAACTCTTCTGCCAGGATCTTCATGCCTTCGTGCTTTTCCAGATCGATGAAGATCGCGCCCTTGAAGAAGTCGCCATACAACATCGGGCCTATGGTCATGAAGCCGATCAACACCGAGGGAATGGCCAACAGGATCAACGGCACGGTCACCACCCAAGGCGATTCGTGCGGGTGGGCCGCGTGTGCACCGTGATCGCCATGGCCATGACCGTGATGGGCGTCAGGGTTCTGGTCAAACCGCTCCTTACCGTGGAACACCAGGAAATACAGGCGGAATGAATAGAAGGCGGTGACGAACACACCGGCCAGAACCGCGAAACTGGCAAACCCGGCACCGGGCAGATGGCTCAGGTGCACGGCTTCGATGATGCTGTCCTTCGAATAGAAACCGGCAAACAAGGGAGTGCCGATCAGCGCCAGAGAACCCAGCAGCGAAGTGATCCAGGTGATGGGCATGTACTTGCGCACGCCACCCATCCAGCGGATGTCCTGGTTATGGTGCAAGCCCATGATGACCGAACCGGCCGCAAGAAACAGCAGCGCCTTGAAGAACGCGTGCGTCATCAGATGGAACACCGCCACCGAGTAAGCCGAAGCGCCCAGTGCCACCGTCATGTAACCCAACTGCGACAGCGTCGAGTAGGCGACGATGCGTTTGATGTCATTCTGGATGATGCCCAGGAAGCCCATGAACAGAGCCGTGATGGCGCCGATCACCATGACGAAATTCAGCGCCGTCTCGCTCAACTCAAACAGCGGCGACATACGAGCCACCATGAAGATACCGGCCGTCACCATGGTGGCGGCGTGGATCAACGCGGAGATCGGGGTCGGGCCTTCCATGGAGTCTGGCAGCCAGACATGCAGGGGAAACTGCGCGCTCTTGCCCATGGCGCCAATGAACAGGCAGATGCAAATAACCGTCATCAGCATCCAGTCGGTGCCCGGGAAAGTCAGCTTGCCCAATTCGGCCGCACGCGCAAAGGTTTCTGCGTAGTTCAGCGTGCCGCCGTAGGCGGCCAGCAATCCGATTCCCAGGATGAAGCCGAAGTCACCCACGCGATTCACCAGGAAGGCTTTCATGTTGGCGAAGATGGCCGTCGGCTTGTTGAACCAGAAACCGATCAGCAGGTAGGACACCAGGCCCACAGCCTCCCAGCCGAAGAACAGTTGCAGCATGTTGTTGCTCATCACCAGCATCAGCATGGAGAAGGTGAACAGCGAGATGTAGGAGAAGAAGCGGTTGTAGCCTTCGTCCTCTTCCATGTAGCCCACCGTGTAGAGGTGGACCATGAGTGACACAAAGGTCACCACGCACATCATCATGGCGGTCAGTCCATCGACCAGGAAGCCGACTTCCATGTGCAGATTACCCACCACCATCCAGGTGTAAAGGGTTTCATTGAAGCGGGCGCCATCGACCACCACGCTTTTCAAGGTCATGGCGGACAGCACGAAGGCCAGCAGCACACCGAAAATGGTGAGCGAATGGGTCAGCCTGCGGCCAATCCAGTTGCCCCCGAAACGGGTGCCAAATACACCGGCCAATACAGCGCCCACCAGGGGTGCCATCGGAACGGCCAGAAGCGTCGCAGCGGAAAGGGTTTGACTCATTTGGATTAACCCTTAAGCGTGTTCATTTCGTCCACATTGATGCTGGACTTGTTACGGAACAGCAGCACCAGAATCGCCAGGCCGATGGCCGATTCGGCGGCCGCGACCGTCAGGATGAAAAACACAAAGACCTGGCCGTTCAAGTCGCCAAGGTAGTGGGAGAAGGCGACAAAATTCATGTTCACGGCGAGCAACATCAACTCGATCGCCATGAGCAAGACAATGAGGTTCTTGCGGTTCAGAAAGATCCCGATGATCGACATGGCGAACAGCATGCCGCCCAGCGATAGAAAATGTCCCAACGTCACCGTCATGCTTTTTTCTCCAAACTTGTAGCCGGGGTTTGGGCAGCGTCACCTGTGGCGAGCGGCTTCGTGGCCTGCATCTTCACCACTTCCAAACGGTCCTTGGACTTGACGCGGACCTGGTCGGCCGGATTCACATACTTGCTGTCCTTGCGCTGGCGCAGCGTCAGGGCGATGGCGGCGATCACGGCCACCAGCAAAATCGCCGCCGCGATTTCCAGCGGATAGGAGTATTTGGTGTAGAGCAAAACGCCCAAGTCACGGGTATTGGATATCTGGTGCGCGTTTTGCCCCGCCAGGGATGCGAGTTTGGGATCCTCCGTCAGACGAAAGCCCCCCATCAGCACCGCAGCCATTTCCAGAGCGATCATCACACCCAGGCCGGCGGCCAGGGGGAAGTGCTTCCAGAAGCCCTCTCGCATGCTGTCGATGTTGATGTCCAGCATCATCACGACGAACAGGAACAGCACCATGACCGCGCCGACATACACCAGCACCAGAGAGATGGCCAGGAACTCCGCCTGCAACAGGATCCAGATCGCCGAAGCCTGGAAGAAGGTGAGTACCAGGTACAACGCTGCGTACACCGGATTGCGCGCCGTGATCACCCGGAAAGCGGCGAACAGCAGCACGATCGAAAAGAAGTAGAAGAGACCCGTTTTGACGTCCATGTGTCGTTTCTTTTTTGTGGTCTAGGGATTCGGACTAGCGGTACTTCGCATCGGCCGATTTGGCCGCTGCAATCTGGGGTTCATATTGATCACCCACCGCCAGCAACATGTCTTTTGTGAAATACAGATCGTTGCGGTTTTCACCGTGGTATTCCAGGATCTGGGTTTCGACGATGGAATCGACCGGGCAACTCTCTTCGCAAAAGCCGCAGAAGATGCACTTGTTCAGGTCGATGTCGTAGCGCGTCGTACGCCGTGAACCGTCGGCCCGTTGCTCGGACTCGATAGTGATCGCCATGGCCGGGCACACTGCTTCGCACAGCTTGCATGCAATGCAACGCTCTTCGCCGTTCTCATAGCGTCGCAGCGCGTGCAGACCACGAAAACGGGGCGACAAAGGCGTCTTCTCTTCCGGGTATTCCAGCGTGATCTTGCTGCGAAAAGCATACTTGCCGGTGAGCACCATCCCCTTGACGAACTCGATCAGCATGAAGCTGGCGAGAAAGTCTTTCAAGGAAAACTCGGGTTCGGTGTACGTCGTCATACGGGTTGTGGGGGTAGACATAGGCAACTCGTTTTACTTCCAAATGTTCCAGGGTGTCTGCATCCAGATCGCCACCACCAGCAGCCACACCAGGGTCACGGGAATGAATACCTTCCAACCCAGCCGCATGAGCTGGTCATAGCGAAAGCGTGGGAAAGTCACCCGAACCCAGATGAACATGGTCATCACCATGGCGGTCTTGATACCGAGCCAGATCCAGCCTGGAATCCAGTTGAGCAGGACACTGTCAATGGGCGAAATCCAACCACCCAGGAACATGATGGTGCACAAAATGGACACCATCCAGATGTTCGCGTACTCGGCCAACTGGAACATGGCCCAGGACATGCCCGAGTACTCCACCATGTGGCCGGCGACGATCTCCGACTCGCCTTCAATCACGTCAAATGGCAGGCGGTTGGTTTCCGCCAGGCCGGAGATGAAGTACACCACCATGATGGGCAGCAGCGGCAACCAGTTCCAGGACAAAAAGTTCAGGCCTAGCGCGGCAAACTGCCCCTTGCCCTGCGCCGCGACGATGTCGGTGAGGTTCAGGCTGGCTGACACCATGAGCACGATCACGATGCAAAAGCCCATGGCCAGTTCGTAGCTGATCATCTGTGCCGAGGCACGCAAGGCGCCGAGGAACGCGTACTTGGAATTGGATGACCAACCCGAGATGATCACGCCATAAACCTCCAGCGAAGCCACTGCCATGACGAACAGCAGGCCGGCATTCACATTGGACAGCGCCAGATCAGGACCGAAGGGAATCACCGCCCAAGCCACCAGCGAAGGCATGATGGTCATGACCGGTCCCATGACAAACAGCAGTTTGTCGGCCTTGGCGGGGACCAGAATTTCCTTGGTCATGAGCTTCATCGCATCGGCAATGGGCTGCAGCAAACCCCAGGGGCCCACGCGGTTCGGACCCTGGCGAATCTGCACCCAGCCCAAGAGCTTGCGCTCCCACAGCGTGGTGAAGGCCACGATGCCCATCAGCGGCATCAGGACCACGACAATCTTGATCAGCGCCCAAGTCACGGGCCAGGCCAAGGAGGTCCACCAACCCGCGGCCATCAGGCCGAGTCCGAAGTCGTAAATGGCATCAATCATGCAACCACCTCTTGCGACACATGGCCGAGTTTGCCGTCTGCCGTCATTTGCAGGGAACTGGCGCGTCGCACCAGGGAGTCGAGCTGATAAATCGCCGCGGTGACAGGCTTGCCCGACGCGGGGCTCAGGTCAATCGTCGCGCTGCTCGCATTGCTCAGGCGCTTGGCGTCAAGCACCGCGCCCTGTGGCGTCACCTGGACACCGGGTACCAGCCGCAAAATGTCTTGCGTCGACTCAAAGGCAAAGCCTGGCAGCCCCAGCATATTGGCCAGCACACGCAGCACCTTCCAGGCCGGCCGGGTCTCGCCCAGCGGCTTCACCACGGCGTGGAAGCTTTGCAGCCGGCCCTCGGCGTTCACGAAGCTGCCCGAGGTTTCGGTGAATGGGGCCATCGGCAGCAGCACATCGGCAATGTCCATATTGGCCTTGAAGGGGCTCATGCTCACAACCATGGCGACTTTCGCCAGCGCTGCTGCGGCTTTGCCGGCCGCCGAGTCAAACTCGGGTTCGTTGTTCAGCAGGATCAGCGCCTTCAGTCCACCGGCCAGCATCTGGCCCGCGTTCAGGCCACCGGTAGCAGGTTGCACGCCGGCGACTTGCGCGCCCACGGTGTTGGCGGCTTCCGTCAGGTAACCCACCGAGGCACCGGTTTGCGCGCCGATCCAGTTGGCCAGTGCCAGCAGGCTGGAAGCCTTGGCATGGTGTGCGGCGGCATTGCCGAGCAACACCGCCTTGCGCTCACCCGAAAGAAGTGACTGTGCGATGGCCTTGGCAGCGTCTGTTGCGGTGCCCGCAGCGGGCGCGGCAACGCCCTTTTCGTTGGCGACTGCGGCAGCGATGTCGGCCAGCGACTGCACCCAAACCGAGGCATCAGCCAGCAGCGCGTGGCTCACGGGCAAGGCCCAGTCCTGCGCTTGTTCATTCAGCGAACTCACGACGCAGCCATGGCGCGCGGCCTGACGGATCCTCTGGGCAAACAGCGGATGGTCCTTGCGCAGGTTCGATCCCACCACCAGCACGCTTTGCAGCGACGACAAGGCCGCGATCGGCATTCCCAGATAACGCACGCCCTCAGCTGCCGGGAACTCGGCATTGCGCAAGCGCGAGTCGATATTCGGCGAACCCAGGCCCTTCATGAAATCAGCTGCCAGATGCAGTTCTTCCAGCGTGCTGTGCGGACTGGCAAGCAGACCGATGCTGTTGACCCCATGCTCTTCCTTGATCTTCCTGAGCCCGTTGGCAACGTATTCCAGCGCCGTCTTCCAGTCGACATCCTTCCACTGTCCGCCATGCTTGATCATGGGGTTGGTCAGACGCTCCGCGCTGTTCAGCGCCTCGTAGGAAAAACGGTCGCGGTCGGCAATCCAGCATTCGTTGATGGCCTCGTTTTCCAGCGGCACGACGCGCAACACCTTGTTGCCCTTGACCTGGACAATCAGGTTGGCACCGGTCGAGTCGTGTGGACTGACAGACTTGCGGCGCGACAGTTCCCAGGTGCGGGCGCTGTAGCGGAAAGGTTTGTTTGTCAGCGCGCCCACCGGGCACAAGTCGATCATGTTGCCCGACAACTCGGAGTCCACGCTCTGGCCGACAAAAGTCTCGATTTCGGCGTGCTCGCCGCGGTGCGACATGCCCAGTTCCATGACGCCGGCGACTTCCTGGCCGAACCGCACACAGCGTGTGCAGTGGATGCAGCGGCTCATCTCTTCCATGGAGACCAGGGGACCGATGTCCTTGTGCAGCACCACGCGCTTTTCTTCCTGGTAGCGCGAGCTCGTGCCGCCGTAGCCCACAGCCAAGTCCTGCAACTGGCATTCGCCGCCCTGATCGCAAATCGGGCAATCCAGCGGATGGTTGATGAGCAGAAACTCCATCACCGACTGCTGCGCCTTGATGGCCTTGTCGCTCTTGGTGCGCACAATCATGCCCTGCGTGGCCGGGGTGGCACAGGCCGGCATGGGCTTGGGCGCCTTCTCCACGTCCACCAGGCACATCCGGCAATTGGCCGAAATGCTCAACTTCTTGTGATAGCAAAAGTGCGGTATGTAGGTACCTGCTTTTTCGGCCGCATGCATCACCATGCTGCCTTCAGCCACTTCCACCTTCTTGCCGTCGAGTTCGATTTCAATCATGTTGGATGGCTCACACAGACGTAGGCTGGACCTGGCAGGTCTTGTGCGCTACGTGATATTCAAATTCGGGCCGGAAGTGCTTGATCATGGCGCGCACCGGCATGGCCGCAGCTTCACCGAGGGCGCATATGGTGCGCCCCATGATGTTTTCCGCCACGTTGTCCAGCAGGTCCAGATCGCTGTCGCGGCCCTGCCCGGTTTCGATACGATCCACGATGCGCCACAACCACCCTGTGCCTTCGCGGCAGGGAGTGCACTGACCACAGGATTCGTGCATGTAGAAGTAGCTCAAACGCTGCAAACTCTCAACCATGCAACGACTGTCATCAAGCACGATCACAGCGCCCGAACCCAGCATGGACCCGGCCTTGGCGATGGAGTCGTAATCCATGGTGCATTCCATGATGATGGATGCGGGCAACACAGGCGAGGAAGAACCGCCAGGGATCACGGCCTTCAGCTTGCGCCCGGCCGTGACACCACCCGCCAATTCCAGCAGCTTGGCAAACGGCGTGCCCATGGGAATTTCGTAGTTACCGGGGCGCTGCACGTCACCGCTGACCGAGTAGATCTTGGTACCACCGTTGTTCGGTTTGCCGGTTTCCAGATAGGCCGTGGCGCCGTTGCAGATGATCCATGGCACAGCCGCGAAAGTCTCGGTGTTGTTGATCGTCGTGGGTTTGCCATACAGGCCGAAACTGGCTGGGAACGGCGGCTTGAAGCGCGGTTGGCCCTTCTTGCCTTCCACCGATTCAAGCAGCGCCGTTTCTTCGCCGCAGATGTAGGCGCCGTAGCCGTGCACCGCGTGCAACTGGAAATTGAAACCGCTGCCCAGGATGTTGTCGCCCAGGAAACCGGCGGCGCGCGCCTCGACCAGGGCCTCTTCAAAGCGCTGGTAGGTCTGGAATATTTCCCCGTGAATATAGTTGTAGCCCACCGAGGTGCCCATGGCGAAGGCTGCAATGATCATGCCCTCGATCACGATATGCGGATTGAACTGCAGAATGTCGCGGTCCTTGCAGGTGCCGGGCTCGCCTTCGTCCGAGTTGCACACCAGGTACTTTTGACCAGGGAACTGCCGTGGCATGAAGCTCCACTTGAGTCCGGTCGGGAAGCCTGCGCCGCCCCGACCACGCAAGGCCGAGGCCTTGACTTCAGCGATCACCTGGTCCGGTGTCATCCCGGCGCCGCCGTCCTGGCCCAGGATCTTGCGCAATGCGGCGTAACCGCCGCGCGCCTGGTAGTCGGCCACATGCCAGTTGCTGCCGTTGAGTCCCGCCATGATCTGCGGCTCGATGTGCCGGCCATGGAAAGAGGTCTCGACGCCTGTGGACTGGAACTGGGCCAGCACTTGTTGCGCGTTCATGCCTTGCCCTCCGCGGCGCGCAGGCCGTCCACCAACTGATCGAGCTTGTCGTCGCTCATGTAGCTGCACATGCTCTGGTCATTCACCAGCATCACCGGCGCGTCCGCACAGGCTCCGAGGCATTCGCTCTGCTGCAGCGTGAACATGCCGTCCTTGGTGGTCTGCCCCATGGCAACGCCCAGTTTCTTCTCAAGGTATTCCAGCGCGTGCTGTCCGCCGCGCACCTGGCACGACAGATTGGTGCAGATGTTGAGCTTGTACTTGCCCACCGGCTGCTGGTTGTACATGTTGTAGAAGGTTGTGACCTCATGCACAGCCATGACCGGCATACCGAGGTAGAGCGCGATTTCGCGTTCCGTCTCGTTGCTGACATAGCCCAGTTCCTGCTGCGCAATCGCCAGACAAGCCATGACGGCAGACTGCTTTTGATCGGCGGGATATTTGGCGACTTCCTGAGCGAAGCGCGTTTTGGATTCTTCGGAAATCATCGGTCCACTTCCCCAAACACAATATCCATCGTGCCGATAATGGCCACCGCGTCGGCAATCATGTGACCCTTGCCCATCTCGTCAAGAGCGGACAAATGCACAAAGGCCGGCGGGCGTATCTTCATCCGATAAGGCTTGTTGGCCCCGTCGCTCACCATGTAAATGCCGAACTCACCCTTGGGGTGCTCGATGGCGGCGTAGGCCTCGCCCTCTGGAACGGCAAAGCCTTCGCTGAACAACTTGAAGTGGTGAATCAGGTCTTCCATGTTGGACTTCATGGATTCACGGTCCGGTGGCGCAATCTTGCGGTTGTCGGTGATCACCGGACCTGGATTCACCTTGAGCCAATCGACGCACTGCTTGATGATGCGGTTCGACTGCTTCATCTCTTCCATGCGCACCAGATAGCGGTCGTAGCTGTCGCCGGTCTTGCCCACGGGAACGTCAAAGTCCATGCGGTCGTACACGTCATAAGGCTGCTTTTTGCGCAGGTCCCACGCAATGCCCGATCCGCGCAGCATCGGGCCGGTGAAGCCCAGGTTCAGCGCGCGTTCCGGGGAGACAACACCAATACCCACCGTGCGCTGTTTCCAGATGCGGTTGTCGGTCAGCAGCGTGTGGTACTCGGCCAGATAGGTCGGGAAACGCTGTGTGAAGTCTTCGATGAAATCAAGCAGACTGCCGTCGCGGTTGCGGTTCATCCGCTCCGTGGACTTGGCGCTGCGGATCTTGTTGGCCTCGTAGCGCGGCATGGTGTCAGGCAGGTCGCGATACACGCCGCCCGGGCGAACATAGGCCGCGTGCATGCGCGCGCCGCTCACCGCCTCGTACATGTCGAGCAGGTCCTCGCGCTCGCGAAACGCGTACAACATGACCGTCATCGCGCCGCAATCAATCCCGTGCGCTCCCACCCACAACAGGTGGTTCAGCATGCGCGTGATTTCCGAGAACATGACGCGGATGTACTGCGCACGCAATGGCACTTCCAGGCCCAGCATCTTCTCGATCGCCAGGCAATACGCGTTCTCGTTGCACATCATCGACATGTAGTCGAGGCGGTCCATGTAGGGCAGCGCCTGGATATAGGTCTTGCTTTCGGCCAGCTTTTCAGTGGCGCGGTGCAGCAGACCAATGTGCGGATCGGCGCGCTGAATCACTTCCCCGTCAAGTTCCAGCACGAGGCGCAATACGCCGTGTGCTGCCGGATGCTGGGGTCCGAAGTTCAGGGTGTAGTTCTTGATGTCTGCCATGTCAGTGCGCCCCACCGTAGTTTGCTTCACGAATGATGCGCGGCGTGATTTCCCGCGGCTCAATCGTGACGGGCTGATACACCACGCGCTTTTGCTCGGCGTCGTAACGCATTTCCACATGACCCGAAACCGGGAAGTCCTTGCGAAACGGATGCCCGATGAAGCCATAGTCGGTCAGAATGCGCCGCAGATCGGCGTGCCCTTCAAACACGATGCCAAAGAGGTCAAAAGCCTCGCGTTCAAACCAGTTGGTCGAACTCCAGATATCGCCCAGCGAAGGCAGAACCGGGAAGGCGTCGTCAGGGGCGAACACCTTGAGGCGCACGCGCTGATTCAGACTGACCGACAGCAGGTGCGACACCACGCAGTAGCGCAAGCCCACTTGCGGCTGGTCCTTGTAGGCGGAGTAATCGACGCCGCACAAATCAACCAGTTGCTCGAAGCAGCAATTGGCATCGTCGCGCAGGATGAGCGCGGCCTGCAGGTAGTGGCGTGCGTTCACGTAGAGGGTGAGTTCACCCAGGCGAACCACACTGCTTTCAAGCAGTTCGCCCAGCGCAGCCTGCACGTTGGCCTGGAGGGCCAGAGGATCAACAGCGTAAGAGGTCATCAATTCTTCCTCAGGCGCGCGCAATGGTTTGCGTGCGACGAATTTTGTGCTGCAACTGGATGATGCCGTAGAGCAAGGCCTCGGCCGTCGGCGGGCATCCCGGAACGTAGATATCCACCGGAACGACGCGATCGCAACCGCGCACCACGGAATAACTGTAGTGGTAATAGCCGCCGCCATTGGCGCAGGAGCCCATGGAAATCACCCAGCGCGGTTCGCTCATCTGGTCGTAGACCTTGCGAAAAGCCGGCGCCATTTTGTTGCACAGCGTACCGGCAACAATGATCAGATCCGATTGACGGGGGCTGGCCCGAAACACCTCGGCGCCGAAACGACTGATGTCGTAACGTGCGTTGGCCGCATGCATCATTTCGACAGCGCAGCAAGCCAAACCAAACGACATGGGCCAGAGTGAACCGGTCTTGGCCCAGTTCATCACCGTGTCGTAATTGGTGGTGATGAAACCTTCTTTGAGAACGCCTTCGATCATTGTGTTACTCCCAGTCCAGGGCGCCTTTTATCCACATATAAACAAATCCCAGGACCAGGATGGCAAGAAACACCATCACCTCCCAAAACCCGACGATTCCAAGTTCCTTGAGCGCTGCAGCCCAAGGCACCAAAAAGGCAATTTCCAGATCGAAAAGAATGAACAGGATGGCGATGAGGTAGTAGCGCACATCGAACTTCATGCGCGCGTCTTCAAAGGCTTCGAAGCCGCATTCGTAGGGGGAGTTTTTCGCCTTGTCCGGACGATTCGGGCCGAGGATATAGCCCAGTAACTGTGGTGCGACACCAACTCCCAATCCGACAAATATAAATATCAGTACCGGGAGATATTGCTCAATGTTCATTCACAGAACCTCTTCACCACTTGAATCTGCTGCTCGGAATAGCCAGCAAATTAAATTCTTTGGTGCCGTCGGCGAGACTCGAACTCGCACAGCTTTCGCCACTACCCCCTCAAGATAGCGTGTCTACCAATTTCACCACGACGGCGGTTTTTTTGTCCGAATGGCGTGAGGACCTTTTCAGGTATTGCTCTCCAGACAAGCTCTGAGTTTACCCTTGATTCACCCTGTTATTGACCTCACCTAAGGGTGAAATTTGACGCACATCAACGAGTGGGGATTTGCGCTGCGCCCGATGCGGGTACGGCAGGCTTGGCTGGCACGGTTGCAGTGCTTTGCGAGCCCAGGGAAATCGGGGCTGCAGCACCTGACGCTGCAGAAACCGGTGCCGTTGCGCCAGCAGACTCCAACACGCTGCCCGAACTCGTTGGGCGCAGGTTACCGAAATAGGCCAAGGCCAGGGTACAAACGAAGAAGACGCCGGCCAACACCGCCGTGGTGCGCGACAGGAAGTTGGCGCTGCCACTGGCACCGAACAGACTGCCTGAACCACCGCTGCCGAAGGCGGCACCCATGTCGGCGCCCTTGCCGTGCTGCACCAGGATCAAGCCGATCATCCCCAAGGCCGCGAGCATCTGCAAGGCCAAAATAATGGTGAGAAAAAAATTCATTCGAAAACTCCTGATTGATTTGCTTAAATGCTGCGCCGCTTAAGCTGCGGCGGCGATGATGGTCAAGAAGTCGGCGGCCTTGAGTGCGGCACCGCCAATCAAGCCACCGTCAATGTCGGGTTGCCCCAGCAACTGCTGGGCGTTGGCGGCATTCATGCTGCCACCGTACAAAATCTGGATGCGCTCGGCATGGGCGCTGGCGGCGTTGAGTTGCGCGCGCAGCACGGCGTGCACCTCCTGCGCCTGCTCGGGACTGGCGGTCTTTCCCGTCCCAATGGCCCAAACCGGCTCGTAGGCCACGACAATCTCGCTCACGCAATGACCGTTGAGTTGAATCACCGCGGCGAGTTGTCGCTTCACCACCTCTTCGGTCTTGCCGGCTTCGCGCTCGGCCAGGGTTTCACCGATGCAAACGATGGGCGTGATGCCAGCGGCCAGCGCACGTTGTGCCTTGGTCGCCACCAGTGCATCGGACTCGCCATGGTAGAGGCGGCGCTCCGAATGTCCCACCAGGCAATAGCGCACGGCAAAATCCTTCAGCATGGCCGCTGCGACTTCCCCGGTATAGGCGCCGCCTTCATGCGCCGACACGTCTTGCGCGCCCAGCGCCAAAGCGCTACCGGCCAACAACGATTGAAGTTGCGCCAGATAAGGTGCAGGGACACACACGGCGATGTCGCACAGCGCGGCCTTGGCCGCCAGACCCGACAACAAGGCCTGAATCAGGCTCTCGTTGGCAGCCAAACCGCCATTCATCTTCCAGTTGCCGGCAATCAGTTTCTTCTTCATGGCGTACCCCAAGTCAAAACGATTTTTCCCACATGCTCATTCGATTCCATCAGCCGGTGCGCCTGCGCCGCAGCGCTGTCGCCCTGCTGCGCTCCACCCGTCACGACAAACGTGCTGTGAATCACCGGCTTGACCTTGCCACTTTCCAGCAAAGGCCAAACCTTCTTCCGCAGTGCCTGTGCAATCTGCGACTTGAAGGCCACGGGGCGGGCCCGCAGCGTGGAGCCCGTGATCGTCAGGCGACGGCGCAGCACCAGGCCGGAATTGATGGCGCTCTTCACGCCCCCCTGTACCGCAATGATGACCAGTCGACCGTCTTCGGCCAGACATTCAATTTCGCGGGCCACATAGTCGCCCGCCACCATGTCCAGGATCACATCCACGCCATGTCCGGCCGTGAGCGTCCTGATTTCCTGGACAAAGTCCTGCGTGCGGTAGTTGATGGCGTGGTCCGCCCCCAACTTCAGGCAGGAAGCGCATTTTTCATCGCTTCCCGCCGTCACGATGACCTTGGCGCCGAGCGCCTTGGCCATCTGGATGGCGGCCACTCCGATGCCGCTGGAGCCACCCTGCACCAGCAACGTTTCCCCCGTGCGCAATTGCCCGCGGGTAAACACATTACTCCACACCGTGAAGAAGGTCTCGGGCAAGGACGCCGCTTGCGTCATGCTCAAACCAGCAGGTACGGGCAGGCACTGACCCACCGGGGCGACACAGAGTTCGGCATAGCCACCACCGGCCACCAGCGCGCACACCGCATCGCCAAGTTTGAAACCCGCAGCCTGCAGTGCTTTGGCGTCACCGTCAATGATGATGCCCGCCACTTCAAGACCCGGAATATCGGAAGCACCCGCCGGTGCCGGATAGTGTCCGGCACGCTGCAGGACATCGGGGCGATTCACGCCGCTGGCAGCGACGCGAATCAGCAACTCGCCAACGCCCGCTACGGGCTCAGGCCGACTCCCCAGACGCAAAACGTCCGGCGGTCCAAAGGACGTGATTTCAATAACTTGCATGACAGTGTCAGACAGGCATGACGCTGGATTGCGTCACGCACCGCCAACCAGGTTGGTCGGTGCAGACGTCCAATCCGACAGTCCTCAACCCTGCTGAGGCCGATCCAGCAATGCCTTCATAGACAGCTTGACGCGACCCTTTTCGTCGGTTTCCATGACCTTGACCTTGACGATCTGACCTTCGCTCAGGTAGTCGGTGACCTTCTCCACGCGCTCGTGGGCGATCTGGCTGATGTGCAGCAGTCCGTCCTTGCCGGGCAGCAGGTTCACCAGGGCACCGAAGTCCAGGATCTTGGTGATCGCGCCTTCGTAGACCTTGCCGATTTCCACTTCAGCCGTGATCTGCTCGATACGGCGCTTGGCTTCCTCGGCCTTGGCCGGGTCGCTGGAAGCGATGGTGATGGTGCCGTCTTCGTCGATGTTGATCTGGGTGCCCGTTTCTTCGGTCAACGCACGGATGGTGGCGCCGCCCTTGCCGATCACGTCGCGGATTTTTTCCGGATTGATCTTCATGGTGAACAGGCGCGGCGCGAAGGTCGACACTTCGGTCTTGGCTTCGCTCATGGCTTCCTGCATCTTGCCCAGGATGTGCATGCGCGCTTCCTTGGCCTGGGCCAGGGCGACCTGCATGATTTCCTTCGTAATGCCCTGGATCTTGATGTCCATCTGCAGCGCGGTGATGCCGTTGGTTGTGCCGGCC
>CAIKVZ010000232.1 GCA_903830985.1 uncultured beta proteobacterium
CGCAGCAGGGGGCACACCAGCTTGCATAGCGGCGCGCAAACTGCGGCAGCGTCGCTAACGTTCCTTGCGCAGGAACAGCTTGTGGATGGCTTGCGCCGTGTGCTCACGCGTTTCGGCGTCGCCGGCGCGCAGCTCGGCCATGGCGCCGTGCAGCATCTTCTGCGTGAGGCCGCGCGACAGGGCTTCGAGCACCTTGTCCACGTCCTCGCCCTTGGCCAGCAGCTTGCGGGCGCGGGCCAGTTCCATGGCGCGCCACTCGTCGGCTTGGGCATTGAGCTGTTGGATCAGCGGCACGCTGCCGCGCTGCTCCATCCAGTGCACGAAACTCTGCACACCCGCGTCGATGATGGCCTCGGCCTGCGCCACCGCCGCCTGGCGGTTCGCCTGTGCGGTCTGCACCACGCTGGCCAGGTCGTCGACGGTGTACAGGTAGATGTCTTCCAGTGCCTTGACTTCGGGTTCGATGTCGCGCGGCACGGCCAGATCGACCATGAACATGGGCCGGTGTTTGCGCAGTTTGAGCGCGCGCTCCACCGCCCCCAGGCCAATGATGGGCAGGGTGCTGGCGGTGCAACTCACCACGGCGTCGAATTCGTGCAAGCGACTCGGCAGGTCGGCCAGGCGCATGACTTCGGCGCCGAAGCGTCCCGCCAGTTTTTCGCCGCGCTCCAGCGTGCGGTTCGCGATGGCGATGGACTTCGGACTCTTGGCTGCGAAGTGCGTGGCGGCGAGTTCGATCATCTCGCCCGCGCCGACAAACAGCACCTTGACCTGGCCCAGGTCTTCGAAGATCTGGCTTGCCAGGCGCACCACGGCGGCGGCCATGCTGATCGAATGCGCGCCGATCTCGGTCGAGGTGCGCACGTCCTTGGCCACGGCAAAGGTGCGCTGGAACAACTGGTTCAGCGTGGTGCCCAGGGAGCCGGCGGACTCGGCCGCGCGGATTGCGTCCTTCATCTGCCCCAGGATCTGCGCCTCACCCAGCACCATGGAGTCCAGACCGCTGGCGACGCGAAACGCGTGCCGTGCGGCGAAGCCGTCCTGCAGGGTGTAGGTGTGCTGGCGCAGCAGATTGCTGGGCACCCCGCCGCTGTTCGCCAGCCAGTCCAGCGTGTGTTCCAGTTCGGGGTGTTCCGAGGCGCAGTAGATTTCGGTGCGATTGCAGGTGGAGATCAGCGCCACCTCGGGTTGGCGTGCCAGCGAGCGGCGAAAGCCGTGCAGCACGGGTTCCATCTGGTCGACGGCGAACGCAAACCGACCGCGCAAATCGAGCGGTGCCGTGGTGTGATTGATGCCTAGCGCCCAGACTGCCATGAGGTGATTATAAAATCAGTTCGTCCGATCTATGAGCCGTGTCATTGACGCGGGTCAATTTTCTAGTGGAAACGAAAGCCAACATCCGACATGGGTCCCCTTCATTTCCTGTTGCATGCGATGAACTTTGTGGCGCCGGCGCTGTTTCTGGCGCTGCTGTTGCCAGCAACGAACCGCTGGGTGCTGCGCCAGCCGGCGGCGCGCCTGACCTGGTGGGCACAGGCCCTGGTTGTTTTTGCGGTGGGCCTGGCAGCCTTGCTTGGCGGCCTGGTTTTTTTTGGCGCCGACGGCAAGATGCTCAGCTACGCCGCGCTGGTGCTGGCCTGCGCCAGCACCCAGTGGGGCTTAAGCCGCGGGTGGAAATAGGTCGACGCGGTCGGTGATGACGGCGTCGGTTCCCAGGTCCAGCAGGCGCTGCGCCGCCCACTCGTCGTTCACGGTATAGCTCAGCGTCCTGAATCCGGCGTCTTTCGCCCGGGCAACGCTGGCCTTGTCCCACAGCGCGTGGTTCGCCACGATGGCCACACAGCCCAGCGCCTGGGCTGACTCCAGCCAGCCGCTCCACAGGCTGTCGATCAGCAGGGCGCGCGGCAGTTCGGGTTGAGCGGCTTTGGCAGCCATCAAGGCCTCCGGGCGAAACGACGACAGCAGGGGCGGCACGGCGCCTAGCCAGAGCCGCGCCGCTTGCTGCGCCACCACGGTGCCGGTCAGGCTTTCCTGCCCCGGCGTGGGTTTGATCTCGATGTTCAGGAAGTAGCCATTGCGCAGGCAGAACCGCGCGATGTTGTCCAGCGCCGGCAGGGGCTCGCCGGCAAAGGCGCGCGAGTGCCAGCTGCCCGCATCGAGTTGCGCCAGGGCCGACCAGGCTTGCTCGCCGGCGATGCCGTGGCCGTTGCTGGTGCGCTGCAGGCTGGCGTCGTGCAACAGGAAGGCAACGCCATCGGCGCTGAGCTTCACGTCGCACTCGAACATTCGGTACCCAAAGCTGGCGCCCAGACGAAACGCCGCCAGGGTGTTTTCCGGCGCCAGTTTGCCGGCGCCGCGGTGCGCGACCCAGCGCGGATAGGGCCAGTTTTGGGCGGTGACTTGCATGGGCTTCGTCCTCATAGGCGCAGGCCGGTGCTGCTGTTGAAGCGGTGCAGGCGTTCCGCGCGCGGCGTGGCGTGCAGCGTACTGCCGGGTACCGGCGCGCCGAGCTGTTCGTCGCTGCGGATGATGACGCGCTCGCTGCCCAGCAGGCAGTAGACCAGGCGCTCGGCACCGAGCAGTTCGACCGCCTCCACCTGCAGTTCCCAGCCGGTCGCAGTGATGTCCAGGTGCTCGGGTCTTATGCCCAGCGTTTCTCCGGCCTGGGCCCCTGGGGCCGATTTCAGCAGGTTCATGGGGGGTGAGCCCATGAAGCTGGCGACAAAGGTCGTGGCGGGGCGGTTGTACACCTCCTCGGGCGTGCCGAACTGCTCCATCACGCCGCCGTTCATCACCATCATGCGCTGGGCCAGCGTCATGGCTTCGACCTGGTCGTGCGTCACGAACAGCGAGGTGATGCCCAGTTCGCGGTGCAGCTTCTGGATCTCGAGCCGTGTCTGGGCGCGCAGCTTGGCGTCCAGATTGGACAGCGGCTCGTCAAACAGGAACACCTGAGGCTGGCGCACGATTGCGCGCCCCATGGCCACGCGCTGGCGCTGGCCGCCTGACAACTCGCGCGGCTTGCGCGCCAGAAAGGGGCCGATTTCCAGGATCTTGGCTGCCTTGTCGACGCGCGCCTTGATCTCGTCCAGCGGCACCTTGGCGATCTTCAGCCCATAGGCCATGTTGTCGAACACGCTCATGTGCGGGTACAGGGCATAGTTCTGGAACACCATGGCGATGTCGCGCTCGGACGGCTCCAGGTCGTTCACCACGCGCTTGCCGATGGAGATCTCGCCGGCAGTGATTTCCTCCAGCCCCGCGACCATGCGCAGCAACGTGGACTTGCCGCAGCCCGAGGGACCCACGATGACGACGAATTCGCCGTCGGTGACGTCGGCGCTCACCCCGTGGATGACCTGGTTGGCGGTCTTGCCGTGGCCGTAGCTTTTGACGACGTTTTTTAAAGAGATAGATGCCATTATTTTTCCGTATCCACCAGTCCCTTGACGAACCACTTCTGCATCAGCACCACGACCAGCGCCGGAGGCAGCATGGCGAGGATGGCCGTGGCCATGAGTACGTTCCACTCGACGGGTGTTTCGCCGCCGCCGATCATGCGCTTGATGCCGATGACGATGGGGTACATGTCTTCGCTGGTGGCGGCAATCAATGGCCACAGGTACTGGTTCCAGCCGTAGATGAACTGGATGACGAACAGCGCAGCGATGCTGGTGGCCGACAGCGGCAACAGGATGTCCTTGAAGAAACGCATGGGACCTGCGCCGTCGACGCGCGCCGCCTCGACCAACTCGTCGGGAACGGTCAGAAAGAACTGGCGAAACAGGAAGGTGGCGGTGGCCGAGGCGATCAGCGGCACCGACAGCCCCGCGTAGGTGTTGATCATTCCCAGGTCGGCCACGACCTGGTAGGTCGGGCCGATGCGCACCTCCACCGGCAGCATCAGCGTGATGAAGATCGCCCAGAAGCAAAGGCTGCGTAGCGGGAAACGAAAGTAGACGACGGCAAAGGCCGACAGCAGCGAAATACTGATCTTGCCCGTGACGATGATGAAGGTGATGACGAAGCTGACCCAGATCATGTGCGCCACCGGCGCCGACGAACTGGCCGCGCCCGTGCCCATGAGTGCGGTCTGGTAGCTTTCCCAGAAATGGCTTCCCGGCAGCAGCGGTATCGGCGACTGCGCCAGTTCCTGGGGCAGGTGGGTGGACGCGACAAAGGCCAGGTACAGCGGAAAGGCGACCAGCAGCGCGCCCAGGATCATGACGCTGTGCGCCAGCAGGGTCAGCAGGGGGCGGCGTTCAACCATCAGTAGTTCACCTTTTTCTCGACATAGCGGAACTGCACGATGGTCAGGGCGATGACGATCACCATCAAGACCACGGACTGCGCGGCCGAGCCGCCAAAGTCCATGCCGCGAAAGCCGTCGAAGTAGACCCGGTACACCAGGGTGGCCGTGTCCTTGCCGGGTCCGCCCTGGGTGGTGGCGTCGATGATGGCGAAGGTGTCGAAAAACGCGTACACCATGTTGATCACCAGCAGGAAGAAGGCCGTGGGCGAAAGCAGCGGGAAGATGATGGTCCAGAAGCGCCGCCAGGGTCGCGCGCCGTCGATGGCCGCGGCCTCGATCAGCGATTTCGGGATCGAGTTGAGTCCTGCAAGAAAGAACAGGAAGTTGTAGGAGATCTGCTTCCATACCGAGGCCATCACCACCAGCGCCATGGCGTCGTTGCCGTTGAGCAGGTGGTTCCATTGAATTCCTACCTTCTTCAGCCAGTAGCTGACGATGCCGATGGACGAGGAAAACATGAAGGACCAGAGCAGCCCGGTGACCACCGGCGCCACGGCGTAGGGCAAGATCAGTATGGTCTTGTAGAGGCCTGCGCCCTTGAGCACGCGATCGGCAAAGATGGCCAGCACCAGGGCAATGCTCAGGCCCAGCACGGTGACCAGTACCGAGAACACCAACGTGGTCTGGAATGAAGCCAGGTAGGTCTCGTCGTTCAGCAGGGTTCTGAAATTGTCCAGGCCGACCCAGGTGACGGTGTTGCCAAAGGCGTCCTGCTGCTGCAGCGACTGCACCAGCGCCTGACCGGCAGGCCAGAAGAAGAACACGGCGACGATGAGCAACTGGGGCGCCAGCAGCAGCCAGGGCAGCCAGGTCGAGCGGAACAGGACACGTTTTTCCATCGGGTGGGTGTTTTAGAGGGGGATGATGCAAAAAGGCGGCAGCACCGCTAAGTGCTGCCGCCCCGCGATCATGCGTCAGATTACTTGTTGGCGGCCTGGAACTTGACCAGCAGTTCATTGCCGCGCTTCACCCCTGCGTCCAGCGCTTCCTTGGCCGTCTTTTTGCCGGTCCAGATCTGTTCGGTTTCCTCGTCCAGGATGGCGCGGATCTGCACGAAATTGCCGAGACGCACGCCGCGCGACTTGTCGGTGGTCTTGCGGATCATCTGGTTCACGGCCACGTCGGTGCCCGGGTTCTTCTTGTAAAAGCCCGACTTTTCGGTCAGCTCGTAGGCCGCCGTGGTGATCGGCAGGTAGCCGGTGCGCATGTGGCTGGCCGACTGTACCTTGGGGTCCGACAGGAAGTTGAAGAACTGTGCCACGCCCTTGTAATGCGTTGCCGGCTTGCCCGCCATGACCCACAGGCTGGCGCCACCGATGATGGTGTTTTGCGGTGCGCCCGGAATGTCCGGGTAGTAGGGCAGGGCAGATTCGGTGAATTTGAACTTGGCGTCGCGGTTGATGGTGGCGTAGCTCCCCGACGAGCCGACGAACATCGCGCACTCTCCCGAAACGAAGGAGGTGATGGCCTTGCCGGCGCGGCCCTTGTAGACGAACAGCCCCTGCTTGGACATATTGCCCAGATTCTCGAAGTGGCGCACATGCAGCGGCGAGTTGAATTCCAGGCGTGCGTCCAGACCGCCAAAACCGTTGCCCTTGGTGGCGTAAGAAGTGTTGTGCCAAGTGGAGAAGCTCTCCAACTGGGCCCATGTCATCCAGGACGTGGTGAACGGGCACTGGCTGCCGCTGGCCTTGAGCTTGGCCGCAGCGGATACCACCTCAGGCCAGGTCGTCGGGGCCTTTTCCGGGTCCATGCCGGCGGCCTTGAAGGCGTCCTTGTTGTAGTAGAAAACGGTGGTCGAGCTGTTGAAAGGCATGCTCAGCATCTGGCCGCTGGGTGCCGTGTAGTAGCCGGCGACGGCAGGGATGTAGGCCTTGGGGTCGAACTTGACGCCGCCTTCCTTCATGACATCCGCCACAGGCTTGATCGCGCCCTTGGAGTACATCATGGTGGCGGTGCCGACCTCAAACACCTGCAGGATGTCGGGTGCATTGCCGGCGCGGTAGGCGGCGATGCCGGCTGCCACGGACTGGTCGTACTCACCCTTGTAGGTGGGGATCACCTTGTATTCGGTCTGGCTGGCATTGAACTGTTTGGCCAGGTCATTGACCCATTCATTCAAGGCGCCGTCCATGGAATGCCACCACTGAATTTCGGTCTCGGCGTGAGCGGGAATGGATGCGGCGAGCGCAAGTGCAAGAGCTGCAACTTTGAATTTCATGCGGGTTCCTTGTTGGTATCCCGACCATAGCCGGGTTTTGTGACAGTAATATTTAACCCGCTTTCGAGCGCCACGCCTACCGGGGTTTCCATGATGCTTGCGCTGGATCAAGCGCCTTGGCGTATCCCTTGCCCCGGCGCGTGAATGCTGCGCTGCGGTAACATCGGTTCGGCCTGGACTGTACTGT
The DNA here is from genome assembly GCA_903830985.1 of uncultured beta proteobacterium. Taxonomy (GTDB): domain Bacteria; phylum Pseudomonadota; class Gammaproteobacteria; order Burkholderiales; family Burkholderiaceae_C; genus CAIKVZ01. The sequence goes on from CAIKVZ010000232.1 coordinate 6,721, forward strand.
GCCAGCTGTCACTTCCGAACCCGATGAACGCTCCCACCTTGAATCTTCAGCCCACGGCCGCAGCCGATGAAGCGGCGCAGCCGCAGCAACGCATACGCGAGATTCCGTACAACTACACCTCGTTTTCCGACCGGGAGATCGTGTTGCGCCTGCTCGGAGCCCGTTGCTGGGACGTACTGAGCCAGTTGCGTCAGGAGCGGCGCACGGGGCGCTCGGCACGCATGCTGTACGAAGTGCTGGGCGACATCTGGGTGGTGCAGCGCAACCCGTATTTGCAGGACGACCTGCTGGACAACCCGAAACGCCGCGCCCTGCTGGTGGAGGCTTTGACGCACCGTCTGGCCGAGGTGCAAAAGCGCCGCACGCCCGAGCAGGACCCGGAGCGCGACGCGCTGGTGGGCGAATTGTTCGACGCTGCCGCCCAGGCGATTGCCGCCTTCGATCGCATGTTCGAGGAGTTGCAGGCGCTGCGCCGGCAAAGCCAGCGCATCTTGCGCCGCGTGACGGCGCACGACAACATCAAGTTCGACGGACTGAGCCGGGTCTCGCACGTCACCGACGCCACCGACTGGCGCGTGGAATATCCCTTTGTCGTGCTCACGCCCGACACCGAGGTCGAGATGGCGGGCCTGGTCAAGGCCTGCATCGATCTGGGTTTGAGCATCGTGCCGCGCGGCGGCGGCACCGGTTACACCGGTGGCGCCATTCCCCTGACCTGGAAGAGCGCGGTCATCAACACCGAAAAACTCGAGGCCATGACCGAGGTTCAGATGCTGGACCTGCCGGGTCTGAGTCAGCCCGTGGCCACGGTCTGGACCGAGGCCGGCGTGGTGACGCAGCGCGTGGCCGACGCCGCGGAGCGTGGCGGTTACGTGTTTGCCGTGGATCCGACCTCGGCCGAAGCCTCCTGCGTGGGCGGCAACATCGCCATGAACGCCGGCGGAAAAAAGGCTGTGTTGTGGGGTACGGCGCTGGACAATCTGGCGTCCTGGCGCATGGTGACACCGCAGGCCGAGTGGCTGGAGGTGACGCGGCTGAACCACAACCTGGGCAAGATCCACGATACGCCCGTGGCCAGCTTCGAGCTCAAGACCTTCAAGGCCGACGGCAAGACGCTGATCCGCACCGAGCGGCTCGACATACCGGGCGCGAGCTTTCGCAAGGAGGGCCTGGGCAAGGACGTGACCGACAAGTTTCTCAGCGGCCTGCCGGGCATACAGAAGGAAGGCTGCGACGGCCTCATCACCAGCGCGCGCTGGATCGTGCACCGCCTGCCGCAGCACACGCGCACCGTCTGTCTGGAGTTCTTCGGCCACGCGCGCGACGCCGTGCCCAGCATCGTGGAGATCAAGGACTTCATGTTTGCCGAGCAGAAACGCACCGGTGTGCTGCTCGCCGGTCTGGAACACCTGGACGACCGCTACCTGAAGGCCGTGGGTTATGCCACCAAGTCCAAGCGCGGCGGCATGCCCAAGATGGTGCTGTTCGGTGACATTGCCGGCGACGACGCCGATGCGGTGGCGCGCGCCACCTCGGAAGTGGTGCGCATTGCGAATTCGCGCAGCGGGGAGGGCTTCATCGCCACCAGCGCCGAGGCGCGCAAGAAGTTCTGGCTGGACCGCAAGCGCACGGCGGCGATATCCAAGCATACCAACGCCTTCAAGATCAACGAGGACGTGGTGATTCCGCTGCCGCGCATGGCCGAGTACACCGACGGCATAGAGCGCATCAACATCGAGCTCAGCCTGCAGAACAAGATCGCACTGTGCGCTGCGCTGGAAGAATTCCTCAGCCAGGGCAAGCTGCCGCTGCATGGCGAAGCCAGCGACATCCCTTCGGCCGAGATGTTGCAGCAGCGCGTCGATCAGGCGCTGGCTTTGCTGCAGGACGTGCGCAGCCTGTGGCAGGGCTGGCTCGACGGCGTGGCGCAACTGTTCCCGCAACTGCAGGACCACAGCCTGCGCGCCAGCTGGAAGACGCAACTGCGCGCGCCCTTGGCCGACATCTTCACGGGCGGCGCCTTCAGCCCCATCCTGGTCGAATGCAGCGCCATCCACCAGCGCGTGCTCAAGGGCCGGGTCTGGGCCGCGCTGCACATGCACGCCGGCGACGGCAATGTGCACACCAAC
>CAIKVZ010000233.1 GCA_903830985.1 uncultured beta proteobacterium
CTGAAGGCGCGCACCGCCTGCTCGGGCGTGTTGTAGCAGGCCACGTTGGCCTGTTGAAAAATCTGCCGCGCCTCGCGCACCGCATCCGCACCGAGCCAGCACGCCATGACGCGCGGCGGTTGCTGTGTCACCAGCGGCAGCAAGGCGCGCGCGATCTCGGCGCTGGGCACAATCGCTGTCGGGGCGTGCATCAGCAGCACCGCGCCCGCCGCCGGGTCCTGTGTCAGCACCTGCAGCGCCTGCACGTAACGCTCCACTGGCGCGTCGCCAATGATGTCCACCGGGTCGCCATGCGACCAGGTTGATGGCAACAGCGCATCCAACTTTTCCAGCGTGGCACGGCTCAAATCGGCCAGTTCCACACCCACATGGGCGGCCGCGTCGGCGGCCATCACGCCGGCGCCGCCGCCATTGGTCAGGATGGTGAGTTGCGACGCGGTGTTGCTGCGAAAGCGCGCCAGTGTTTCGGCCGCCATGAACAACTGCTGCACGGTGTCGACGCGCAACATGCCGGCGCGCGCAATCGCCGCGTCGTACACCAGGTCCGATCCGGCGAGGGCGCCGGTATGCGATGCCGCCGCGCGTTGCCCCAGTTCCGAACGCCCTGCCTTGACCACGATCACCGGCTTGTTGCGTGCCGCCGCGCGTGCGGCCGACATGAATTTGCGCGAGGCTTCGATGGATTCGATGTACAGCAGGATGGCGCGCGTCTGCGGGTCGCTGGCCAGGTAGTCCAGCATGTCGCCAAAGTCCACGTCCATGTGCTCACCGAGAGACACGAAGTGCGAAAAGCCGATGCCGCGCGCCCTGGCCCAGTCCAGCATGGCGGTGGTCAGGGCGCCGGACTGGGAGACAAAGGCCAGCTCCCCCGGCAGCGCGTCGGTGTGGGCGAAGCTGGCGTTCAGCCCCAGGTGCGGCGACAGCATGCCGATGCAGTTGGGTCCCAGAATGCGCAGCAGGTACGGCTGCGCGGCGGCACGGATGGCGCGCTTCTGGTCGGCGCTCAGTCCCGCCGTGAGCAGCACGGCGGCGCGCGTGCCCAGGGCGCCGAGCTGAGTGATCAGTTCCACCACGGTGTCGGGCGGCGTGCAGATCACCGCCAGTTCGGGCACCTGCGGCAATTGCGAGGCCCGCGCCACGACGGGTTGCCCGTCGAGTTCGTGGTATTTGGGGTTGACGGCATACACCGGTCCGGCAAAGCTGCCGCTGCGCAGATTGCGCCACACGGTGGTTCCTACGCAGGCCGGTCGCTGCGAAGCCCCGAACACGGCCACCGAAGATGGGTCAAACAGCGAATCGAGATTGCGGATGCTCATGCGTCGTCCTTGGAGGTATCGGCACAGTATGCACGTCTCTTCAAAACAAGCCCGATGCTCAATGGGCCCGTGGAATCAACCCTGCAAGGCTTCGCGCACCAGCGACAGCTGACGCCTGGAGACGGCCAGCAGTTCGCTCACGCCCGCCAGCCGGACCGCCCAGCCCTCGCCTTCTTCAGGGTCAAAATGCTTTTCCAGTGCGCGCACGGCGCGGCGCGCCACCAGGGCATTGCGGTGGATGCGCATGAAGTCGCGTGCGTAGCGAACTTCCAGTTCTCCCAGGCTGCCGTCCAGGATGTAGCTCTTGCTGGCAGTGCGCACCGTCACGTACTTGAGTTCGGCCTTGAAGTAAAGCACCTCGCCCAGCGGCACCAGCTGGGTGCGTCCCCGGTCCTGGATGTGCAGCATGTCATGGCTCTCGGCTGAGTGCGCGGCCAACCGGGATTCCTGCAGACGCTCGACCTTTTGCAGCGCCGCCTGCAGGCGCTCGAGTCGTACCGGCTTGGTCAGGTAGTCCACCGCTTCGAGCTCAAAGGCCTGGACCGCGTGCTCCGCGTGCGCCGTGACAAAAACCACGGCAGGTGCGTTGGGCAGTTCGCGCAGGGTTCGCGCCAGCACCATGCCATCCACCCCGGGCATGTGGATGTCCAGCAGAACCAGGTCAAAGTCACCACGGCGCAGCGTTTCCATGGTCTGCACGGCATTCGCCGCCTCGCCCGCCACAACGGCCGCAGGCGCGGTGCAATCGCCCAGCAGGGTCTTCAGGCGCGCACGCGCCAGTGGCTCGTCGTCAACAATCAGGACGTGAAGGGTCATGGTGGAGCCTCCGATGATGAATGTGTTTTGCAAGGGCCTGCAAAGCTGGGCTGGCAGCTCATGCCGGCGCCTCCGAAGATACGCATCGCGCAGACGCCAGTGGTGTCGGCGCCCTGCCGGCATTCCCTGGCATGCAGGCAACGGCGGTGTCGGCGCCCTGCCGGCATTCGTCTTGCTGTCGATCCCCAGCTCCGCTGGGGCCCCTCGCCAGGTGACTCATGCCGGCACCTCGATTCTCACCCGGTACTCGCCGTCTTTGGCGCCGCTGCGGAAGTGGCCTTGGACGTCGTGCAGCAGGCTCAGACGGTCACGCACGTTGGCCAACGCCATGCCGCTGCCGCGGGTCGGCTCCTGTTTTGCAGGCGTCACTGCCAGCGTGTTGCGCACCTTGATGATCACCTTGTCGCCACGGCGCTCGGTGGAAATACTGACATCGGCGCCGTCGGGGCTGGGTTCGACGCCGTGCAGCACGGCGTTTTCCACCAGCGGTTGCAGCAGCAATGGCGGCAGCCGCGCCTGGTTCGCCGCCGGGTCCAGCGCCCAATGCAGGCGCAGCCGCTCGCCAAAGCGCACCTGCTCGATCGCCAGATAGCGTTTCGCCAGTGTGATTTCCTGCGCCAATGTGACCGACTCGCCCGGATCGGCCAGCGCGTGCCGAAACAGATCGCTCAGGTCCTCCAGCAGGGCTTCGGCCCGTGCCGGCTCGGCGCGCACCAGGGCAATGGCGCTGTTCAGCGTGTTGAACAGGAAGTGGGGGCGGATGCGCGCCTGCAGTTCGCTCAGACGCGCGGCCGTGGCCGCGGGCATCATGCCGCGCGCGCGCATCACCAGCGCCGCCATCAGGGCCGAGGCCAGCATGGCGCCGGTGAGCGCGCTGGCCACCCAGGGCGCCGCCGAAAGCAGTCCAGACAACGCCAGCATGGCGCAGCCATACAGCCCGGCCAGCGCGCCCAGTCCCACGCCGGCCGCGTACTGCCAGGCACGCGACAGCTTGGCCAGCGGCTTTTTCAGGCTGCAGGCCGCAATCAGCCAGGCCAGCGTGGCCGGCAGCGTGGCGCCGGTCAGGACCGAATAACGTCCCAGCCAATCGGCGAAGGACAGCTGCCAATACAGCGAGCCTACGGCCAGCACCAGCTGCACCAGTAAAACCGCGCGCAGCACCGCGCCCACCTGGCAGGTGTCGAACAACAGGCCGCTGCTTTGCCAGCTTGGCGCGGCGCTGGCGCGGCGCTCGCGGAAGGTCGATAGAATTTGCGAATCCTTCATTCAACGTAGCGGGTTTCGAACTTGTTCCAAAAACCCGATTATTGCCTCCCGATGTCCCAAAACCAATTCGACCAAAAATCCCAGGCGTGGTCAGCGCTTTTCTCCGAGCCCATGAGCGATCTGGTCAAGCGTTACACCGCCAGCGTGTTCTTCGACAAGCGCCTGTGGCAGGCCGACATCGCAGGCTCCCTGGCACACGCGCAAATGCTGGGCGCGCAGGCCATCATCTGCGCTGAAGACCTGGCCAGCATCGAAAAGGGCATGGCGCAGATCAGCGCAGAAATTGCCTCCGGTGCCTTCGAGTGGAAGCTGGACCTGGAAGACGTGCACCTGAACATCGAGGCACGACTGACCCAGCTCGTGGGCGACGCCGGCAAGCGCCTGCACACCGGGCGCAGCCGCAACGACCAGGTGGCAACCGACGTGCGCCTGTGGCTGCGCGGCGAGATCGACCTGATCGTCGAACTGCTGGTGGAACTGCAGCGCGCCCTGGTGGCCACCGCCGAGCAGCATATTGACGTCATCCTGCCCGGCTTCACACACCTGCAGGTGGCCCAGCCCGTGAGCTTTGGTCACCACCTGCTGGCCTACGTGGAAATGTTTGCGCGCGACGCCGAACGCCTGAGCGACGTGCGCCGGCGCACCAACCGTCTACCTCTGGGTGCGGCTGCCCTCGCGGGAACGAGCTACCCGCTGGACCGGGAACTGGTGGCCGTGAAGCTGGGCATGGTGGACGAGCAAGGCCGGCCCTGCGTTTGCCAGAACAGCCTGGACGCGGTGAGCGACCGCGACTTCGCGATCGAATTCAGCGCCGCCGCTGCGCTGTGCATGGTGCACATCAGCCGCTTCAGCGAAGAGCTGATCCTGTGGATGAGCCAGAGCTTTGGCTTCATCCAGATTGCCGACCGCTTCACCACCGGCAGTTCCATCATGCCGCAGAAGAAGAACCCCGACGTGCCGGAACTGGCGCGGGGCAAGACCGGACGCGTGGTCGGCCACCTGATGGGCCTGCTCACCCTGATGAAGGGCCAGCCGCTGGCCTACAACAAGGACAACCAGGAAGACAAGGAGCCACTGTTCGACACCGTGGACACGCTCAAGGACACCTTGCGCATCTTTGCCGAGATGGTCGGTGGCCAACTCAACCCGGCCACGGGCAAAAAGGAAGGCGGCATCACGGTCAAGCCCGAGGCCATGGAGCGCGCGGCCCTCAAGGGCTACGCCACGGCCACCGACCTGGCCGACTACCTGGTGAAGAAGGGCCTGCCGTTTCGCGACGCGCACGAGACCGTGGCCCACGCCGTCAAGGCCGCGATCACGCACAACGTCGACCTGTCTGAACTGCCCCTGGCGGTGCTGCAGGAGTTCAACCCGAAGATCGAAAAAGACGTGTACCAGCACCTGAGCCTGCGTGGCTCGCTGAACGCACGCGACACCCTGGGCGGCACGGCGCCGAGCCAGGTGCGCGCCCAGATCGCGCGCCATCAGGCCCGTCTGGGCTGAAGCACATCTCGCCCATCGCCCAACAGAAAGACCGATTCATGCCTGTCATCACCAACATCGAAGACCTGCGCGTGCTGGCGCAAAAGCGCGTTCCGCGCATGTTTTACGACTACGCCGATTCAGGCTCCTGGACCGAAGGCACTTACCGCGCCAACCAGAGCGACTTCGCCGCCATCAAGCTGCGCCAGCGCGTCGCCATCAACATGGAAAACCGCAGCACCCGCACCCGGATGGTCGGGCAGGACGTGGCCATGCCGGTGGCGCTGGCACCGGTCGGCTCCACCGGCATGCATTGGGCCGACGGTGAAATTTTGGCAGCGCGCGCCGCCGGAAAATTCGGCGTGCCCTTCACCCTGTCGACCATGAGCATCTGCTCGATCGAGGATGTGGCGGCCAACACCGACAAACCGTTCTGGTTCCAGCTCTACGTGATGCGCGACCGCGGCTTCATCGAACGCATCATCGAGCGCGCCCGGGCCGCCAAATGCTCCGCGCTGGTGCTGACGCTGGACCTGCAGATCCTCGCGCAGCGCCACAAGGACCTGAAAAACGGGCTGTCGGTGCCGGTCAAGCCGACCCTGGCGAGTCTGGCCAACCTGATGACCAAGCCGCGTTGGTGCCTGGGCATGCTGGGCACCAAGCGGCGCGGTTTCGGCAATATCGTGGGCCATGTCAGTGGCGTGAACGACATGAGTTCCCTGTCCGAATGGACCACCAAGCAGTTTGATCCCACGCTCAACTGGGCCGATGTGGAATGGATCAAGAAACTCTGGGGCGGCAAGCTCATCCTCAAGGGCATACAGGACCCGGAAGACGCCCGCCTGGCGGTGCTCAGTGGCGCCGACGCGCTCATCGTCTCGAACCATGGCGGGCGCCAGCTCGACGGCGCCGAGAGCAGCATTCAGGCGCTGCCGAAAATCGTCGCGGCCGTGGGCAAGGACATCGAA
>CAIKVZ010000234.1 GCA_903830985.1 uncultured beta proteobacterium
ACGCCCAGATTGAGCCCGAAAGGCTCCAAATTCAGACGGAAATCGACCTGAATTTGCGCGAAAACGCATTTTTGTTTTCATTTTGTGAATTCGCCTCGCTCAGTTCACTCTGTGGCGAGGGTTGTGCAGACCATCCCTAGCAACACCGCGACGCGGCGCATGCCGGCTTGGTGGCTGGGGTGCAGTGCCATCAGTGGCTCAGGGTCATTTCGCCTGCCGCAGCGGCCCGACCCATGGCGCCGATTTCTTCGGTCGAGAGCACCTGGTTCACGTTGAGCAGGATGACGAACTTGCCGTTCACCTTGCCTATGCCCTCGATGAAGTCGGAGCGGATCTTGGCGCCAAAACTGGGCGGTGGCTCGATGTCCGAAGAGGGAATCTCCAGCACCGCCTGCACCGCATCGACCACGATACCCATGTTCTGGCGCAGGCCCTCGGTGTCGATCTCGATGATGACGATGCAGGTGTTCTTGCTCACCGCCGTGCTCTGTTTGCCGAAGCGCAGCGACAGGTCCATCACCGGCACCACGGCACCGCGCAGGTTGATGACGCCGCGGATGCATGCCGGCATCATCGGCACCTCGGTCACGCCGGCGTACCAGATGATCTCCTTGATGCACAGGATACCGATGGAAAACATCTCGCCGCCCAGCGTGAAGGTCAGGTACTGCCTCTTCTCGGCAGCCGCCTGTGTTGTCGGCAGGCCGATTGGCGGCCCGCCTTCGATTGTTGCCAGTGCGTTCATGTCAGCCCCTTTCAGAACTTGGTGAACTGCGACTCGTCCACACCGGCGCCGGCTGGGCTGCTGGCGAGCTTGATCCCGCTCTGTCGGCTCGTTTTGCCCGCGCCTTTTTTGTGCACTGCGCCGACCGCCACCGCACCGCCGGCCATGCCTTCGAGCTTGAAGAAGGACATGGTCTGCTGCAGCTGTTCGGCCTGGCTGCTCATCTCTTCCGAGGTGGCGGCCAGTTCCTCCGAACTTGATGCGTTTTGCTGCGTGGTCTGGTTCAACTGGCCCACGGCGGCGTTGATCTGTCCCACGCCCGAGTTCTGCTCGGTCGAGGCGGCGGTGATCTCCTGCACCAGGTCCGAGGTCTTGCGGATGTTGGGGACGATCTCGGCCAGCAGGCGGCCGGCTTTTTCTGCCAGCTCCACCGAGTTGCTCGCCACCTCGCCGATTTCCTGCGCCGCCACCTGGCTGCGCTCGGCCAGCTTGCGCACCTCGGCCGCCACCACGGCAAACCCCTTGCCGTGCTCGCCGGCGCGCGCCGCCTCGATCGCCGCGTTGAGTGCCAGCAGATTGGTCTGCGCGGCGATGTCGTCGATGATGCCGATCTTCTTGGCGATCTGCTTCATCGCAGCGACGGTCGCGTCCACCGCCTCACCGCCGTCGGTGGCGTCCTTCGCCGCCTTGCTGGCCATGCCGTCCGTGACCTTGGCGTTCTCCGTGTTCTGCGCAATCGAGGCGCTCATCTGCTCGATGGAGGCGCTGGTTTCCTCGACCCCGGCTGCCTGCTCGCTGGCCGCCTGCGACAGCGACTGCGCCGTGGCGCTGACCTCTTCGGAGGCGCTGGCCAGGGCTTGCGCGCCGGAGTTCACGTCGGTCACCACCTGCACCAGTTTCTTCAGCATGTTGTTTGACGCCGACTTGAGCTCGTCCCAAGTGCCGTCGTAGTTCTTCTTCATCGACTGCGTCAGGTCGCCGCCTTCCATGGCGCTGAGTACGCCCTGCAGTTCCTGCACCGGCGTGCTGACCGCCACCATCACGGCGTTCAGGCCTTCGACCACCTTGCGGTAGTCACCCTGGTGGTGCGTGGCGTCGATGCGCGTGTCCAATTTCCCGTCCACCGTGGCCTTGGACAGCACGTTGGCGTCGGCCACCAGGGCATTCACCGCCTTGATCACGTCGAGCAGGCTCTTGGCCATGACGTCGTTTTCCGAGCGGATCTTCACCTCGGCCGTGAGGTCACCCTTGGAGATGGCCTGCGCCGCATTGGCCTGCTGGTTGGTGGCGGCGATGCAGGCGTTGAGATTGCTCTTGATGGTGTTGTACTGGCCCTTGTAGTTGTCCGTGATCATCGGCGGGATGTCGCCCTTGGCGATTCGATCCACGTAGTTGGCGGTGACGTTGAGCGGATTCACGATGTTGGTCACGACCTCGTTCACGCCAGTGACCAACTGGTTCCAGCCGCCCACGAAGAGTGCCGCATTGGCGCGCTTGTCGAGCTCGCCGTCGGCTGCGCCCTTGATGATGATGTCGGTCTGCGCCAGCAGGTCGTTCATCATCTTCACCATGTTGTTCAGATTGTTCTTGATGACGTTGTACTGGCCCTTGTACTCGGTGGTGATGACCGGCGGGATGACGCCCTTGGCGACCTTGTCCACATAGTCGGCCGTCACGTTCATCGGGTCCACGATGTTGGTGATGGCCTGGTTCACGCCGCTCACCAGCTGGTTCCAGCCGCCCACGAACAGCGCGGCGTTGGCACGCTTGTCGAGCTCGCCGTTGGCCGCGCCCTGGATGATGATGTCGGTCTGCGCGAGCAGATCGCTCATCATCTTCACCATGTTATTGAGGTTGTTCTTGATGACGTTGTACTGGCCCTTGTACTCGGTGGTGATGACCGGCGGGATGATGCCCTTGGCGACCTTGTCCACGTAATCGGCGGTGACGTTCATCGGGTTCACGATGTTGGTGATGGCCTCGTTCACGCCGGTTACCAGCTTGTTCCAGCCACCCACGAACAGGGCGGCGTTCGCTCGCTTGTCGAGCTCGCCGTTGGCTGCGCCCTGGATGATGATGTCGGTCTGCGCCAGCAGTTCGCTCATCATCTTCACCATGTTGTTCAGGTTGCTCTTGATGACGTTGAAGTCGCCGTTGTAGTTGTCGGTGATGACGGGCGGGATCACGCCCTTGGAGATGTCATCGACGTACTTGGCCGTGACGTTCAGCGGGCCGATGACCGCGTCCAGCGTGTTGTTCACGCCTTCTACGATGAGGCGGTACTCGCCTTTGTACTGGTTGGCGTCGGCACGCGTGCTGAGCTTGCCTTCGACTGCGGCCACCGACAGACGGCTGGCCTCGGCGCTCATGGCTTTCACGGACTGTACGGCGCGCGACAACGCTGCGAGCAATTGTCCGACTTCGTCCCGGGCGCTGGTGTCTATCTTTGCGCTGAAGTCGCCCTCCGCCATGTTGTCGGCCACGGCCAGCGCTTCGCCCACAGGCCTGGTGATGGAGCGCGTGATGAGCCAGCCGACCACGATGGTCAGCAGGGCGGCGACGACAGCGATGATCGACATCAGACGCTCGGCGCCGTCTGCCATGATTTCCGCGTCCTTGCCCGACTTGTCCATCAGTTCGGTCTGGTAGTCGACCAGGGTATTGACCGACTGCGTGTAATCCGTTTGCGTCTTGCGCAAATCGCCGGCGATCAGGGCTGCGGCCTCGTCGCGCCGGTTGGCCTTGAGCAGTTCAAAAAATTTGTCCTGGGCAGCGACATAGCCGGTGCGTGCGGCCTTGATCTTGCCCAGCAATTCCTTGCCTTTGTCGCTGGTGATGGTCTTGTCCAGCTTCTCGAGCCGATCGGAAATGATTTTGCGCTGCTCCGGTATGACATCCAGTGCCTTTTGCGCCTCAACCTCCTTGAGGATGAACGCGTTGCGCAGTTGCACGGCAACGGTGTTCACGGCGTCGATGATGTCGTTGGCCTGTACGGTCTTCTGGAACTTGTCCTTGACCAGACTGTCGACTTCTGCATTCATGGCCGCGATGCGCGTGATTCCTACCACCGAAATGGCGATGAGCAGCGCCAGGGTGATGGCAAAGCCGATCCCCAGTCTGACGCCGATTTTGAGATTGTTCAACATGGAATGACTCCTGAGTAATGAAACGGGGGCTGGGTTTTGGAAAGCAGTGGCGAACAGGACCCGGGCTCAAGGAGGCGGGTGTTGCGACAGGCTCAGCGGCGGCGCGCCCCAGGAATGGATTGGTTTCATGCGCGCTGCTCCTGATGCGTGCTGCCGTGCAACTCACGGTGCAAGCAACTTCGCACCAGCGCCGGCACATCCAATATCAGCGCCACATCGCCGCTGCCCAAAATGGTGGAGCCGCTGATGCACTTGACCTGCTGAAACATCTTGCCCAGCGGCTTGATCACGGTCTGGAACTCGCCCAACAGCGTGTCCACCACCAGGCCGGCGCGCTGGCCGGCGTGTTTCAGCACCACGATGTTCTCGCCCTTGGCCGGTTTGCCCTGCATCTCGAACAGCTCG
>CAIKVZ010000235.1 GCA_903830985.1 uncultured beta proteobacterium
CGCGCGGGCAGCGTACCGGCGGCAAATCCAATGAAGGTGGCGTCAACGGTACCTGCAACGCCGCAGCGCCAAGCGACGGACTGAGCCGGTGGCGTGAACGTGGCCGTGCCAACCGGCAGGGCCGTACCGATCGGTGCGTTAGGAGTCAGAATCACGGTGCCGTTACCCGCCGCGGCAGTTGTTGTCACTGTGATCACGCCAGTGGCGGCCGTGATGACGATACTGGTGACATTGCGAGTCGCTGCTGGCGCGGTGAAACCCGTGGCGTAACCGTTTGCATCGCCAGAAGGATTGCCGGAGGCCAAAATGTCGACGACGTTGACCTTGGCCGCCGAAGCACCGACCAGACCTTCACTGACGCGTGCACGTACCGTGTAATCCTGATAAGCCGGCAGGGCCACTGCAGCCAAAATACCGATGATCGCCACGACGATCATCAACTCGATCAAGGTAAAGCCTTGTTGAACGCGTTTCATAAAAATACTCCTGAGGGTTGAGGTTGGGGGGTAACGGCATTGCTATATGCAGTTCGCGTGCCAACCGTAAAAACCGGAGTTTTTGTGTGAATTGCAACAGTTTGTGCTGTTCAGAGCCGACGTTTTCTGTCTGGCAGCAATATCAAATGACGATTTTTGTCACTGGCAAAATGTCACGGGACGAAATTTGACCCTTGGCAGTGCCGCCTACTTGATGCAAACCGACCGCACCTGCTTCAGGTCGGTCAGCCCCAGCATGACTTTTTCCATGCCGTCCATCTTCAGGGTGCGCATGCCACCTTCCACCGCCGCGGCAAAGATGGTGGCTACGCGGGCGCGCTCCTGGATGAGTTTTTTGATCGTGTCGTCGGCGATGAGCAGTTCGTGCAGGCCGATGCGGCCCTTGTAGCCGGTCTGGTTGCAGCGGGCGCAGCCCACGGTGCGGAAAAATTTCAGCGCATCGCCCCGACCGTAGGCCTGGGTCCAGTCGGTCACGAGCTTTTTCGTTTCAGCGTCGTAGTCGACTTTCCACGCCGAAGAGTGGCGCAACTCTTCAGCGTATTCGGCCGTGAACAGACGCAATTCTTCCGCGTCGGGTGTATAGCTCTCCTTGCAGTCGCAGAGCTTCTTTGCCAGGCGTTGCGCCAGGATGCCCAGCAGCGCGTCGGCAAAGTTGAACGGGTCCATGCCCATGTCGAGCAGGCGTGTGATCGACTCGGGCGCCGAGTTGGTGTGCAGGGTGGAGAACACCAGATGCCCGGTGAGCGAGGCTTCCACGCCCATGGCCACGGTTTCCTTGTCGCGCGACTCGCCCACCATGATGATGTCCGGGTCGGCGCGCAGAAAGGCGCGCATGATGAGGGCGAAGTCGATGCCGGCCTTCTTGTTGACCTGCACCTGGCGCAGGCCTTTTTGCGTGATTTCCACCGGGTCCTCGGCCGTCCAGATCTTGGTCTCGGGCCGGTTCAGGTGCTTCAGGATCGAGTGCAGTGTCGTGGTCTTGCCGGATCCCGTCGGGCCGCAGACGTAAAACAGGCCATAGGGCTTTTCCACGGTGCGCAGCACGCGCTCCATGTTGTGGGGGCTGAGTCCCAGTTTGTCCATGGGAATGGGCTCACCTCCCGCCAGGATGCGCATCACCACGTCTTCCACGCCGCCGGCCGAGGGAATAGTTGCCACGCGCAGTTCGATGTCGAGCGGGCCGTACTTCTTGAACTTGATCTTGCCGTCCTGTGGCTTGCGTCGCTCCGAGATGTCCAGGTCGCACATGATCTTCAGCCGTGTCACCAGCGCCTGGCGAAACTGCGCCGGCACCTCGATATACGGCTGCAGCGAGCCGTCGATGCGAAAGCGGATTCCGGTCTTGGCTTTGCCAGGCAGCGGCTCGATGTGGATGTCGGAAGCTTTTTGCTGGTACGCGTCGACGATCACCTTGTTCACCAACTTGACCAGTTCGTTGTCGGCAGCGGCCGATTCCAGCGCGTTGTCGTCGCCGCCGTCGTCCAGCGGGGCGTTCATGTCGGCCAGCATCTGGTCGATGGAGCCGGATTCGCTTTCCACGGCCAGCAACTGGTTCAGCGTCTGGGCGAACTCGCTCTGGGTAGTGACGCGGTAGGCAAACTGGTTGTGGCGCGGGAACACCTGAGGTACAACCCGCGCCGCGCGCACCGCTTCCGGGTCCACGCACATGATGACAAGGCCGTCGGTGCTGTCTTCCAGTGGCAGCCAGCCCTGCTCCAGCAGGAACTCGCGCTTGAGCGCGCCATGCAACGCCTCGGATCGGATGTGGCCGACGCTGTAGCCCTGATAGGGAACGCCAAAGAAGTCGGCCGCGGCCTGGCCGATCTGCGCTGCGCTCAAGCCGTGCGCGGACATCAGCAGGGCCTCCACCGAACTGCCCTGGGCGCGCGCCGTCAGTGTGCAGTCGCGCAGTGCAGCGGCGCTGATCAGTCCCGCCAGCACGAGGCCGTCGAGGCGAGTGCTCAGGCGTTTTTGCTCCGCCTGCGCGCGCTGCTGGCGCTGGCGTATCGCCGTGGCCAGGGTGGCGCAGAGTTGCTGCACACCGTCCACCTCAAGCTCGCCAAAGGGCTGGTCGCTGCGGTTGTTGATGATTTGCAGCACGCCATACAGTTGCTCGCCCGCCAGGATGGGCGCCACCAGCATCTGCTTGCTTCGAAAGCCGCTGCGCTTGTCGACCTCCTGCAGGAAGGTGAGCGCCGGGTGCAGGCGCTTGAGGGATGCGGCGTTGTAGACATCGGCGATGTTGTGCAACTGGCGGCTCATTGCCGCAAAGCCCGCCAGACTCTGCGTACCGATGGGCAGCTTCAGGTCGCGGCTGCTGTTCAGCCCGGTCTTGACCTTGGAGACGATGGCGCTCTGGTCTTCGCTCACGGCGTACAGCGTGAGCCGCTCCGCGTTGAGCAGCTTGCAGATGTCCGGGCTCACGTCGAGCATGAGCTGATCCAGATTCTCGGTATCGTGGATGCGCGTGGAGACAAGCTGGAGCTGGCGCAGGAACAGAGCTTCAAAACGATTGCCACGCTGCGCCGGTGGCAACTGCTGCGAAGTGAAGAAAGCGTTTTCCTGGGGTGCGGCCGCGCTGTGGGATGTTTCCTCGGTCACAGTTCAAACTCCTGGCCGGCGCGCAGCCAGCGGATGTCGTGCACCACGTTCCAGGCGCTGTGCGTCTGATCGAAGCCCTGGATCTCGGCCATGATCATTTCGGTTTCCGCCGGTTTGGTGTGGGTGATGTAAATGGGGTAGTTGCGCCCACGCAGGATCAGATCAAGCTCGTCTGCCAGCGACTTGGGCGACAGGTGCAGGCTGCGTCGGGCCAGTTCCTGCTCCCGGTTGCTGAAGGCCGTCTCGATTACCAGCATCCTCACGTCCATTTGGTTCAGCCTTGCCCACAGCGCCGGGTTGCGTTCGGTGTCCCCGGTAAAGACCCAGCAGCCGCGGCCGGTCGAAATCGCGTAGCCGGCGGCCGGCACGGTGTGCACGGCGGGCAGCACTTCGATCGCCTTGCCGCCAATGTCCAGCGTTTGTCCGATGGCAACTTCCTGAAAGCGGATAAACGGCGCCTCAGGTGACGGAATGCGGCTGAAGTCGGGCCAGATGACGTTGTTGAAAACGTGCGCCTTTAGCGCCGCAACCGTCCCCGCCAGCGCGTAAACCACGAGCGGCAGGCTGCGCTGCGCGGCGATGGCGTCCACCATCAGCGGCAAGGCCAGTACATGGTCCAGGTGCGAATGCGTCAGTAGCACGTGGTCGATCTGACGCATTTCGGCCAGCGTGAGGTCTCCCACCCCGGTGCCGGCATCCACCAGCAGGTCTGAGTCGATGAGGAACGATGTGGTGCGGCAGTCCTTGGCGATGGCGCCGGAGCAGCCTAAAACGCGTACCTTCATGTCTTGATCTATTTGTTGTCGAAGTTGGTGGCGCCGTCCCAGGCCGCGTCAAACGGCAGTGCGCGGTGCGAGCTTACCCTTGTGGCGTACAGGGTGTACAGGTATTTATCGGGGTGCTGGCGTTGCAGGTTCAGCAGGTGCACATCGCAGCCGTCCCAGTCCTGCTTGCGGTAGGCGCGCAGCGCAGCAACCCAGAGCTTGAGTTCGGTTACCTGAGCCTCGCCCTGCTCTGCGCTCAAGCCCAGCGGCGTGAAGATCGCCACGGCTTGTTGCTTGCCCTTGACGCGCACCCGATCGAGTTCCTGCCAGGCAAACTCTGGCGCCTGGATGCGCGTGGCTTCGCTGGCAACGATTTCCACGCCGTAGACCTTGGACAGACCCTCCAAGCGCGAGCCCAGGTTCACCGCGTCGCCCACGACCGTATAGCTGCGCCGTATGTCCGAGCCCATGTCGCCCACGCACATGCTGCCACTGTTCAGCCCGATGCCGATGCCGATGGGTACATCCCCGCTTTGCTGGTGTTCTCGGTTGATGGCGCGCACAGCCTGGGCCATTTCCAGCGCGGCCTTGACCGCCAGCGATGCGTGGTTCTGCTCGGCCACTGGCGCGCCCCAAAACGCCATGACGCAGTCGCCCATGTACTTGTCGATGGTGCCGCGGTAGACCCGGATGCATTGGGTGAGCCGGCTGAAAATGGCATTCAACAGCGCTTGCAGTTGCGTGGGTTCCATGCTTTCCGACATCTGGGTGAAGCCGCGCATGTCGCAAAACATCACGGTCAGATCCCGGTTCACCGCCTGCATGCTGTAGGCGTCGGGGTCTTTCACCATTTCGTCGACCAGTTCGGGCGGAACATAGGTGCCAAAGAGTTGCGCCAGTTCACGCTTGGCGCGGCTCTCCACAAAATAGCCGTAGCTCATGTTCAGGGCAAAGGCCATGACAGCCACGACCAGCGCCGACGCGAGCGGCAATACCAGGCCACCCGCCGTGTAGGCCCAGAAGTTGGCGCCCAGCAGTGCGGCCAGCACAATGGCGCTCAGGGCCACGGCGCGCGGCGCCGAGAGCATGGGCAGGGCAATGGCGAGCAGCAGACCGGTCAGCAGCAATTGCACGGCCTCGAAACCCGAAGAGTAGTCGGGCCTGACCAGCATGCGGCCGTCCAGCAGTCCGGAAAGCAGGTTGGCGTGGATTTCCACCCCGGGATAGATCTCCCCCACTGGCGTGACACGCAAATCCAGCAAGCCCGCTGCCGTCGTCCCCACCAGAATGATCTTGTCCTGCAAGCCTTTTTCGGGAAGGCGCTGGTGCAACAGGTCGGTGGCCGAGACGTAGCGGTACGAGCCAGCGGCGACACCGCCCGGCCCGCGAAAGGGCACCAGCGTGGCAACGTGCTCATCCACGGGAATTGTCAGGGTATTTTTCCCCTGGTGCAGATCGATGCTGACCAGCCCGGCGTAGCTGCGTTGCAGGTAGCGCTCTGGCGGAAACCCGGGCGAGACCGTGGGCAGGCCGGTCAGCAGACGGAACATCGCCAGCGACAGCGACTCGTAGTACTTGCCCTGGTACTCGGCCAACAGCGGGACCGACCGCACCACGCCGTCGCTGTCTGGCAGGTGATTGGCGTGACCGGCCATGGGCGCAGCTTGGGCCAGTGCCGGGATGCTGGCGCCATAGCCGTTCCAGCGCGTGAAGCCAATGGGCCGCCCCAACAGTTGACTCTGTTCCATGACGGGCTGCGGCAGCACGCCCGCGATGCGTCCCGCATCATTGCCGCTCAGAAAAAAGCCCAATACCACCGGCTTGTCCTGCAGCGAGCTGGCAAACAGGGCGTCGTAGTCCAAGGTTTTTTCCAGTTGCAATATTTTTTCGGCGAAACCCGGCTGACTCTGTAATTCACTGCGGGCCAGTTTTTGCAGGTTCTTCAGCCCGGAACTCTCGTCAGCCTCGGTGAAAAAAACGTCGAAACCGACCTGTGCCACCTGTTGGCGCTCGAACAACTCGGTCATGAGCGTGGCGAGCTGGTTGCGCCCCCAGGGCCAATGACCCAACTCGGCCAGACTTTTTTCATCGATGTCGACGATGACGATGCGCTCGTCCAGCGTGTTCGGTAGGGTGGCGCGCAGGCGCAGGTCGTAGATGACGTTGTCCAGCCGGGTCAGCAGATCGATGGGCAACGCCTGGGTCGCATGCAGCAGCGCAAAAACCAGGGGTATCAGGGTGAAGGCGATACGCCGCCAGTGCTGAAGCAGGGCCTGCATGGTCAAGGTAGCGGTGGTACAGGCGCTGGCGCTGAGGCGCTCGACTTACAGATGAACGAATTGCATTTGCGTGCCCGCCAATTCCAGCAAATCCTTGTCGTGCAGCGGCACCGGTTCGGCCCCGATGGGGCTGCCGTTGAGCAACAGCCGGCTATTGCCCTCGACATGCGCCACCACGAAACCGTGACGGCGTTTGGTGATCGATGCCACAGACACGCCAATCTTGCCGATGGTTGTGACGACTTTGACCAGGGGCACCTGACGCCTCACGGCGGCGCCGGACATCACGCGGATGGCGGCATTGCCAATGAATTCGGGGATTCCTGCGGGTTCTGGCCGCGTCGCTGACAGCGACGGCTGGGTCGATTCTGCCGCTGCCGCGACCAAGGGCACAGCGTCAGTGCCCGGACGAAATACCATGGTCTTCTCAAAATCGTCACCGGCGCCGTCCTGGAAATACTTGATCTTGTATTTGCCGATTTCGATGGTGTCGTTGTTGCGCAGCATTTCCCGCTTGATGGTCTTGCCGTTCAGGTTGGTGCCGTTGGTGCTGTTCAGGTCTTCGATGTAAACCTGACCGCTGCTCATCTGGATCACGGCGTGCTCGCCGCTGATGGCGAGGTTGTCGATCACGATGTCGTTGTACGGCCTGCGTCCCAGGGTGGTCCTGTTCTTGGTCAAGGCCACGTCTTTGACGACGATTCCGTCAAGCGATACGATCATTTTTGGCATTGCCAGCTCCAGTTTCAATTGCAATTTCAGCGTGAGCCATGTTATCGACCCAGTAACCGCGACATCATTGTAGGTTTCCTGGCTTGAGCTTTGGCACGGACCAGTAAAACGCTGATGTTGTCGCGTCCGCCACCCGCGTTGGCAGCGTCAACGAGCTGTTGGGCCATGGTTTCCAGGGACACCGCAGTGAGCAAAACAGCGCGGATGTCGTCGTCGCCCACCATGTCGGTCAGGCCATCCGAACACATCAGGAACAAGTCATCTGCAGCGATCTCGTGCACATTCACTTCCAGAGCAACGGTTTCTTCCACGCCCAAGGCACGGGTCACCAGATTCTTTTGCGTAGAAACGGCGGCTTCCGCCAGCGTGATCAGTCCGGCATCGAGTTGTTCCTGCAGTAAGGAATGATCACGCGTGATCTGGCTCAGCAGTCCCTGACGCAGACGATAGCAGCGCGTGTCGCCGATGTGCCCCAGCACCAACTGGTCGCTCAAGAATACACCGACCACCAGGGTTGTTCCCATACCCGCGTAATGTGGGTTCGCCTGGGCTGAGCGGAGAATGGACAAATTGGTGTTTGCCACGCAAATTTCCAGGGCTCGCCGTATCTGCTTGGGGATGGCTTGGTGTCTGGCCTGCGCCAGCCAGCGCGTCATCTCTGACTGGATGAAGGTCACCGCCATGCTGCTGGCGATTTCGCCTGCGTTGTACCCGCCCATGCCGTCGGCGACGACGCAAAGCTGGGTCGCCGCATCAAATGCCACCGCGTCTTCGTTGTTGGCCCGTGCCAGCCCCGGGTCGGTCTTGGAATAAAACTCGTAGATCATCGTCAATCACTGTCCTGAGCTGCGCCGGGTTTGGCTGTGTTGGCCGATTCTGGCTGGTAGAGCGTGGTGCGGGTAAAAGCTGCCGTGTCCTGCGCTGGTAAGGGTTGAGTCCTCTCGCTCTGCGGTGCGGCCTCAGTTGCCGATAGAGGGACGTTTGCAGAGGCTGCCTGGGACGCGGTGGGGGCTGACAGCGTGCGCAAGACGCTGCGCAGTTCGGCGGCAAACTGTTTGCCGTTCTGGTATCGAGCCATTACGTCCTTGCCCATGGCTTTGCGCACGATGGCGCCCAGTTGAGGCGGCAAGTCCTGGCGCCAGTTGCCGATGTCCGGCGGCGCTTCGTTGGCAATCTTGTACATCAATTCGGCCATGGACTCACCCCGAAAAGGCAGCACGCCGGCGAGCATCTGGAACAGCATAACGCCCAGCGAATACAGGTCCGAGCGGCCATCAATCTTTTTCCCTGCGAGTTGCTCGGGCGACATGAAGCTGGGCGTGCCCAGCACCAGACCGGTCTTGGTCTTGCTTGAGTCGGTGATGCGCGCAATGCCAAAGTCGGTGACCTTGACGCTATCACTGTCCGGATCAAACATGATGTTGGCTGGCTTGATGTCGCGGTGTACGACGTTTTGCTGGTGCGCATAGTCCAGCGCCTCGGCGACGCGTGCCACGATGGACAGCACCATGGGTACGGGCAACAGGTTTCCCTCCTTGCAGTTCGCCACCAGATCGCGGCCCTTGAGAAACTCCATGGCGATGTAGGCCAGGTCATGTTCCTCGCCGGCGTCGAAAATGGTCACGATGTTCTGGTGCTGCAGCCGCCCGGCCGTTTCGGCTTCGCGGAAGAACCGTTCGCGGGCGTCCTTCAGTTCTTCTCCCTCGAATTCGTTGCTCAAGGCCAGGGTCTTGATGGCCACGACGCGTCCGATTTTGGGATCCTTGCCAAGGTACACCACGCCCATCGCGCCCTTGCCAAGCTCCTTCTCCACCTGATAGCGCCCCAGCATGGGTTTTTCCACCGCACCGCTGTCGAGCAACATCGTTCCGCCTGGATGGCTCCCCCCCGCTCCGGTGCCCAGCAGTACCGCTGTCGAGAGGTTCTTGGCGCGGTTCAACTTGATTGGCAGGTCCTTGTAGTCTTTGTTCCAGCCGGACATGTGCTCGTACACCGCCAGCGCCTTGTTGAACTGGCGCTTGCGCTCGAAATCCAGCGCCAGGTTGTACAGGTTGTCCATCAGCGCGTCGCTCATCGGCGCCCGGCCAAAGCGGTCAAAGGCCATGTCCAGCTGACCCTGACCCTGCAGCGCCAGGCCCATCATGCGGTTGGTTTCGGCCGACTCCTCGTCAGCCTTTACCTTGCCGGCCTCGGTCATCAGGAACCGCTTGGTGGTCAGCGCCAAATGCCCTAGCAGCAGCAACACGGCCGGGAACACCATGGGCAACCACAAGGGATTGGCGCTGGCCAGCAAGCCAAACTCGGTGCCCAGCAATGCCAGCATCAGGCCGGCGGTGACCATGGCCGCCATGCCGGCCGACAAGCGTGGCAGGCCGGCGATCAGGTAGGCGGCGATCAGCAGCACGATCGCGCCCAAGGCCACAGTTCCCCAATAAGGCTCGACGATGAAGTGCTCGCTCAGAATGCTGGAGGTGATGTGCGCCATGACTTCCACAGGCGTCGCACCGGGGTGTCCGGGCACGGGAAGCTGCGTCCCCAGGCCGGTCGCGGTGGCGCCAATCAGCACGATCTTGCCAGCGTACTTGCTGGCCGGAACCTTGTCGTTCAGCACATCGGAAAATGAATCGATGGGAAAGGGCGACTTGCCGTCGCGCGCCAAATAGAATTGGGGCCGCATTTGCGCCTGGAGATCGGTCTGGATGCGCAACTTGCCGATCTGCACCGAATCTCCGGGGTTGATTCTGATGTCTTCAGGGCGCAGGTTCAAACTGGATGCCGCCGCCAGCAGCGACATGGACGGAACCGCCAGACCAAAGTAGTTCACCAGCAGCGCCTCCTGTCGCACCGTGCCGTCCGGATCCTGCACTTGGTTCATGTGACCGACACCCAGCGCCGCACTGCCCAGCATGTCCAGTGGCTGTTGACCCGAAACCGACGGCTGGGAAAAACCGCTGTTCTCCTCCAGGGTGCTCTTCATGGCCCAGTTGGGCAGGGGTCTGTCCGGGCGCCCCTGCGGAATTCCCAGAACATAAACCGACGGCAACAGCACGTTGCCGGCTCTCTGGATGCTTGCGCTCAGCTGGCTGTCGGTATCCAGCGCGGTTTCAGCCTGGGCAATGACCTGCCCCAGCTGCTCGTTCACGGCGCTCGGTGGCAGGGCCGCGTCCGTGCCTGTCGCCAGCAGATCCTTCATCCTGCGGATGTAGTCCAGCCCGCGGTCGGTTTGGGGTTCAAAAAAGAAGGTGGTCTGGACAATGGTCTTGGCCTTGGCCGCCGCCAACTTGTCGATCAGTCGGGCATGCACATCGCGCGGCCAGGGCCAGCGGCCGATGTTGGCGATGCTTTGATCGTCGATGGCGATGATGGCGATGCGGTCCGACGGCTGGCGCGCTGTGCTGGTGCTGGCGAAGTCGTAAAAGCGCCGCTCCAGTGCGCCATAGAAGTCCGTGCCGAGTCGCAAGGTCAGCAGAACCAGCACGATCAGCATGCCGGCAAACCAGTCACTGCGCCAAAATGGGCGGCGTGTTGACGATGAAGTTGTAGCCACGGTTATTCTCACTTTTCACTCAGGTTTCCCGTTTATGCCCCGCAGTGGGGACGCTGGCCCTAAGGTTGCGCTGGCCGCTACCATCAGCGGTCACAAAAAATGACTCCGCGCCGCGCCGTGCGCACCCGCCGCCGACACGGCGTGCAGGGGCACGTTACCAGAGGCCTCGTCTGGCGGCAAGAAACTTTGTAACCTGACCATTGCCCAGGTCGACGACCTCATTACCTTACCCGATTCTGCCTGCCGACCCGTTGGTGGCTGGCTCCGGCCAACTCGTCAGGCTGCTTGCCTGTCGCGTGCCCGCGCCGCCAGCAGCTTGCCGATGCCCAGAACCAGCAGTGCGCCGGCAACGCCCAAGGCGTAATGCCAGGCCTTGTCCTGCGGCAAATGGGGCGTCAAAGCCGGATCGGTGTGGAGCATGGTTCCCGCAATCCATCCAAGCAGCATGCCGCCCAGCGTGATGATTATGGGGAACTTGTCTATGAGCTTGAGCACGATCTGGCTGCCGCCGATGATGATGGGAATGCTGACCAGCAGTCCGAAGATGACCAGCGCGACCTGGTGTTGCGCGCCAGCGACCTGGGCTGCGCCTGCGATGGCGATCACGTTGTCCACGCTCATGACGAGGTCGGCCACGATCACCGTCTTCACGGCGCCCCAAAGGCGGTCACTGCCCTGGATGGCCGCGTGCGCGTCGTCGCTCTCGGGCAGCAACAGCTTGACGCCGATCCACAGCAGAAGCACGCCCCCGACAAGTTTCAAAAAGGGCAGTTGCAGCAGGCCAAGGGCAAAGGTGATCAGGATGACCCGCAGTACGATGGCGCCCACGGTGCCCCACACGATCCCTTTGGTGCGCTGGTGGTCTGGCAGGTGGCGGCACGCCAGCGCAATGACCACGGCATTGTCTCCACCCAAAAGGATGTCTATCAGTATGATTTGTCCGACCGCAGTCCAGAAATGAATGGTGAGAAACTCTTCCATGGGGCTTTCCTGCAGCGTCAGGGACGACAAAAAATAAAGCCGGATTGTCGCTGCGACAATCCGGCTTGAATCGGATGATTCTTTTTACAGCAGTGCTTTGAGCAGCTTCGCCATTTCGGATGGATTGCGGGTAATGGTGAAGCCACATTCTTCCATGACGGCCAACTTGGCATCGGCCGTGTCGGCACCGCCCGAGATCAGCGCGCCGGCGTGGCCCATGCGCTTGCCGGCAGGTGCTGTCACTCCGGCGATGAAGCCGACGATGGGTTTCTTCATGTTGAGCTTGCACCAGCGCGCCGCATCGGCTTCGTCCGGCCCGCCGATTTCACCGATCATGATGACAGCGTCGGTGTCCGGGTCGTCGTTGAACAACTGCATGATGTCGATGTGCTTCAGGCCGTTGATGGGGTCGCCACCAATGCCCACGGCACTGGATTGGCCCAGGCCGATTTCGGTGAGTTGCGCCACGGCTTCGTAGGTGAGCGTACCGGAGCGGCTGACCACGCCGATGCGACCCTTGCGGTGGATGTGACCGGGCATGATGCCGATCTTGATTTCATCGGGTGTGATCAGACCCGGGCAATTCGGGCCCAGCAGCAAGGTCTTCTTGCCGCCGGCAGCTTCCTTGGCGCGCATGCGGTTGCGCACTTCCAGCATGTCACGAACGGGGATGCCTTCGGTGATGCAGATGGCCAGATCCAGATCAGCCTCAACCGCTTCCCAGATGGCGGCAGCAGCGCCGGCTGGCGGTACATAGATCACCGACACGGTGGCGCCGGTCTCGCTTGCGGCTTCCTTGACGGAGGCGAAGATCGGAATGTTGAAGATCGATTCGCCGGCCTTCTTGGGGTTCACGCCGGCGACGAAACAGTTCTTGCCGTTGGCATATTCCTGGCACTTTTCAGTGTGGAACTGACCGGTCTTGCCGGTAATGCCTTGGGTGATGACCTTGGTGTCTTTATTGATTAGGATGGACATGAGGGCTCCTTAGGCTGCTGCTTTGACCGCGGCAACCACTTTTTGGGCCGCGTCGGCCATGGTGTCGGCGCTGATGATGGGCAGGCCGGATTCGGCCAGCATCTTCTTGCCGAGATCTTCGTTCGTGCCCTTCATGCGCACGACCAGCGGCACACTCAGGTTGGTGGCCTTACAGGCCGTGATCACGCCTGTGGCGATGGTGTCGCACTTCATGATGCCGCCGAAAATGTTCACCAGAATGGCTTTCACCTTGGGGTTCTTCAGCATGATCTTGAAGGCCTCGGTCACCTTCTCGGGGGTGGCACCGCCGCCCACGTCCAGGAAATTGGCCGGCTCTGCGCCGAACAACTTGATCGTGTCCATGGTGGCCATGGCCAAGCCGGCGCCGTTCACCAGGCAACCGATGTCGCCGTCCAGGCTGATGTAGGCCAGATCGAATTTGCTGGCTTCGACTTCGGCTGGGTCTTCTTCGTCCAGATCACGGTAGGCCACGATCTCGGGATGACGGAACAGCGCGTTGGCGTCAAAGTTGAACTTGGCATCGATGGCCTTGACGCCGCCGTTGCCTTCGAGGATCAGCGGGTTGATTTCCACCAGGGAAGCATCCGTGTCCATGTACACCTTGTACAGCTTTTGCAGGATGTCCATGCACTGGGCCGTGGAGCCGGCGGGCACGCCGATACTGTCGGCCAGCTTCTTCGCCTGTGCGTCGGTCAGGCCCAGGGCCGGGTCGACAAATTCGGTGATGATCTTTTCGGGAGTGGAATGCGCCACTTCCTCGATGTCCATGCCGCCTTCGCTGGAGACGATGAACGCCACACGCTGTGTGGCACGGTCGGTCACAGCCGACACGTAATATTCTTTCTTGATGTCTGCACCGTCTTCGATCAACAGACGGCGGACCTTCTGCCCGAGCGGGCCGGTCTGGTGCGTGACCAGTTGCATGCCCAGGATTTCACCGGCCAGCTTTTTCACGTCCTCGATGGAGCGCGCCAGCTTGACGCCGCCGCCCTTGCCGCGGCCACCCGCGTGGATTTGGGCCTTGACCACCCAGACCGGGCCGCCAAGCTTCTGGGCGGCTTCCACCGCCTCCTGAACCGTAAAAGCCGCAATGCCGCGCGGCACTGGGACACCAAAGTTGCGCAAGATTTCCTTGCCCTGGTACTCGTGAATTTTCATGAGGTCTCTCTCGGGAATGGAGGGGGTTGTTTGGCCCCAGTCACGCTCGCTGAGCAATGCGTGGCTGGTGCTGGACAGAACAGCTTCTAACTGTATCATGCTGCAACGCACCAATCTTTTCCGTGCCTTACAGTGTTCACTCTCATAACCGTACGACCCCATGGCCAAAGTATTCATTGACGGCGAAGCCGGCACCACCGGTCTGCAAATCCGCGAGCGCCTGGCGTTGCTGCCGCAAATCGAAGTGCTGAGCATCGCCCCGGAGCGCCGCAAGGACCCACTGGCCAAGCGCGAACTGATGGCCGCGGTGGATCTGGTGGTGCTGTGCTTGCACGACAGCGCTGCTGTCGAATCCGTGGCCATGATTGACAGCCTGTCTGGCCACCGCCCGAAGATCATCGACGCTTCCACGGCGCATCGCACGGCGCCGGGTTGGGTGTTCGGTTTCCCCGAATTGGTGGCCGGACAGGCCGACGCAGTGCGCCAGGCGCAACGCGTGGCGAACCCAGGCTGTTACGCCACGGGCGCAATTGCCTTGTTGCGTCCTTTGGTGGACGCCGGGCTGATACCGAGCGATTACCCGCTGGTGATCCCTGCCGTGAGCGGCTATTCCGGTGGCGGGCGCAGCATGATAGAAGCCTACGAGGCTGGTCTTGCTCCGCTGTTTGAAGTCTATGCGCTGGGGCTGACGCACAAGCATTTGCCGGAAATCGTGCGTTACGCCGGGCTCACGCGCCGGCCGCTGTTCACCCCCGCCGTGGGCAATTTTCGCCAGGGCATGCTGGTGCAGGTTCCCCTGCATCTGCAGACTCTTCCGGGTTCGCCCAGTGCCGATGATTTGCACGCCGCGCTGGCGCGCCACTACGCCGGCAGCGAATGGGTGAGCGTGCAACAAGCCACGCCTGACGGCAAACTCGACGCGCTGGCGCTGAACGACAGCAACTTCATGGAACTGCGTGTATTCGGCAATGAGGAATTTCAGCAGGCCGTGCTGGTGGCGCGCCTGGACAACCTGGGCAAGGGTGCCAGCGGTGCGGCTGTGCAGAACCTGTTGTTGATGCTCGGCCTCTCTTGATTGCCTGAGGACAGAGCAAAGTTCGCTGTGCGTATCCTTGGGTCTTTCCCACAAGGGCTCAGAATTCGTCGTGTTGCGGGTCTGTCCCCACCACGCGGTGCACCACTTCGCCGCTGAAACCGCGCGACGCCAGAAATCGCATCTGCTTGGCACGCTCTGAGGCGTCGGCTGGTGCGCCGGAAAATTTCTTGCGCCAGACGGCGCGTGCCCGCTCCAGTTCCGTGCCGTTGAGCGCTGCCACGGTGCTTCTGACAGTGTCTGGCGCAATACCTTTGGCGGACAGTTCCTGCTGGATGCGCGCACTGCCGAGCTTGGCGGCGCGTCGATAAAGCACCGAGTCCACCACCCGCTGCTCGCTGATGAAATCCTTGGTCTGCAATTCGTCCAAGGTGCGGGCCAGTGCGCCGGGCTCTTCCTCAAAGGGCGCGAGTTTGCGTTCCAGTTCCGCGCGTGAATGCTCGCGCCCGCTGAGCAGGCGCAGCGCACGGCCTTTCAGGGACAGCGGCGCGGCACACATGGTGGGACTACTTTTCTGCGGCTTTCGCGGGTGTCGAATCGGTGGCGGCTGCCAGCAGTGGAATGCCCAGCGACTCGCGCACCTTGTTCTCGATTTCGCGTGACAACTCGGGGTTTTCGCGCAGAAATTCACGCGCATTGTCGCGGCCCTGGCCGATCTTTTCGCCTGCGTAGGCATACCAGGCGCCCGACTTTTCGATGATGCGGGCGTTCACCCCCATGTCGATGATTTCGCCGTGCCGGCTGATGCCCTCGCCAAACAGGATGTCGAACTCGGCTGTCTTGAAGGGGGACGCCACCTTGTTCTTCACCACCTTGACCTTGGTCTCGTTGCCGATGGCTTCCTCACCCTTTTTGATGGTGCCGGTGCGGCGGATGTCCAGGCGCACCGAGGCGTAGAACTTGAGCGCATTGCCGCCCGTGGTGGTTTCGGGGCTGCCGAACATCACGCCGATCTTCATGCGGATCTGGTTGATGAAGATCACCATGCAGTTGGTCTTCTTGATGTGCGCCGTGAGTTTGCGCAGCGCCTGGCTCATCAAGCGCGCCTGCAGTCCCGGCAACGAATCGCCCATCTCGCCTTCCAGTTCGGCCTTGGGTGTCAGCGCGGCGACCGAGTCCACAACGATCAGGTCCACCGCGCCGGAGCGCACCAGCGAGTCGACGATTTCCAGTGCCTGCTCCCCAGTGTCGGGCTGGCTGATGAGCAGGTCCTGCAAATTCACGCCCAATTTTTGCGCGTACTGAATGTCCAATGCGTGTTCGGCGTCGACGAATGCGCACTGTCCGCCCACTTTTTGCATCTCTGCAATGACCTGCAAGGTCAGCGTGGTCTTGCCGGAGGATTCCGGGCCATAGATTTCCACCACCCGACCACGCGGCAAGCCGCCCACGCCCAGGGCAATGTCCAGTCCCAGTGAGCCGGTGGAAACCACCTGGATGTCTTCGATCACCTCGCCTTCGCCCAGGCGCATGATGGTGCCCTTGCCGAACTGTTTTTCAATCTGTGCCAGTGCCACTTGCAGGGCTTTGGCCTTTTCGCTGGTGGCGGTGGTTTGCGCTTTGGTCGGTGCTTCCATGAATATCTCCTTAAAAATCAATGGTGGGGTGCATTTTTTCCAGTGGCTTTATGAACAGGCTGGATGTGTGAACAGTAGTTTAACGGAGGTTGTTGGAAATGGTAAACACATTTTTAAGTAAGTTTACCTTACTATTAAAATGTCTTGTGGGACAGTCCAAAGCTACGCGTAGCGAGCGTGCCCTGTCCCCAACCGATCAAGACGAAGTATGGAAAATTCATCACCTTCAAGCCGCGATTCACGGCAAACGCATCTGGGCTATCTGCTGGGACAGGCATTGCGCCGTTTTGACGCCAGGGTGCTGCAATTGATGGCGCAAAACATCGACGTGCCGCTGGCGTTGTCGAATCTGGCGGCCCGATCGCAAATCAGCGCCGCACACATTCACATCACGCGCCATCTGGCGCGCGAGGGATCGCGCCTGACCGATCTGGCCGAGAGTGCCGGCATGAGCAAGCAGGCCATGGGGGATTTGGTCACCCAGTGCGAGGCCTGGGGCCTGGTCACACGCAGCACGGATGCTCGCGATGCGCGGGTGCGGCAGGTTTGCTTCACCGAGGCCGGCTTGGCCTGGCTGCAAGCTTTCGAGGAGGCGATAACCCAGGCCGAAGCCGAATTCCGGGCCGAGGTGGGCGCACAGGTCGCCACGGTCATTGCCCTGGGCCTTGAGTCGTACCTTGAATAAGGTGGGAAGAGTTTTCCAATGGCGCTGTAACGCGTAATTTTCGTGTCAAGATCGGGCGTGCGCCGACTGCGGCTCAGCAGGTGGTTGGCGAAGGTTCCGATCAAAACAACGTGCAGGAGACGGGCATGAGAATTCTTATTGCGGAAGACGATCAAGTGTTGGCCGATGGGTTGCTGCGCACCCTGCGGGCCTCGGGCGCTGCCGTCGACCACGTCGCCAGCGGCTCCGAAGCGGACGCTGCATTGCTCACCAATACCGAGTTTGATCTGCTGATCCTGGACTTGGGCTTGCCGAGAATGCACGGCCTGGAGGTGCTCAAAAAACTGCGCTCGCGCGGCTCGTCCCTGCCGGTGCTGATCCTGACCGCCGCCGACAGCGTGGAAGAGCGCGTCAAAGGCCTGGACTACGGTGCGGACGACTACATGGCCAAGCCGTTTTCCCTGCAGGAACTCGAAGCCCGGGTGCGCGCCTTGACGCGCCGCGGCATGGGCGGTGCCAGCAGCACCATCAAACACGGACCCATGATTTATGACCAGTCGGGGCGTGTCGCCACCATCGACGGGAAAATGGTGGAACTGTCGGCGCGCGAGCTGGGGCTGCTCGAAGTCCTGCTGCAGCGCGCCGGTCGTCTGGTGAGCAAGGACCAGTTGGTCGAGCGCCTGTGCGAGTGGGGCGAGGAGGTGAGCAACAACGCCATCGAGGTTTACATCCATCGCCTGCGCAAGAAAATTGAAAAAGGTCCGATCCGCATCGCGACCGTACGCGGCCTGGGCTATTGTCTGGAAAAAATCCCAGGGTGAGCGCGCCGGCCGCACGATGCAGGCATCGTGCGCCGCGTGAGTGCCGTTTGGCAACGTCAAAGGAGCGTCATTCTTGAAGTTGTTCCAGCGCGAACAGCGCTCGCTGTTCGGTGAAATCCTCGACTGGATGCTCACGCCCCTGTTGCTGGTGTGGCCGATCACGCTGGTTCTGACCTGGCTGGTGGCGCAAGGCATCGCCGCCAAACCGTTTGACCGTGCCCTGGAATTCAATGTGCAGGCGCTGGCCCAGCTGGTGGTGACCAACCAGAAGCGCGCCCAGTTTTTTCTGCCTCAGCCGGCTCGGGAGATCTTGCGTGCTGACGATGCCGATCTGGTGTACTACCAGGTGCAGGGCGCTGCAGGCGAGTACCTGAGTGGCGAACGCGATTTTCCACCCCCCCCGGTCGCCGAGCCGGTGCTGCCAGGCGAAGTGCATTTGCGCGACGCTGAAATGCGCGGCCAGGACGTGCGCGTGGCCTACCTCTGGGTGGCACTGGACCTCCCCGAGGGACGGCCAGCGCTGGTGCAAGTGGCGGAAACCCGGGAAAAGCGCTCCGTGCTGGCCACGGAAATCATCAAGGGCGTCATGCTGCCGCAGTTTGCCATCCTGCCACTGACGGTGTTGCTGGTCTGGCTGGCGCTGACGCGTGGGCTGAAGCCACTGAACCAACTGGAAGAGCGCATTCGCGCGCGCAAACCCGATGACCTGAGCCCGCTGGATGACAAGGCCGTGCCCTTGGAGGTTGCGCCTCTGGTGTCGTCGGTGAATGACTTGTTGACCCGTTTGAAGGACTCGATCTCGACGCAGAAGCGGTTTCTTGCCGACGCGGCGCATCAGCTCAAAACGCCGCTGGCAGGGCTGCGCATGCAGGCCGACCTCGCCCAGCGCGAGGGCGCGAATACCGAGGACCTGAAGCGCTCGCTGCAACAGATCGGCCGCTCCAGTATCCGTGCCACGCACACCGTGAACCAGCTGCTGGCGCTGGCGCGCGCCGAGAGCAGCGGCGCCAACATCACGCGCCAGCCTTGCGACCTCGCGCGCCTGACGATGGAAGTGGTGCAGGACTCGGTGCCGCGCGCTCTGGACAAGCGGCTGGACCTGGGTTACGAGGGCGCGCAGCCCGGTGCACCCGGCACCATGCTCAGCGGCAACCCGACGCTGATCAAGGAGCTGATCCGAAACCTGGTGGACAACGCCATCAACTACACCCCCTCCAGCGCCACCCAGCCCGGCATCGTCACCGTGCGGGTTCTGGCCGATCCGTTCGGGCAGGTGCTGCTGGTTCAGGTGGAGGACTCCGGTCCCGGCATCCCCCCGACAGAGAAGGAACTGGTGTTTCAGCCTTTTTACCGTGCACTCGGAACCGAGGCCGACGGTTCCGGACTGGGCTTGCCCATCGTAATGGAAATTGCGCATCAACATGGAGCCCAGGTGACCCTGAGCGACGCCCATCCTGGCCAAACGCCTCCAGGCGCGTTGTTCAGTGTGCGCTTCGCCTCGCTCACCGCGAGCGGCCTGCCCCAAGCAGGGAGCCACAGCGCCCCGGCGAATTGAGCGCCAAGCATGGGAGCGTTGACCACCGCGCTATAAAATCAAAAGCAGCCTCGGCGCCGTGCTTCAAAGCGGGGCCGGTTGACTTTCCCAGAACCAGAGAATCATCATGGCAACCTCGCCCAGCTCTGCACCTTCGGTGGCGCGCCGCGTTACCCTGCTCTCTATAAGCCTGCTCGCCGGTGTGCTGTTTGCCATCAGCATCGTCATCGGTCTGGTCGCCGAGCGCAGCACGCGCGAGCAGATCGTCAGCATGGTTAAAGAAAAAATACAGGGGGTTGCCGGTGCCGTTGAGTCCAGCGATGTGACCAACCGCGAACTGATTCAGTTGGCGTTCAAGTTCTTTCGTCAGTATTTCGAGCCCAACATGGAGCTCAACGAGGCGACCGGTGAACTCAAAAGCCACGCTTGCCCGGTCAACAACGACTTTGTCTCGGTGGACAAATTCTCAGAGGACACGGGCGGCCACGGTGTTTGCCCGCAAGGGTGAGGATTTCATCCGGGTCACCACCTCGTTGAAGAAGCAGGACGGCTCGCGGGCCATGGGCACGCTGCTCGACCGCAACCACCCGGCTTACAAACTGATGCTGGCGGGTCAGGTTTACTCGGGGCCTGCGGTGCTTTTTGGCAAGCCGTACATGACCCGTTACGAGCCGATGAAGGATCCGGCCGGCAAGGTAAACGCCATTTTGTTCATCGGCTACGACGTCACGCCGTTTCAGGCAGTGGTTGAAAAGCACGTGACGGAACAGCGGTTTTTCGGCACCGGCGGTACCTATGTGATCGACCCCCGGACCGGCCCGGCAGAAGCGGTTTTTGTCATCCACCCCACGGCCAAAGGCAAGAAAGTGCTGGAAGCCTTTCCCCAGGCCGAACCGTTCCTGAAGATGCTGGCGGCAAGCCCAGGCGGACTGATCGCGGACGCGCCCGCCATCTTCCATACCGACAGCGCCAGCAAGTGGGCGGTGTTGCAAAAGAGCAAGGTGAATGGCTGGTGGATCGTGGGCGAGGTGTCGGACGCCGAGGCCATGGCGCAGCATTGGCAGGGCATGGCGGTGACTTGGGGCCTGCTGGCCCTGGCCACCGTTCTGATGGGCCTGGGTCTGTTCTTCATGATCCGACGCAGCGTGACGCAGCCGCTGGCGGAGTTGCGCAGCATCGTGCTGGCCGTGGCCAGCGGCGACCTGACACAGTCTGTACAGACCGGGCGCCACGTTGACATCCTCCCCGCCCTAAACGGCAAGGATTCCCTCTACAGGGGTTCTATGTCCAGAACCGGAAACGAACTTTGACAGAATATTTTTAGCGGCATTCACATCACGATCATGCTCACAGCCACATTCACTGCAAACCCATTTCCTTATTCCAAGGCCTGCGATACCTCTCGGCCTCGAATCGGGCTTGGCGCCGCAATCCGA
>CAIKVZ010000236.1 GCA_903830985.1 uncultured beta proteobacterium
CCGTGCCGGCGTGCCGCTCAAGGACATGGAGTTCGTGCAATACCACCCGACGGGTCTGCCCAATACCGGCAGCTTGTTGACCGAGGCTTGCCGCGGTGAAGGCGGCGTGCTGCTCAACAAGAACGGCCGACGCTACCTGCAAGACTACGGCATGGGCCCGGAAACCCCGCTGGGCAAGCCGCAGCTCAAGACCATGGAACTGGGACCACGCGATCGCGTGAGCCAGGCCTATTGGCACGAACTGCAAAAGGGCAATACCGTCACCACACCCTGGGGCGAGTGCGTGATGCTGGACATGCGCCATCTGGGCGAGAAGTACATCGACGAGCGCCTGCCGCTGGTGCGTGAACTGGGCATCGCCTATCTGGGCGTGGACATCGTCAAGGACGCCATCCCTATCCGTCCGGTGGTGCACTACATGATGGGTGGCATCTCCACCAACACCAAGGCCGCCACCATCCTGCCAGGCCTGTTCGCGGCCGGCGAATGCGCCTGCGTCAGCCTGAACGGTGCGAACCGACTGGGCTCCAACTCGCTGGTGGAATTGCTGGTGTTCGGCAAGAGCGCCGCGCTGTCGGCGATCGAACACCTGCGCAAGCAGCCGGCCCCCAAGACCGCAGCGCTGGAAGCGCGCGCTAAGGAATCGCAGGCGCGCATTCGGGAGATCTTCTCGCGCACCAACGGCACCGAGTCCATGTCCGGTCTGCGCAAGGAGATGATGGACACGATGGAGAAGAACGCCGGTCTGTACCGCGAAGAAAACGGTCTGAAGGAAGCCGTGGCCAAGATCGCCGAGCTGCGCCAGCGTTACGGAAAAATCATCCTGCACGACAAGAGCAACGTCTTCAACACCGACCTGTTCCAGGTGCTGGAACTGGGCTCGATG
The DNA here is from genome assembly GCA_903830985.1 of uncultured beta proteobacterium. Taxonomy (GTDB): domain Bacteria; phylum Pseudomonadota; class Gammaproteobacteria; order Burkholderiales; family Burkholderiaceae_C; genus CAIKVZ01. The sequence goes on from CAIKVZ010000236.1 coordinate 887, forward strand.
CTGGACTGCGCCGAGGCCCTCACGGTCAGCGCCCTGGCGCGCAAGGAATCCCGTGGCGCGCACCAGCGTCTGGACTATGTGGAACGCGACGACCAGACCTTCCTGCGCCACAGCATGGCCTATTACCAGGGCCTGCAGCCGCCGCGTCTGGACTACCTGGACGTGGTGATCACCAAGTCGCCTCCGGGCGTGCGTGACTACTCGGGAGATCACAAATGACACAGTTGAAAAAACGCATGGTGCAGCTCGAAGTGCTGCGCTACGACCCTGAACAGGACAGCGCGCCGCACTTTCAGAAATACGAAGTGGAGTGCAACGAAGAGTGGGTGGTGCTGGACGCGCTCAACGCCGTCAAGGAAAGCCTGGATCCCACACTCGCCTACCGCTGGTCCTGCCATATGGCGGTGTGCGGCAGCTGCGGCATGATGATCAACGGCGAACCCAAGCTGTCGTGCCACGCCTTTTTGCGCGACTATCCGGGCGTGATCCGGGTCGAGCCGCTGGCCAACTTCCCGATCGAGCGTGACCTGGTGACGGTGGCCGACGACTTCATCGACAAGCTCAAGCGCGTCAAGCCCTATCTGATCCCCAAGGAAAAGAAGTCCATCGCCCAGGGCGAGTACAAGCAAACGCCGGCGCAGCTGATGAAGTACCGTCAGTTCTCCATGTGCATCAACTGCATGCTGTGCTACGCGGCCTGCCCGGAATACGCGCTGCAGCCCAAGTTCATCGGTCCCGCCGCCATCACCCTGGCGCACCGCTACAACCTGGATTCGCGTGACGGAGGGCGTGACGAGCGCCAGGAAGTCATCGCCACCAACGAAGGCGTATGGGAATGCTCCTTTGTCGGCGCCTGTTCCGAAGTCTGCCCCAAGGCTGTCGATCCGGCGGGCGCGCTGCAGCAGGTCAAGGTCGCCAGCACCCTGGACTGGTTCAAGGAACGTCTGCTACCGGGAGCTTCAAAATGAGCCGCAAACCCTATGTCCGCGAGGTCTCCAAGACCGGTTGGTACCTGAAGCACCCGCGCTACATGCGCTACATGTCGCGCGAGGTGACCTGCATCCCCATCGGCATCTTCGCCCTGCTGATGCTGTGCACGCTGGAACGACTGGCCGCAGGCCAGGCCCAGTTCGACTCGTTCATGGCCGCGCTCAAGGGTCCCTGGAGTTTCCTGGGTCTGCTGATCATCTTGCTCTTCGCCGTGCACAACTCGACCAACTGGTTCAACGTCACGCCCAAGGCCATGCCGGTGCAAATCGGTGAGGAATTTCTGGACGGCAAATACATCGTCGGTGCGCACTATGCGGTGTGGGTTGTGGCCACGCTGGTGGTGCTGTTTTTTGCAGGAGTGCTGTAACCATGGCCAAGTCGAATAAACCGATTTTCTGGAGCATGTTCGCCGCGGGTGGAACGCTGGCCGCCTTTCTGGCGCCGGCGCTGATCCTGCTGTTCCTGCTGGTGGCACTGGGCCACGCGCCCGGCCTGCTGAGCTACGAGCGTCTGCACGCATTTGCCGGGCACTGGTTTGGCAAGCTGTTCCTGGTGGCGGTGATTGCGCTGTTCCTGTGGCACGCCGCGCACCGCCTGCGCGTCACGCTGTATGACTTCGGACTGCGCCAGGATTCGACCGTGGCGGTCGTGGCCTATCTCGTTGCTGCGGCAGGGACACTGCTGTCGGTGCTTTACCTTATCCGAATCTGACTCGTCATTTGAATCTCGGCGATACTCGGGTGCCGCGGCATTTTGCTGCGGGCTCGTGCATTGCCGATCTGCCCTGTCGCGGGTTCGCGGTGCGTTCCCGTTGCTTTGTCAAAGGTTTATTCGTGAGTCCCAAAGAATCCGCGGCCCTTGCGCCATCAGAGTCTGCCTTGAGCGCGCGAGCCCGTTCGGCACTCACCCCGATTTCCATTCCCGAGTACCTGCAAAAGACCTATTGGTGGGCTTATTTGCACCCGAACGCGGTGCGATTTTTTGAACGCCAGTGGTTGGTGAACCTGATTCTTTGGGGTAACTTTGCGCGCCTGCGCGACGCCGCCCTGCAGGAGATGGGCGAAGTGATCCACGGCCGGGTGCTGCAGGTGGCCTGCGTCTATGGCGACTTCACCGAGCATCTGGTGCGCCGTCTGAGCCCCCAGGGCAGTCTGGACGTGGTCGATGTGGCACCGATACAGATCAAAAATCTGCACGCCAAACTCACCAACACCAGCCAGGTCAAGATCCTTCAGCAGAACTCGTCGGAGCTGCACTTCGAGGACGCCAGCCACGACTCGGTGATCGTATTCTTTCTGCTGCACGAGATGCCGGCTGACGTGCGCCGCAAGACCATCTCCGAAGCGCTGCGCGTCACCAAGCCCGGTGGCAAGCTCATTTTTGTGGACTACCACAAGCCGGTGGCTGCGAGCCCCTGGCGCTACATCATGGTGCCCATCCTGACTACGCTGGAGCCCTTCGCCATGGACATGTGGCGCGGCGAGATCCGCGACTGGTTGCCCAAGGACATCGCGGTGACCAAGGTGGAGAAGCAGACCTACTTCGGTGGCCTGTACCAGAAGGTCGTGATCACGCGCTGAGCACCGCCGTCTGGCCCTCAGGCCAGACGTTCCAGGATCAGCACGGCGAAGAAGCAGCCAGCGGCCAGCAATGTCCATTTGAGCGTGCGCAGGCCAAACGCCTTGTAGCCTGCTAGCCCAGTGCCGACGAACAGCGCGAAAGACACCGCAGCCGTCAGCAGCAGCAAGAGGATGGCCCAGCGAAACAGCAGCATCTTAAGTACTCCAAAAACTTTCGCGCACCGCGCATCGAGCTCGTTGCCCTCGCCGGCCGCTGCGCTGGTCGATCCCCGCAGGCGGGGCCCCTCGCCCCACGCTTCGCGGCCTACCAAGCCCTGGCAAGTTGCGCAAAACCGCTGGGGGCCTGCTTCTCGTCTTCGAAGCTCACCACTTCCCAGCACTCTTCATGCGCCAGCAGTTCGCGCAACAGCAGGTTGTTCAACGCATGGCCCGAGCGAAAGGCGCTGTAGGCCGCCAGCAGGGGTTTTCCCAACAGATACAGGTCGCCCATGGCGTCGAGGATCTTGTGCTTGGCGAACTCGTCGTCATAGCGCAGTCCTTCGGCATTGAGCACTTTGTAGTCGTCCATCACCACCACGTTGTCCAGGCTGCCGCCCAGCGCCAAGCCGTTGGCGCGCAACATCTCCACATCCTTGGTGAAGCCGAAGGTGCGGGCCCTGGCGATGTCGCGCGTGTAGGAGTCAGTGCTCAGGTTGAACTCCACACTCTGACCGGTGGAGTCCACGGCAGGATGCTGGAAGTCGATGTCAAAACGCAGTTTGTAGCCGTGAAAAGGCTCCAGGCGCGCCCATTTGACGGCATCGCCTTCGCCTTGGCGCACTTCCACAGCTTTCAGCACGCGCACGAAGCGCTTGGGCGCGCGTTGCAACTCGATGCCGGCGCTTTGCAGCAGGTAGACGAAGGAGGAGGCCGAACCGTCCAGGATGGGAACTTCTTCAGCCGTGATGTCGACAAACAGGTTGTCCACGCCGAGGCCGGCACAGGCCGACATCAGGTGCTCGACGGTCAAAACCTTGGCGCCATTCCTGGAGATGGTGGTGGCCAATCGCGTGTCAGTGACGGCCAGCGCGGAAATGGGAATGTCCACCGGCTCGGCCAGGTCCACACGGCGAAACACGATACCGGTGTCGATCGGTGCCGGGCGCAGGGTCAGCTCGACCCGCTGACCGCTGTGCAGGCCCACGCCGACGGCTCGCGTGAGGGATTTGAGGGTTCTTTGTTGCAGCACGGTCAGAGGATGTAACGCGACAAGTCTTCGTCCTGGCTCAGTTCCTTCAGGCGCGCATCCACATAGGCCGCGTCCACGTGGATCTTCTGCCCGGTGAGTTGGGTCGCGGTAAAACTGACCTCGTCGAGCAGCCGCTCCATCACGGTGGAGAGGCGACGCGCGCCGATGTTCTCGGTGCGCTCGTTCACGTCGAAAGCAATGCTGGCCAGACGCGTGATCCCCTCCGGACTGAACTCCAGCGTCACCCCCTCCGTCTCCAGCAAGGCCTGGTACTGTTTGACCAGCGAGGCGTGGGTTTGCGTGAGGATGGCCTCGAAATCCTGCACCGAGAGCGACTGCAACTCCACCCGAATCGGGAAGCGCCCCTGCAATTCGGGAATCAAGTCACTGGGCTTGGCCAGATGAAAGGCGCCGGACGCGATGAACAGGATGTGGTCGGTCTTGATGGTGCCGTACTTGGTGGACACCGCCGTGCCTTCCACCAGCGGCAGCAGATCACGCTGCACGCCCTGGCGCGAGACATCGGCACCCGTCATGTCCGAGCGCGACGCCACCTTGTCGATTTCGTCGATAAAGACAATGCCGTTCTGCTCGGCGTTCTCGATCGCCTGGGCACGGATTTCTTCCTCGTTCACCAGTTTTCCTGCCTCCTCCTCAACCAGCAATTTTGTCGCTTCGCTGATTCGAAGGCGCCGTGTCTGGCGTTTGCTCTGGCCCATCTGGCTGAACATGCCGCGCAATTGCTCGGTCATCTCTTCCATCCCCGCCGGCCCCATGATCTCCAGTTGTGGCTTGTTGTCGCTGACCTCGATTTCGATTTCCTTGTCCGCCAGTTCGCCCTCGCGCAGCTTCTTGCGAAACACCTGGCGCGCCGTGCTGTCACTTGCCGCCGGGGTGCTTTGTCCGAGGCCGAAGTCGCCGCTGGAGCGCGGGGGTGGCACCAGAATGTCCAGGATGCGGTCCTCCGCAGCGTCCTCGGCGCGGGCGCGCACCTTCTTCATCTCGGTCTCACGGGTCTGCTTGACGGCCACTTCGGCCAGGTCGCGGATGATGGCGTCGACGTCCTTGCCGACATAGCCCACTTCGGTGAACTTGGTGGCCTCAACCTTGATGAAGGGGGCATCGGCCAGACGCGCCAGGCGGCGCGCGATCTCGGTCTTGCCCACGCCGGTAGGACCGATCATGAGGATGTTCTTGGGCGTGATCTCGGTGCGCAGGCCGGCTTCAACCTGCTGGCGGCGCCAACGGTTGCGCAAGGCGATGGCAACGGCACGTTTGGCCTGGTGCTGGCCGACGATGTGGCGATCAAGTTCGGCGACGATTTCTTGCGGGGTCAGGGACGACATGGGGGGACTCAGGACAAGGTCTCAATGGTGTGGTGCATGTTGGTATAGATGCACAGTTCGCCGGCGATTTCAAGGGACTTCTTCACGATCTCCGCTGGCGACAGCTCGGTATTGTCCAGCAGCGCCTTGGCGGCGGCCTGGGCGTAGGCCCCGCCGGAACCGATGGAAATGATGCCGTGTTCGGGTTCCAGCACGTCGCCATTACCGGTAATGATGAGCGAGGCTTCCAGGTCTGCCACGGCCAGCATGGCCTCCAGACGGCGCAACACGCGATCGGTGCGCCAGTCCTTGGTCAATTCAATGGCAGCACGCACCAGATGCCCCTGATGCTTCTCCAGCTTGGCTTCAAAGCGTTCGAACAGCGTGAACGCATCGGCAGTGGCGCCAGCGAACCCTGCCAGCACCTTGTCATGGTGCAGTTTGCGCACCTTGCGCGCCGTTCCCTTGACCACAATGTTGCCCAGTGTGACCTGGCCGTCACCGCCGATGGCGACTTGAATTCCGTTGGCGGTTCTGCGCCGCACGCTGACGATGGTGGTGCCGTGAAACTGTTCCATGGAGAGGTCCGTCAATAGTTGGTCTGGTCGCCGTGCCGCCCAAACCGTTTGCTCTGCGGCGGTCAAGAGGAAAGCGCGGTGATGCGGGCGAACTCATCGATCCCGACCACGCTGAAGAAAGTCGCCACAAGACGATTCAAGTTCTTGAACTCCACCTTGCAGCCTTCGGCCGTGCAGGCCGAAGTCCAGTTGAGCAGGCTGCCCGCCGCCGCAAAATCCACCCGCATCAGTTGCCGACAGTCCACCACCAGTTTGTCGCAGCCGATGCGTCCTTCGTCCAGGGTCGCCAGCGCCGCAGCCGCGTCGCCGAGCATTTCGCCGGACAAAGCCACAAGTTCAAATCGCCTTTCTGTCGCATCCAGACCGTCTGTCGCCATTTCAAGGTCGGTGGCGGTTCCCAGGTTGGTGACGGAAAATGCCGCAGGCGACGTGCTCAGCAGATCCTCGCCGAGGATCAGCGACTCCAGTGCCTCTGACAGCATGTCGGTCCCGCTGCTGCTGAAGTCGCAGCGTGGCGGCTCCCAGGCCGGGGGCGACATTTCGTAAGTGATGCAGTAGTCCAGGGCGACGCGCTCGAAGTCATCTTCACGGTGGGCCAAACGCAGGGCGGCCAGCCGCCAAAGCCACCAGTCGCGTGAAACCTCCGCATTGCCACTGGGCGTGGCATCCCGCAAAAAATCGTCCAGATGCGGGGCGGCCACAAAGCAAATGCGCCGGGTACTGGCGCACCACTGGGAAAAAAGGCGCTCCAGTTCCGGCAGCGCCTTCGCGTCCACGACGGCCAAGGCGGACCAGTCAAGAATCCAGGACGCGCGCCCCTTCTCAAGCACTGCCTCGAGCCGTTCCAGCTCGGACCGTCCCAGCTCGGCAGGTGCGGTCCAATCCGCCCCCTTCCCCGGCGACGTCATCCGAATGTCGGCCACGTGCGCTTGTGCCATTTCCATCGAACTGCCCCACTGCGGCGCAGAACGGCCCCGGCGTGCGGCGTAATCGAGCGCTGCGCCCTCAAAGCGCGTCCGGTCTCCCGTGACCCGGTACAGGTCGAAAAGACTCAGCCAGACCTGCTCCAACTCGCCGTGGACATCGCGCCCTGCCAACAAGGCCGACAGGCTCCTGCCCGCCCCTTCATAGTCGCCGTTGGCAAACAGAATGGCGGCACTTTCGAGAATCGGGTCGTGGGTAAACTGAGTCACCTGGGTGGGCATGAACTCCGCTGGCATGCTGGGCGCCGAATCGTACAGGCTGGCCTCCAGACGGGCCGCCACCGCAGGAGCCGGCTCGACGGCTGCTACGGGTTCTTGCATCGGCTCGGCAGCGGAGATAGGTTCGGACGTGGCGTCGGGTGGTGTGCCCAGCGGTGTCGGTTTGGAGCCGTGAAAGGAGCCTTTGATCTGCTTGCCTTTCCACCATTGCTGCGACATCTGCTGCTCGATCTCGTCGATCTTCTTGATCGTCTGGGCACGCCCGCTGGCCGGCGTCAAAATGCTCGAAGCGAACATGGAAGTGCGTTCATGCATGTCGATGCGATTGGACTGCGGTTCGCGCTTGCGCATCTGCCGCAGCAACTCGAACTCGCGCTTGCGCACGACATCGTTGTGCTGCTTTCGATCAATCATGGCCTGAATCGTGGCCTTGTCGGCGCTTTCCTGCGCAAGCTGAGCATCGCCCTCGGAGGCAGGCTTCCGCGCCGCCGGGCCGCTGACAAAGTTCACGACCCTGCTGAGAAGGCTGACGTTGTCGCTGGTGGCCATAGGGGTCGTCCAGTTACCTCGTTGTCTGACTAGTCACCGAACATTTTCTGCTTGAGTTCACGCCGCTGCTGAGCTTCCAGTGACAGCGTGGCGGTGGGACGCGCCAGCAGTCGGCTCACGCCGATGGCCTCGCCGGTTTCATCGCAGTAGCCATAGTCGCCCGCATCGATGCGGCCAATCGACTGTTCAATCTTTTTCAGCAGTTTGCGCTCGCGGTCCCGGGTACGCAACTCCAGTGCATGCTCTTCTTCAATCGTGGCTCGGTCTGCAGGGTCGGGAACGACCACTGTTTCTTCGCGCAGATGTTCGGTGGTTTCTCCCGCACTGGCCAGAATGTCGCGTTTGAGTTGCATCAGCTTGAGGCGGAAAAAAGCCATCTGGCCTTCGTTCATGTACTCAGCGTCAGGCATGGCGACGACTTCCTCATCGGTCCATTGCGCCACCGGTTTGGATTGCCAATTGTTCGCCAGCCTGGCGTCTTTCTTCACCGGAACAAAATGAGGTGGCGTGGGCAGGGCCGAATCAGAGCTCGGACCGTAGCTGGCCTTGGCTGCCGTGGACGCCACCGCCGGCGTTGCCGCCATGGACGGCACCGTCAATTGGGCAAGGCGCGACGAAACCCGGCCGCTGCGCACGGGAACAGAGGACTGTGCAGGGACGGGAACGGCAACATTTTCAAGTTCTGGCTTGACCGCTTTTTTTTCAGCGGAGGTGATCGAATTGGACAACTGGGGGATCTCTTTTTTCTGCGGTTTCAATGGCAACGGCGGCGCGGCTTGAGCCTTTTGCGCCGGCTTCGCCGTGGTTTTGGGAACGACCGGGGTCACGGATTTCTTGGCCGTCGCCTTGGTCGCAACGGCCTTGCCTTCAGCCGGCTTCTTCGGGCTGGCCTTGGCCGGCGCGGCTGCGCGCACCACAGGCTTCGCCACCGGTTGGACTTTGGGTGCGACTTTTGCAGGGGCCTTGGATGGTACCGTGCGTGCGGGCGATTTTACGGCAGGCTGCGACGCGGCCTTGGGAGCGACTTTTGCGGACGGCTTCACGCCAGCCTTGACCACCTTGGCCGCAATGGGCTGGGGCTTGGCGGTTGGCACCTTGGTCTTGGCCTTGCTAGCGGGCTTGGTCTTCACTTCGGGTCTCCTGGATGGTTTGGCCTGCGCGGGGCTCGGGTCGCGAACGGGCATTTGCCCTGTTGTCTTTCCTCGGCCAGCAGCGACCTTGTCTGCCCGCTGAGGAAGCGAGGCCGGGGAATCCCTGGAATCAGCGTCGGCGCGCGATTGTATCGGCTTGCCCGAACCAAATCCCAGGAGTTGCAGAATCGAGACAATCATTTGCATATGGATGGAGCTTGCGCAACTGGTTCAGTTCAGCACAGGCATTGCTCCAGGCCCTGCAGAAATATGTCGGTGGGCAGATCGATGCCGATGAACACCATCTTGCTGATGCGCACCTCGTCCTGCGCCCAGGCAGGACCCAGATCGCTGCCCATGAGCTGGTGCACACCCTGGAAAATGACTTTTCTGTCGGTGCCCTGCATGTTCAACACACCCTTGTAGCGCAGCAGTTTCGGGCCGTAGATGTTGACGATGGCGCCCAGAAAGTCCTCCAGCTTGGCCGGGTCCAGTTGCCGGTCCGAGCGAAAAACGAAGCTTTTCACGTCGTCATCATGCGCATGGTGGGCGCCGTGCTGGTGCGAGGGATGATCGCAGGCTTCGCCGTGCGCATGCTCGTGGTCATGCCCCTCGTGCTCGTCCTTCAGGAAGTCCGGGTCGATGTCGAGCTTGGCGTTCAGGTTGAAGCCACGCAGGTCAAACACCTCGGCCAACGCCACTTCGCCGAAATGCACGGCCTTTTGCGGTGCGCGTGGGTTCATGTGTTTGAGCCGGTGCGTCAACGCGTCCACTTCGGCAGGCGTCACCAGATCGGTCTTGCTGAGGAAGATCCGGTCGGCAAAACCCACCTGGCGGCGCGCCTCCTGGCGGTCATCGAGCTGCTGCATGGCGTGCTTGGCGTCGACCAAGGTCAGGATCGAGTCCAGCAGATAGCTTTCGGCGATTTCATCGTCCATGAAAAAGGTCTGCGCCACCGGACCCGGATCGGCCAGGCCGGTGGTCTCGATCACCACGCGATCAAAAGTAAGCTCCCCTTTGCGCCTTTTTTCCGCCAGGTCCTGCAAGGTGGCGCGCAGATCTTCACGTATGGTGCAGCAGATGCAGCCATTGTTCATCTGGATGATCTGCTCATTGGCGTCGCTCACCAGAATGTCGTTGTCGATGTTCTCCTCGCCGAATTCGTTCTCGATGACGGCGATCTTCTGCCCGTGGGCTTCGGTCAGGACGCGCTTGAGCAGCGTGGTCTTGCCCGAGCCCAGGAAGCCGGTCAGGATGGTGGCGGGAATCAGACTCATGTTTTACCTCTTGCACGGCACCCTGCTGGCGTCACCGCTTGTATTCAAATTATGTCCGCAGAAGTGTAGCGGCCAACGCCGCGTCCGCGCTACTTCGTCATCACCACCAGCCCCTTGAGGTATTCGCCTTCCGGGAAATTGATCGTCATGGGATGGTCCGGCGCGCCGCCCAGGCGCTGCGTGATGTAGCCGTCGATGCCCGCGTCCATGCCGGCCGAAGCGACAATCTTGTGAAACAGGTCGGCGTTGATGCCGCCGGAGCAGGAAAAGGTGAACAGCACGCCACCTGGCACCAGCAGCTTCAGGGCCAGCCGGTTGATGTCCTTGTAAGCGCGCGCGGCCCGGTCCGCATGCGCCGCAGTGGGCGCGAACTTGGGCGGATCGAGAACAATGGCGTCAAAGCTGCGCCCCTGCTCGATGAAGGAGCGAAGCGAGGCGTTGACATCGGCATCCAGAAAATCGGCCCGCTCCGGCGCAAAACCGTTCAAAACCACATGCGCCTGCGCGCGCGCCAGCGCCGGCGCCGAAGAGTCGATGGACGTCACGTGCTGTGCGCCGCCGTGCAGCGCCGCGACCGTGAAGCCGCCGGTGTAGCAAAAGCAGTTCAGTACCCGCTCGAAACTCAGCCGACGCGCATGGTCGGCAAACTGCTTGCGGCTGTCGCGCTGGTCCAGGTAAAAGCCGGTCTTGTGCCCGGTGGCGATGTCCAGCGTCAGTTGCCAGTCATGCTCACGCAGCGTCAGCTCAGTGGGGCCGCTGCCACGCAGCCAGCCGGTGGCGGGGGGCAGCCCCTCGCGCTGGCGCGAACTGGTGTCGCTGCGCTCGTACAGCCGGGTGAGCCCGGTGCACTGCAGCAAGGCGTCGGCCAGCTGGGCTTTCCAGCGCTCCACGCCGCTGGACAGGAACTGCGCCACCAACGTGTCGCCATAGCGATCCACCACCAGCCCCGGCAAGCCGTCGGATTCGCCGTGGATCAGGCGCATGGCGTCGCTCTGGATGTCAAAGCGTGCCCGTGCCTGTATCGCCTTGTGCACCAGAGACTCGAGAAAGGGCGCGTCAATGCGCTGGGTCTCGTCAAAACTCCAGGCGCGGGCGCGGATCTTGGACAGCGGGCTGAATGCAGCCCAGGCCAGGAACTGCCCGGCATGCGACTCCACGCGCACCGTCTCGCCCGCATCGGCGCCGCCCTTGGCCACGGCAGAATCAAAAATCCAGGGGTGTCGGCGCAGCAGAGAACGTTCCTTGCCGTCGCGCAGTCGAATAATTTTCATGAATGAACCGGGTCCGCCAATTGTTTCGAACCCGGTCGCTGATTGTGCGGCGGATTTTTGCATTAACCTTGATGGATGCGCCCGGCTGGCACACTTCGTGTGTCCGACGCACGCAACGCCCCCTTTTTTGTGACCTTGATAAGCCTTCCCCATGCACAGCACCGCCATTGAACTCGACCCGCCAGCGCAGACCGAAGCCGCCAGCGCCATACCGCGCGCCGCCCAGTTGCGCATCGAGCGCGAGAGCCAGAAACTGGAAAAACGCCTGTGCCGGCAGGTGGGACAGGCGATCGTGGACTACAACATGATCGAGGATGGCGACAAGGTCATGGTCTGCGTCTCGGGTGGCAAGGACAGCTACGGGCTGCTCGACATCCTGCTCAAGATGCAGGCCCGCGCACCCATCAGCTTCGAGCTGATCGCCGTGAACCTGGACCAGAAGCAACCCGGCTTTCCGGAGCACATCCTGCCCGAATACCTGAAGAAACTCGGTGTGCCGTTTCACATCGAGACCCAGGACACCTATTCCATCGTGAAGCGCGTCGTACCCGAGGGCAAGACCCTGTGCAGCCTGTGCAGCCGGCTGCGCCGCGGCATCCTGTACCGCGTGGCCGACGAAGTGGGCGCCACCAAGATCGCACTGGGGCATCACCGCGACGACATGCTGCAGACCTTTTTTCTGAACATGTTCTTTGGCGGAAAGCTCAAGGCCATGCCGGCCAAGCTGGTGAGCGACGACGGCGACCACATGATCATCCGCCCCCTGGCCTATGTGGCCGAGAAGGATCTGGACCGCTGGGCCACGCACAACGCCTTCCCCATCATCCCCTGCTCGCTGTGCGGCAGCCAGGAGAACCTGCAGCGCAAGCAGATCGGCAACATGCTGCGCGAGTGGGAAAAGCAATACCCGGGGCGCACCGAGACGATGCTGACGGCCCTGCAAAATGTCGTGCCCTCGCACCTGATGGACGCCGGGCAGCACGACTTCAAGACACTCAAGACCACCGGCGTGGCGAACGCCGAGGGCGACAAGGCCTTCGACAGCGAAGAATATCCCCTGCCCTCACTTCCATCCCTGCAAGTCGTCTCCATCTGATCTTGACCCCGTTTCAATGATTTGAAAGGACATCCCATGTTGCGTTTTTTGCTGGCGATTCTTCTGGCAGTCACGGCGTTGTCGGGCTGCTCCACGCTGCGCACCGTGGACAACGAGGTGCAAAGCTTTTCCAGCCTGAGCGCCTTGCCGGCCCAGGCCGCGTTTCGCTTCGAGCGCCTGCCCTCGCAGCAGGCCGCACCACAACGCGTGGCCGAGCTGGAGGCCATGGCCGAGCAGGCCTTGGTGAAGGCCGGGCTGCGCCGCGACGATGGCGGCGCGCAATACGGCGTGCAGATAGGCGTCCGAATGGAGCGTGAGGACCGCGTCGATTGGCCCGATGCCTGGTGGTACGGCGGTTTCCCCGGCCAACGTTTTTCGCGCCTGGGGCCCTGGTCATCTACTTGGTCGTCCACCTGGATGCACACCACGCCCTGGTTCCAGCGCGAGGTCAGCCTGATCCTGCGCGATCTGCGCACCGGTCAGGTGGTGTACGAGACCCATGCCGCGCAGGAGGGCTCCTGGAGCGACAGCCGGCGCATTCTCCCCGCCATGTTTGCCGCCGCGCTGAGCGGTTTCCCCGCGGCACCAACCGGCGTGCGCAAGGTCAACATCGAACTCTCCCCGCCTTGACATCCTCCCCGCCCTAAAGGGCAAGGATTCCCTCTACAGGGGTTCTATGTCCAGAACCGGAAACGAACTTTGACAGGATGTTTTTAGCGGCATTCACATCACGATCATGCTCACGGCCACATTCACTGCAAAC
>CAIKVZ010000237.1 GCA_903830985.1 uncultured beta proteobacterium
CGTCCGACAACTTCTGGATGATGGCCGACACCGGGCCCTGCGGACCCTGCAGCGAGATCTTTTACGACCACGGTCCGCACATTCCCGGCGGCCCCCCCGGCAGCCCGGAGCAGGACGGTGACCGCTACATCGAGATCTGGAACAACGTGTTCATGCAGTACGACATGCAGCCCGATGGTTCGGTGCTTCCCTTGCCTGCGCCCTGCGTCGACACCGGCATGGGCCTGGAGCGCCTCGCCGCCATCCTGCAGCATGTGCACAGCAACTACGAGATCGATCTGTTCGACGCCCTGATCCGTGCCGCCTCACGCGAAACCGGCTGCGCCGATCTGGGCAACAGCAGCCTGCGCGTGATTGCCGACCACATCCGCGCCACCTCTTTCCTGGTGAGCGACGGCGTGAACCCGAGCAACGAGGGGCGTGGCTACGTGCAGCGGCGCATCGTGCGTCGCGCCATCCGCCATGGCTACAAGCTGGGCCGCAAGACGCCGTTCTTCCACAAGCTGGTCCCCGACCTCGTGGCCCTGATGGGTGAGGCCTACCCCAAGCTGCGCGCCGACGAGAAGCGCATCACCGAGGTGCTGAAGGTGGAAGAAGAGCGCTTCTTCGAGACCCTGGCCACCGGCATGGACATCCTGGACGCGGCTCTGGCCGACGGCGCCAAAGTATTGCCCGGCGACGTGGCCTTCAAGCTGCACGACACTTTTGGCTTTCCGCTGGACCTGTCGGCCGACGTCTGCCGCGAGCGCGGTTTGAGCGTGGATGAAGCGGGTTTTCACGCGGCCATGGAAAGGCAGAAGGCGCAAGGCCGCGCCGCTGGCAAGTTCAAGATGGACCGGGCCCTGGAGTACACGGGGGAGGGCAACGATTTCGTCGGCTACAGGCAACTCACCCAGGACGCCCGGGTGTTGGCGCTGTACCTCGACGGCAAGCCCGTGGCGCAACTGGCCGCAGGACAAGACGGCGTGGTGGTGCTGGACAGCACGCCGTTCTATTCCGAGTCGGGTGGTCAGGTCGGCGATGCGGGCACCCTGTTCAACGACTGCACCGTGTTTACCGTTGCCGACACGCAGAAGATCAAGGCCGACGTGTTCGGCCATCACGGCACGCTCAAATCCGGCGCGCTGAAAATCGGCGACGCTGTCACAGCGCATGTGGACGCCGTGCTGCGCGCAGCCACGCAGCGCAACCACAGCGTCACGCACCTGATGCACAAGGCGCTGCGCGAGGTGCTGGGCGAGCATGTGCAGCAAAAGGGTTCGCTGGTCAATGCCGAGCGCACGCGTTTCGACTTTGCACACAACGCCCCGGTCACCGACGAGCAGATCCGCGACATCGAGGTGCGCGTGAATGCCGAAATCCTGAGCAACGCCGCCACCCAGGCGCGCGTCATGGGAATCGAAGCGGCGCAGCAGACTGGCGCCATGATGCTGTTTGGCGAGAAGTACGGCGAGAGCGTGCGCGTCATCGACATCGGTGACAGCCGCGAACTGTGCGGTGGCACGCACGTGCAGCGTACGGGCGACATCGGTGTGTTCAAGGTGGTGGCCGAAGGCGGAGTCGCGTCGGGCGTGCGGCGCATCGAGGCCGTGACCGGGGAAAACGCCCTGGCCTATCTGCAGCAACTGGAAAGCACGGTTGACCAGGCGGCGCAGGCACTGAAGGCGCCGACAGCGGAGTTGCAGGCGCGCATTCAGCAGGTACTGGAGCATGTGAAGTCGTTGGAGAAGGAGGTCGCGGCGCTCAAGGGCAAACTGGCATCGAGCCAGGGCGACGAACTGCTGAAGCAGGCTTTGGACATCAAGGGCGTGAAGCTGCTCGTGGCCATGCTCGAAGGCGCGGACAGCAAGACGCTGCGCGAGACCATGGACAAGCTGAAGGACAAGCTCAAGACCGCCGTCATCGTGCTGGCCGCCGTCGAAGGAAACAAAGTGCAGCTCGCCGTGGGCGTCACACCCGACAGCATAGGGAAGGTCAAGGCCGGCGAACTGGTGAACTTCGTGGCTGGGCAGGTTGGCGGTAAGGGCGGCGGCAAGGCTGATATGGCCATGGCCGGCGGCACGGAGCCTGCGCAGCTGCCTGCAGCGCTGGCCAGCGTGCAAGCCTGGGTCAGCGCCAAGCTTTGACAGCTTTCATGGTGCAGTTCATTCCGACTTTTGATTCCCATACGGCATGAACTTTTCTTTCTTTGGCTGGACCAAGGCGCCGGCGCCGATCGAGGATCTGGACGCCTGGTTTGTGGCCCTGGCGCAGACCAGCACGCTGATCGAACTGGCGGTGTTGGCGGTCTGTTTGGCGCTGGCCTGGGGTGCGGTCTGGCTGGTGCGGCGGCGCATGCCTGCCGATGTGGTGTATCCGATTTGGCTCGGGCAGCACGGCGTGGATGGCGTGATGTTCCCGCTGACCCTGCTGGGCCTGGCCTACCTGTCCAAGACGCTGCTGGCGGGCAATCTTCCCAATGTGGTGTTTCGCATCGCCGTGCCGGTGCTGCTGGCGCTGGTGGTGATCCGCCTGGGCGTCAAGGTTTTGCAGGCGGCCTTCAAGGAGGCGCCGCTGGTGCGCATGCTGGAGCGCTCCATTTCCTGGCTGGCCTGGATCGCGCTGGTGCTGTGGGTCAGTGGCCTGCTGCCCTTGGTGCTGGAGGAACTGGACCAGATCCACTGGAAGGTAGGCGGCACCAAGATGTCGATACGCACCTTGATCGAGGGCACGGTGACGGCCGGCGCGGTGCTGATCTTCACGCTGTGGATCTCCTCCATGATAGAGACGCGCTTGCTGCGCTCCGCCACCGGGGGTGAGTTGTCGCTGCGCAAGGCGGTCAGCAATGCGACGCGCGCGCTGCTGATGTTCCTGGGCCTGATGCTGGCCCTGTCCGCGGTGGGCATCGACCTCACGGCCCTGTCGGTGCTGGGCGGCGCCATCGGCGTGGGCATCGGTTTTGGCCTGCAAAAGCTCGCCGCCAACTACGTCAGCGGTTTCGTCATCCTGGCCGAGCGCAGCATGCGCATCGGCGACAACGTGCGCGTCGACGGCTTCGAGGGGCGCATCACCGACATCAATGCGCGCTACACCGTGATCCGTTCGCTGGCTGGACGCGAGTCCATCGTGCCCAATGAGATGCTGATCACCAGTCGGGTGGAAAACCTGTCGCTGGCCGACGCCTGCGTCTGGCAGTCGACGGTCGTTTCGGTGGCTTATGACAGCGATGTTGACCTGGTGCAGCGCCTGTTGCTGGAGGCGGCCACCGGGCAGGAGCGCGTCCTCAAGGAGCCTGGTCCTTCCGTATCGTTGTCGAACTTCGGTGCCGACGGTCTCGAGTTCACCGTGGGCTACTGGATCGCTGATGCGGAGAACGGGCAACTCAACCTGAGGTCTGCCGTGAATTTGGCCATCCTTCAAGCCCTGCGCAAGCACGGTATAGAGATCCCTTTCCCGCAGCGGGTGTTGCACACGCGTATATGAAAAAGCACGGTCGTTCTATTTTCTTGTAGAATCGTCGTCATAGAATGTGACGTTTACGTAAACGTCAACTCAACAACACACAATTCAAACTCCTGGAGCAGCAGCAATGAAAGTACTGGTAGCGGTAAAACGGGTGGTGGACTACAACGTCAAGGTTCGGGTCAAGTCCGACGGCACGGGCGTGGACATCGCCAACGTCAAGATGAGCATGAACCCCTTTGACGAGATCGCGGTGGAAGAAGCCGTGCGTCTGCGCGAGAAGGGCGTTGCCACTGAAGTCATCGTCGTGTCTTGTGGCGTCACCCAGTGCCAGGAGACATTGCGCACCGCCATGGCCATCGGCGCAGACCGCGCCATCCTGGTCGAGACGGCTGTCGAGTTGCAGCCGCTGGCCGTGGCCAAACTGCTCAAGGCGCTGGTGGACAAGGAGCAGCCCGGCCTGGTGATCGTGGGCAAGCAGGCCATCGACGACGACTGCAATCAGACCGGTCAGATGCTGGCCGCCTTGGCCGATCTGCCGCAAGCCACTTTTGCCAGCAAGCTCGAAGTGTCCGATGGCAAGGCCACGGTGACGCGTGAAGTTGACGGCGGTCTGGAAACCCTGTCGGTCACGCTGCCGGCGGTCATCACCGCCGACTTGCGCCTGAACGAGCCGCGCTATGTGACGCTGCCCAACATCATGAAGGCGAAAAAGAAGCAGCTCGAAGTGTTCAAGCCCGAAGACCTGGGTGTGGACGTCACCCCGCGCATCAAGACCCTGCGCGTGAGTGAGCCACCCAAGCGCAGCGCCGGCATCAAGGTGCCCGACGTCGCCACGCTCGTCGCCAAGCTCAAGACTGAAGCGAAGGTAATCTAAATAACTTTGGGTTATTGGGGTCGGACACCAATTTCGCTGTGGCGCTTTGCGCCGCACCCTTCGGGCGAGCCGCAGGCTCGGCGAATTTGGGCTCTGACCCCAAAAACCCCCAACCGATTAGGAATAAAGAAATGACCTCTCTCGTCATCGCTGAACACGACAATCTCACCATCAAGGCAGCGACCTTGAACACCATTGCCGCCGCCTCGCAGTGCGGCGGTGATGTCCACGTGCTGGTGGCCGGCAGCAATGCCGGCGCCGCAGCCGCAGCCGCTGCGCAAATTGCCGGTGTGGCCAAGGTGCTGCACGCCGACAGCGCCGGTCTGAACCACGGCCTGGCAGAAAACCTCACCGCCCAGGTGCTTGCCATCGCTGGCAACTACAGCCACGTCCTGTTTGCCGCAACAGCTTCGGGCAAGAACATCGCACCACGCGTCGCAGCCAAGCTCGACGTCGCACAGATGTCGGACATCACCAAGGTCATCGCCCCCGACACCTTCGAGCGCCCGATCTACGCTGGCAACGCCATCGCCACGGTGCAAAGCCTGGACGCGACCAAGGTCGTGACGGTGCGCACCACCGGCTTCGATCCGGTCGCGGCCACCGGTGGGTCGGCAGCAGTCGAAGTGATCACGGCCGTCACGGCGAGCGACAAGACGGCCTTCATGGGCAGCGAAATCGCGAAGAACGATCGCCCCGAACTGACCGCTGCCAAGGTCATCGTCGCTGGTGGCCGGGCCCTGGGCTCTGCCGAAAAGTTCAACGACGTTCTTGTGCCTCTGGCCGACAAGCTCGGTGCAGCCCTGGGCGCTTCTCGCGCTGCGGTCGATGCGGGCTACGCGCCCAACGACTGGCAAGTGGGACAGACCGGCAAGATCGTTGCGCCCCAGTTGTACATCGCCGCCGGCATCAGCGGCGCGATCCAGCATCTGGCCGGCATGAAGGACTCCAAGGTCATCGTGGCCATCAACAAGGACGCCGAAGCACCGATCTTCAGCGTGGCCGACTACGGCCTCGAAGCCGATCTGTTTGTCGCCGTGCCGGAACTCGTCGCGGCGCTGTAATTTCAAGCGCTTCGCGCCACCCCAGCCGCTCCATTTTTCACGAAATGTTGAGCGGCTTTTTCTTGCAATCCTTTAGGAAAACCCATGAGCTATATCGCCCCCCTGAAAGACATGCTGTTCGACATCCAGCACCTGGCCAAGATCGACCAGGTCGCGCTGATTCCGGGCTTCGAAGATGCCGGCCTGGACACGGCGCAGGCGGTGCTGGAAGAGTGCGCCAAATTCAACGAAGGTGTGTTGGCGCCGCTTAACTGGGAAGGCGACAAGAACCCGACCTCGTGGAACGCTGGCGTGGTCACGGCAACCCCCGGCTTCAAGGAAGCCTATGTGCAGTTCACCCAGGGCGGCTGGCAGGGTTTGCAGCACCCGGTAGACTTTGGCGGCCAGGGCCTGCCCAAGACCATCGGTGCTTTTTGCGGCGAAATGCAGAACTCGGCCAACATGAGCTTTGCCCTGTGCCCGCTGCTCAGCGACGGCGCGATCGAGGCCTTGTTGACGGCCGGTTCGGACGAACTCAAGGCGGTGTACCTGGAGAAACTGGTCAGCGGCCAGTGGAGCGGCACCATGAACCTGACCGAGCCCCAGGCCGGCTCGGATCTGGCGGCCGTGCGCACCCGCGCCGAGCCGCAGGGCGACGGCAGCTACAAGGTGTTCGGCACCAAGATCTTCATCACCTGGGGTGAGCACGACATGGCCGAGAACATCGTCCATCTGGTGCTGGCGCGCGTGCAGGGCGCGCCCGAAGGCGTCAAGGGCATCAGCCTGTTCGTCGTTCCCAAGTTCATGGTCGACGCCAAGGGCGCTTTGGGCGCACGCAACGATGTGCATTGCGTCAGCATCGAGCACAAGATGGGCATCAAGGCCAGCCCCACCGCCGTGCTGCAGTTCGGCGACCATGGCGGTGCCGTGGGCTACCTGGTGGGCGAGGAGAACCGCGGCCTGGAATACATGTTCATCATGATGAACGCCGCGCGCTACGGCGTGGGCGTGCAGGGCATCGCGATTGCCGAGCGCTCTTATCAGCAGGCCGTGCAGTTCGCCAAGGACCGCGTGCAAAGCCGCCCAGTCGACGCCGCAGCACCCGCAGGCGCGGCCATCATCCACCACCCGGATGTGCGCCGCATGCTCATGACCATGCGTGCCTATGTCGAAGGCTGCCGCGGTCTGGCATCAACCTCCGCTGCCGCGTACGACGCTGCGCACTGCCACCCGGACGCCGAGGTGCGCAAACAGAACCAGGTCTTCTACGAATTCATGGTGCCGCTCATCAAGGGATTCTCCACGGAGATGAGCCTGGAAGTGACCTCGCTGGGCGTG
Source organism: uncultured beta proteobacterium (assembly GCA_903830985.1). Lineage (GTDB taxonomy): Bacteria > Pseudomonadota > Gammaproteobacteria > Burkholderiales > Burkholderiaceae_C > CAIKVZ01. Next base: position 6,700 of record CAIKVZ010000237.1, read on the forward strand.
CAGGTGCACGGTGGCATGGGCTACATCGAGGAAACCGGTGCCGCGCAGTACTACCGCGACGCCAAGATCCTGACGATCTACGAAGGCACGACGGCGATCCAGGCGAACGACCTGGTGGGGCGCAAGACGGCGCGCGACGGCGGCCAAGTCGCCAAGGGCCTGGCGGCGCAGATCGCACTCACCGAACTCGAACTGGCGGGCAGCGCCACGTCCGCCGCCCTGTCCATGGCGAAGCGCCTGGGCGCGGCGCGTGAAGCCTTCGTCGAGGTGGTGGAATTCATGGCGGCCAACAGCCGCAGCAACCCGGTTGGCGTCTACGCCGGCAGCGTGCCCTACCTGATGCTGGCCGGCAACCTGATGGCAGGCTGGCAGATGGCGCGCTCGCTGCTGGTGGCGCAGGAACAGTTGGCGGCAGGCGTTGATGCCGGCTTCATGCAAGCCAAGATCACCACCGCGCAGTTCTACGCCGAGCACATCCTGAGCAAGGTGCCCGGCGTGCGCGACAGCATCGTGCACGGCGCCACCAGCGCCACGGCACTGGCCATCGACGCATTCTGATTTCACGAGGAACTCCCATGTCCAGACTTCCCGCGCCGCTCAACGCCTTGCCTTTTCCGGTGATCGCCTCGCCGTTGTTCATCATCAGCAACCCCAAACTGGTGATTACCCAGTGCATCGCCGGCGTGGTGGGCTCCATGCCCTCACTGAACGCTCGGCCCGCGTCCATGCTGGACGACTGGCTGGCCGAGATCACCGAGACGCTGGCGGCCTACAACGCGGCGCACCCGGATGCGCCGGCAGCGCCCTTTGCCATCAACCAGATCGTGCACAAGTCCAACGACCGACTCGAGCACGACATGGCCGCATGTGTGAAGTACCAGGTGCCGATCATCATCACCTCGCTCGGTGCGCGCGAGGACATCAACGCCGCAGCGCACAGCTACGGCGGCGTGGTGCTGCACGACATCATCAACAACAAGTTCGCGCACAAGGCGATTGAGAAGGGCGCTGACGGCCTGGTGGCCGTGGCCACAGGCGCTGGCGGCCACGCCGGCGTGAAGAGCCCGTTTGCCCTGGTGCAGGAACTGCGCCAGTGGTTCGACGGCCCGATTGCGCTCAGCGGTTCCATCGCCACGGGCGGTGCCGTGCTGGCAGCGCAGGCCATGGGTGCAGACTTTGCCTACATCGGCTCGGCCTTCATCGCGACCCACGAGGCCCGCGCCGCCGAGGACTACAAGCAGGCCATCGTTGACTGCAACTCCGATGACATCGTGTACAGCAACCTGTTCACCGGCGTGCACGGCAACTACCTGGCGCCGAGCATTCGCGCCGCCGGACTCGACCCCGAACACCTGCCCGAGAGCGATCCGAGCAAGATGAATTTTGGCTCGGCAGATGCCAAGGCCTGGAAGGACATCTGGGGTTGCGGCCAGGGCATTGGCGCCGTGACCAAGGTTCAGAGCACGGCCGACTTCGTGGCGCAACTCAAGCGCGAGTACCAGGAGGCGCGCGCGCGATTGCTAGGCTGATCCCCAGGCCAGTGGTCCCACCTGGTCGAGGTGTGTCAGGTACAGGCGCAGGTCAAACTCATGCTGGTGGTACTGGGGTTCCATGAAACAGCACAGACGGTAGAACGCCTTGTCGTGTTCACGTTCCTTGGTGTGCGCCAGTTCGTGCACGGCGATCATTTTCAGGAACTCGATCGGCACTTCCTTGAACAGGCTGGCCACGCGGATCTCGCGCTTGGCCAAGAGGCGGTTGCCCTGCACGCGTGACACCGTGGTGTGCGTGCCCAGCGCCTGCGTGATGATCTGCAACTTGCTGTCGTAACACACCTTGTTCACGGGCTCGCCACCGCGCAGGTGCTCCAGCCGCAGACCGTTGACGTAGTCGTACAGGGCGCGATCCGTGCGCACTTCGTGCACGTTACCGTACTTGCTGCGCAGCAACTCCCCCAGGGTGCCTTTGCCCAGCAAGTCGCGCACCTGGTCCAGCGTGGCCGGCGCGTAACCGCCGAGAAACTTCAAGCCCTCAAGCCTCGCGGCGCAGCGCCGGGAACAGGATCACGTCGCGAATGCTGGGGCTGTCGGTGAGCAGCATCATGAGACGGTCGATGCCGATGCCGCAGCCACCCGTGGGGGGCATGCCGTACTCCAGCGCGCGGATGAAATCGTGGTCGTAGTACATGGCCTCGTCGTCGCCGCTGTCCTTGGCTGTCACCTGCGACTGCAGGCGCGCAGCCTGATCCTGGGCGTCGTTCAACTCGCTGAAACCGTTGCCGAACTCACGTCCCGTGATGTAGAGCTCGAAGCGCTCCGTCACTTCGGGGCGTGCATCGTTGGCGCGCGCCAGCGGGGATATCTCCGTCGGGTGCTCGCAGATGAAGGTCGGCTGCCAGAGTTTGTCTTCCACGGTCTCTTCAAAGTACAGCACCTGCAGACTGGCCAGGGAGCGTGCAGCCAGCTTGTTCTTGGCCTCAGTCAGGCCCAGTTTCTTCAGCGCGCTGGTGAGCCAGACGGGGTCGTCCAGGTGCGCGCCGGCTTCGGTGTGCTTGTGGATGGCTTCACGGATGGTCAGGCGTTAGAAGGGCTGGCTCAGGTCCACGGCGCGTCCCTGGTAGCTCAATTGCAGCGTGCCCAGCGCCTGCTGTGCGGCGTTGCGAATCAGCGCTTCGGTGAATTCCATCAGGTCCAGATAATTCCAGTAGGCCGCGTAGAACTCCATCATGGTGAACTCGGGGTTGTGGC
>CAIKVZ010000238.1 GCA_903830985.1 uncultured beta proteobacterium
GGCCGCATCGCCCTTGCAGTTGGGCGGCAGCGAGGCCGCGGCCTCGCGCAGCGCAATGGCGATGACTGCATCGCCGAATTTCACGCGCAGTTTCTTCAGACGACTCGGGTCCCTTCTGGCAGCAAGCACCAATGCGCAGGCGCGCTCAGGGATGCTTCCCGGCAAAGCCACCCATGAGTGCGACCAGTCCAGGTTCCATCGACGCTGTGCCGCCTCGATCATCAGCGTGCGAAGGGTGTTGACGTGCACCATGCGCCGCATGCGCGCATCCCAAAGCTCCCTGCTGCGCGCGGCGGGAGCGAAGGCGGAAAAGCGGTCCAGAAGCGCATCGGACAGCTCGTCTCGGGTAAGCCCACACAGCAGTCTGCAAAGGCTTCCTGACATCGCGCCGGCAACCAGCGCAACAGAGGCTGGCTCACGTGTGAGCCAGCGCAACAGCGGCTGCACGCAGGCCGCGCCGGCCTGCGAATCCTGCGCGAGCAAGGCAACAAGTTCGCGCTGCATCCCCTGCAGCGACACTGCAGGCAACCCCAGGTGCAAGAACTGGAAAACCTGCTCCAGCGTTGCTCCGGAGACAACGCGTGCTGCCAGGGCCTTTCGCCAAAGTGGGGCGCCAATGTAGGGGGCAATCCATTCGCTCCAGCCCGGCAACACCGCCGGTGCCGTAACTGCATTCGATCCCTTGCGTGGCTCGGGCTTGTGGCTGTCGGCACTGATCAGGTTTCTGGCCCGGCGCGACACGGCAGATGCACGGTCGTCTGCCAGGCGAACAAGTGCGTCCAGCAATTCCTTCGGATCATCCATCGCGGCAATGCGTCCACGCAGCAGACCGGTTCCATCAAAACGAACGCTCGTCGCCGCCCTGAGCAGAGTCGCCAGCGCAAGCTCAGTCCAAACGGGCAGGTCCAGGCAAAGGCAATCGAAACGACCGGCTCTGACCAGAGCTCGCTGCACAGGCAACGGCCATGTCCTCTGCAGCAGGGCCATCTCATCGCCGGGGAATTCAGCAACGTCCCGGGACTTGTCCGCAAACCCTTTGCCGATGGCCGCGGCCGAAAGGGTCCACCTTCTCGCGACAACCTCTCGGCCAAACACCGCGTCAAGCTTTTTGGCTGCGCGCCTGGACATTGCGCGCCAGAGCGGCGCAGCGTCCTCGTCCCCGCCGTCTTCAGCAGAAGCTGGGCCTGCTGCAAATTGCTCAAAATCGGCAGCGTCAAGTCGGGTAACTTCATCGTTTCGCAGGCTCAGCGCAACCACTCCGGCCTCGTGCCAGGCGCCGCTTGCCAGCAGGCCGTTGATATGCGAAAGCGCAGCGGTCGCTTGACGATAGCGCTCGCGCAAGGCTTCCGCAAACAACCTGGGTTCAAGCCTGGACTTCACGCCAGGCTTGCATAGCCGGCGGCAAAGCGAAGAGTCAGCAAAAAGGATCTGCGCCTCCCGGTTGCTGAGCCGGGCCAGCTCGAACCACTCGAGCGGCCAGTCCAGGCCGGACCTAAGGTGATGACCAACCCGTACCAGGGCGCTGGCGACGGTCACGGGTTCAATATCTTCGAGGTAGGCCGCCGCGGTAAGCAGTGTCGGCCAGCCCTCACCTCTCCATACACGGTGCGCCAGGCCATAAAGCAATCGCATCTCCGGGGGAAATCCTTCCGCTTCCAGAAGATCCGTAGGTCGGTTGTCCTCCCCGGGAGTGCGGGCCACCTGAATTTCCGTGAGCAGCGGATCGGCATCCCAGGCGGTTTGCTCGCCGCTGGCAAGCTCGGCTAGCCGCTGCTGCAGTGATCGACCGCCGGACAACTCCGCCCCTCGGTAAAGCAAAGCGGCCCATAAGGGCAAATGGCCAATGGCCGCCCATGCGTTTTCCAGAACGGTCACGTCATCAGCGGGGACAAACAATTGGCAGACACGGGTCCAGCCCAACCTCGCGCATTGGTCGAATGCGTTCGCCACGGCGCTGGCGCTGTCTGCAGCAAAGGGGTCTTGCTTTCGCAAGGCCAACGCCATGCCGCGCTGCAAAGTCCCAGCCGGCGCTATCGCAGCCCGCACAGCGGA
>CAIKVZ010000239.1 GCA_903830985.1 uncultured beta proteobacterium
CGCACTGCTGTCGGCAAGGTAGATTTCTGTGAGGGCTGGGGCCAGTTCGCAGAGTTGCGCAATTCGACTGGCCCGACCCAGGTCGATCCCCTCAATGGCGGCAATCTCTGTCAACGATCGGCATTTTCCTTCATCAAGCAACCGCTGCCAATAGTGCGATAACCCCAGCGCCCGGATCAACGGGCTGTCTTTGGCGGCATCGCGTTCGCGGCCCTGTGCGGTGGCCTCCGATTGAAACTGCTCTGGCGCGTCAATCGGCGTGATCACCTGCCGCCGCACGCCGCGCTTGACCAGCGTCCACGGAATGAACGTTTCCATCTGCACGCCGCCTGCTGGCGCTGGAATTTGATAGGTCACTGGCTCGCCAGTGATCAGCCCTTTGTCTTTCTTGGCCATGGTGATTCCTATTTGAAGCTGTCGATGATTGCGCGCTGAGCCTGCCAGCCCACCGGCAGCCGGTTCCGCTGGAACCACATCAATGTCAGCCGCCTTGGCTGCGTGCCTGCGATCAACTGCATGACAATGTCGGGCGCCAGCAATGTGATCCCTTCAGATTCGAGGCGCTCAGCGATTCGCGTCGGTGACCCAATGGTGAGCATTTCGGCAAAGATGCGCCGCACTACGGCGGCCTCGGTCTCGTTGATGACCAGCAGACGGTTGGCAACGTCGTAGCCCAATGGCGGCACACCACCCATCCACAGTCCCTTGCGCTTGCTGGCGGCAATCTTGTCGCGGATCCGCTCGCCGGTCCTGGTGTCAAGCATGGCGTTGCCATGGCCGCCACATTGACCTGCATCCAAGAAAACACCGGCCTTGCCATTGAAACCATGCGTAGGGCTTTGCCCACCAACGACGAGCCAATCGCCGCCATGAATCCGACCAAGCTGGGACAACACCTGGGCATGGCCGCTCGCAGTGTCAATGCCCGCTTGGCTGCAATGGGTTTGCAACTGCGCAATGAACGTGACGAATGGGAGCTCACTGAAGCAGGTCAGGCATGGGGTGAGGCGCTGCCGTACTCCCGCAATGGTCATTCGGGCTACCAGATTCTCTGGAACCCGGCGGTGATCGATCAGATGAAAGAGGTGGCGTGATGGCACTCCCAATCATCTCTGCCGAAGAACGGATGTCGGAGAAGCGCTGTGCCAAGATTGCCCTGATAGGGATTCCTGGCTCCGGCAAGACGTCACAGATCCGCACACTTGATTCCCGCAAGACGCTATTCGTGGACTCTGAGGCCGGGGATCTGTCGATCCTTGACTGGCAGGGCGACACACTGCGCCCACGCACCTGGCCCGAGTTTCGCGATCTGGTCGTGTTCCTGGCCGGTCCCATGCCAACGGCGAGTGCCGATCAGGCGTTCTCACAAGCCCACTTCGAGCATGTCTGCAGCAAGTTCGGTGATCCGGCGCAACTGGCCAAGTACGACACCTACTTCGTTGACAGCCTGGAGGCGGCGATCTCGCGGGTGTTGCGTTTGGCCTCTTCCAGCACGATTGCTTGCGCTGGGAGCTTTGCTTTGTATCTCACGCCGCAGGCGCCCAACGGGCGGCTACAAACATCAACGCTGCGCAGAAGGATTAATCAACGCGACTGGCCCGGCGCCGGGCAAGAGTTGCGCCGCTGGGTTTATGGAGGGGGGAGGGTGCTTGCGGGACTTGTCACGCGGCGGCAGGCGGAAACTGCGTTGTTGGAGTAGGGAGTTTGATTTTACGAATTCACAATATCGCATGAAAAATCTTCCATCTCGCAACCTAAACTGCCCACTATGCACTCCTACATCCCCTCAACCCTTCGCCGATACCGTAACCAGCGTCACTTGACCCTGGAAAACGTTTCGAGCATTGCGGGCATGTCGGTGCAGCATCTGTCAGAGATAGAGAGCAGCAAGCGCGATCCGCGCTTGTCTTCCATCGAGCGCATTGCCGATGCGATGGAACTGGCCGTGATGCTGGTGCCAGAACACATGGCGCCTGAAATTCGCCGATATGTTGCCTCGCAGGGACGGGTGTTCACAACCTAACAGCCAAAAAAGGACCCAAACAATGACGACCCAACTTAGTTTTTCGGTAAGTGCGGGCACCGACGACGGGACCGACAAGACGGTTCAATACGGCACGTTCTCCAGGGATTGGGCCGAAGAAGAGGAGCTTGACGAGTTGATCGACAGCCTTGAAGCAGGCCGCATCAGCCATAAACAGGCCCTGCTGCGCGCCCGAAAGCTGTTGGTCAAGTTCCCGGGGCAACTGGAGATTCAAAACTTCATTGCCAATCGGCTGTGGAGCCTTGAAATGCGCGATGAATCCACTGACGTGCGCGAAAAAGCCTACCGACAGGCTATTGCCCTCATCCCGCCAGGCTTCAAAGGCCAGATTTCATGGGCTGAGATCGACAACCGCTCCTTTTTGCGCATTGCCCACGGCTTTCTGCTGGGGTTGATGCACCGAGGTGACGGCAAGGCGGCCAAAGCATTGGCTAAAAAGCTGCTGGCCTGGTGCCCCGCTGACAACCTGGGCGTGCGCATGCTCATGGGCGACATCAGCCTGATGACCGGCGACACCAAGACCGCCATGAAAAGCTATTTGAAAGAAGCAGCCACTTCACCAGCGCACTGGTACCAGGCGGGCCAAATTGCGTTTCGCGACGGGGATTTTGTGAGCGCCTGCACCTACATGCGCCGAGGCATTGCGGCCAACCCTTACATTGCGGAAGGGCTCACAGGCCGCACCCTCATCAGGGAGCATTTGTACTGGCATGCCAGCAACCGGTATGGCCCTGACTGGGCTA